>NZ_NAJR01000012.1:0-149032 GCF_002196695.1 Shewanella sp. Shew256 | reverse complement strand
ATGCGCAAGGTAACTGGAGTGTGGATTTAACTGGTACCGTGCTGCCTGACGGCACCTACCCTGTGGTCGCCACCGTCACCGACGTGGCTGGCAACAGCAAAACCGTCACCCAAGATGTGGTGATTGAAACTGCCGCACCAAATGCACCGACCGTATTAATTGTCGATGACGGTAACCCAGGTGATGGTCTGTTAACCGCCGCAGAAATGGGCAACGATGGAGTGCAGCTTACAGTGTCAATCAATGGCACTGATTTTGAAGCGGGTGGCTATGTCACACTCACCATCAACGGTGGCGCAGCGATTGAACTGAGCTTTGCCGACTTCACCGATAATGGCAGTGGCATCCTCACCTTTGGTAGCTATACCTACGCTAATGGCGTCATCAGTTGGAGTGAAACCGCACCTGCCGCAGGCCAAAGCATAACTGTTACTGCGACTCAAACTGATCCTGTTGGTAATTTATCAGCTTCAGGCTCTGACACTGCTACCGTGTATCAACCCAACTCTTGCAGTGTGACGGTTAATGAAAGCAGTCTACGCGATAATATTCCTGATACTTTCTCGAATACTATTAACTTTACCGCGGGTAATCAGAACATTACACAATTCCGTTTTAACGCTTCTTCTATCACTGCGGCAACCAACCTTGCTGTAGGTGTCAGTATTGTTTGGGCAATAGCAGCGAATGGTGCGTTGGTCGGTACTGTCGGTGGTGTTGAGGTAATTAAAGTCACCCTTAGTGGAACTCCTGTGACATCAGGACTTGCTGCAGGCGCTACGGGTACTGTTACCGTTAATGTTGAGCTATTAGACAACATCAAGCAGGTTAATGGATTAAGTGGCGAGAATCTCAGTTCATTGATCAATGGAATCGTCATTGAAGCTATAGGTGCCGATAATAGCGTATTGACCGGTAATGTAAGTATTACCATCAATGATGACGTGATCGCTATTGCTCCAAGTACTGGTTCAGGCGTCAATAGCGCTACAGCCGCAGATATTGTTGGTGCCCTCAATATCCTAGGCGCAGATGGTAATGACCATACTGCTATGGATAACTACAGTGTAAGCCTGAGTGCAAACGTGACTGGTTGGAACGGCACAACGACAACCTTCGCCAACTCAGGCATTACAGCGGGTGGACTCACAGTCTATTACTATGTCGACCCTACTCATCCAAATGTGTTGATCGCCTATACCGATACCAACGGCACAGCTTCTGCTTATACAGGCGCAGCAAATCAGACGTTGATTTTCACCTTAACAACCGATCCAACAACTGATCAATACACTCTCGATATGAATCAGAGTATTGATAAGCTTTCAACAATCCAAATTGCTGGGCTTATTGGAGGAAAAGGTGGTATCGGTGAAGCAGTGTATGTCACTTATGATCCTGACACCCATGGTTATGGTGTTTATAACGATATAACTAAGATTCCAGCAGATGCGGATATCGCCTTCACTCTCACGGCACGTGATGGCAATAATAACGTTGCTCAAGTAAACGGTACTAATAACGGTTTCGGTGTTGCAAACCCATTTGTGGATGGCAATGAAGTATTAATTGTGGATTATTCCGAAGATGCTGCGACCGCAAGCTTTAGCTTCACAGGAGCGGCACAAATCCACTATAAAGCCTATGATGATCAAGGTAACTTGTTACATGAAGGCAATATTACAAGTGGTCAACTCATCCAAAACGTGGGTTCTATCGCTTACATTGAGCTATCTGCACTGAGTGGTACCAGCTTCCAATTCACTGGCACTACTGCACAAACCATTGTGAGTTCAAGCCAAAGCCTCGACCTGAACTTTGTCGTAACTGCCACAGACAGTGATGGAGATAAATCAACTGGTAATCTGAATGTACATTTAGATCCACCAAGTACTACACCGCTTGCGCCTGTAGCACTGACACCTAATACTTTTGCCACCTTGAATGAAGCCGATTTACAAGCAGGAGCACCAGATTCAAGTGTTCAAACACTAAGCTTTAAATCAGGTAGCAACTCGATTGGTAGCTTCCAGTTTGGTGATATTAGCAATATTTCTGTGGTGGGTATCAACGCTCAGATTCATTGGGCACTCAATGACCAAGGCCAATTGGTCGGTACTGTATATGGACGTGAGGCGATTCGCTTAACCCTAGATTGGGATCGTATTAATGCGGGTGAGCAAGGTGATGTCACTGTGACTGCAGAGCTACTAACGAATCTGCCACACAGCGTCAATACCAATAGCCTAACTGTAAATGGTATTCAGGTTATTGCCGTCGATGGCGTAGGTAATACCGCACATTCCAACGTGACTGTCACTGTCGCAGATGATACCAACATCGCCCAAAACGATACGGCTCAACTTGATGTAGTGGTTGATTCCTTTAACTTCTCAGGCATTGTTGCCAACTGGACCAGTACGACTGGAGGCTCCAATGTCAACACATTCGACGGCCCAGACAACGACAGTGGAAAAGACCAACTCCGCTGGGGTTCAACCTATGGTAGTCAGTCAGGTTATGGTTTTGCCGATAATGATGCCGCACTAAATGGCGCATTATCTTTAAACCAAGACATAGTGCTAGGTACATTTACACACTACAACTATTCGATTACTTCAGGTACTTCAATCACTGCAGCGACCATGAAAGTAACGTTTAATGTGACGGATGCTTACGGTGTAGTAACACCAGTTACATTAATGCTGAACTTTAGCCATAATGAAACACCTAATAGCAACGATCCTATGGCATCTCGCGATATCGTTACTGTCGGTCAAACCAGTGTAACCTTCAACTACGAAGGCCAAATGTACACAATGCAAGTTATTGGTTTTAAAGATAGTAATGGTAACATTGTGACATCTATCTACACCAATGAGGATGCTGCAACCAGCTATGAGTTAGTCGTGCGTATGGTGGCTGGAGATGGCTATACCCTGCCGCATACTGATGGCAACGTGCTCACTAATGATGTGGCTGGTGCCGATGGTGCGCTAACCGTAATTGGGGTCGCCACGGGAGATCACACTGATACTGGTGTTTCAGGTCAAGTTGGCACAACGATAGCAGGAACCTACGGTAATCTTATCCTTAATGCTGATGGTACTTACCACTATCAGTTAACGGCGAGTGCCAACACCATTCCAGCAGCAGGTGCAATCGAAACCTTCACCTACACCACCCAAGATGGCGACGGTGATAAAGCAAGCGCCACCTTGAAGATTGATGTCAATCCGATTAATGCCGATGGTATTAATATTGCTGACGCCAATGCTATCTCAACTCAAGGCTCTAGTTTAAATGACACCATCATTGTCGTTGACGGTGAAAGTGCATCTAATCGAAATCAAAAAATATTAAATGTCACACTCGGAGGATCGCATGGTGGCTTTATCACTAATAGCTCTGGTGATGAAGTAGCTGCTACTTATGGCATCCACAAGAGTTATACCAATAGCAGCGCTCAAGTTGTGAGTGGTGGTGACGGCAATGATCATATTGAAACAGGTAAAGGTGACGATGTTATCTATGCAGGTAAGACTGGTACTGCCAACTATGGCTCAGATGATGACCTAGAATTGTCAGTCAATGACTTACTGACTCACCATATTATGACCGGTACTTTAAGTGGCTCCAATAGCATAGTTGATGGTGATGGTCTGCTATTGGCCAATGACGTAGCCTCTCAAAGAGCAGATGTGGTCAATGGTGGTAGTGGCAACGATCGAATTTATGGTCAGTCTGGCTCAGACATCCTCTACGGACACACTGGGGACGATTATATTGATGGCGGTAGCCACAACGATGCTCTTCGTGGAGGCGCTGGCAATGATACCTTAATTGGTGGCCTAGGTGATGACGTACTGCGTGGTGATAGCGGTAATGATACCTTCCTGTGGCGCTATGCAGATGCCGACCAAGGTACAGACCACATCATGGACTTTAATGTGAGAGAAGATAAGCTGGATCTTAGCGATCTACTCCAAGGAGAAACCGCTAATACTCTAGAAAGCTATCTGAACTTTAGCTTAGATAACAATGGTTCAACCGTCATTGATATCGATGCAAACAAGGATGGCGTATTCGATCAACATATCGTACTAGATGGGGTTAATCTGTTTAGCCAATATAGTGCAACCGACAATGCAGGAGTCATCAATGGGCTACTGGGCACTAATGGTAACGGCCCTCTGATCATCGATGCAGCCCCTGTCACACCTGATGCACCACAGGGCGTAACACCATTGACCGATCCACATAACAATAATGGCACTATAATTCCTTAGAAGATCTGTTCATATGGCCTATAGAAATATAGGCCATCATGACCCATACTTCTGATAATCAAATAAAAATCAAAGGATAGATAAGTAGGTGCCTGTTACAGCCTCAGAAAAAGTTGAGCAGTGGACTATTTCCGCTTCACAGCGGGTAATAGTCGACCCTCTACTTGATTGTTTAGTGTTGCTCACTGAACATTTTGGAAATCCATGCTCAAGTGATTCACTTGCGGCAGGCCTGCCTTTGTCTGGAGCAGCATTAACGCCAGATTTAGTCCCTCAAGCAGCCTCACGGGCAGGATTAGCAGCAAAATTATCGCGCAAAGGGTTAAATGAAATATCCCCAATATTGCTGCCATGTATTCTGTTATTGAAAGACAAAAAAGCCTGCATCCTACGCGAACTCAACCTCGAGTCCGATAGAGCGGTGATTCAACTGCCTGAAACTGGTGGTGAAGAAGTACTCACAATAGAGTCGCTCGAAACCTTATATGTTGGCTATTTATTCCTCGTAAAGCAGGAATACCGTGGCGACATGGGGTTCGATGTTTACTTGCATGACAATAAGACCCATTGGCTCGTACAAACCTTAAAAGACTCTGCGCCAATTTACCGAGATGCGTTAATCGCCTCGGTACTGGTCAACATCTTTGCGCTCGTCTCCCCTCTGTTTATCATGAACGTGTATGACAAGGTTGTGCCTAACCTAGCCTTCGAGTCGCTTTGGGTATTAGCTATAGGTGCATCCATCGCCTATCTATTTGACTTAGTCATGCGACAACTACGCAGCTACTTAATTGATGTTGCAGGTAAAAAGGTCGATATTATCGTGTCGTCTCAGTTGTTTGCCAAAGCGATTGGTATCCCTCTAGAAAGGCGCTCCCCCAGTATCGGCGGCATGGCGAAACAGCTCGGAGAATTCGACAATATTCGCGAGATTTTAACCTCAGCAACTATCACCACGCTGGTCGACTTACCGTTTGCGCTATTTTTCCTCATCATTATTTATATTGTTGCTGGTGATTTAGCGGTTATTCCCGTGGTCGGCGGTTTAATCATTATCGGTTTTACCCTTTATACCCAACCCAAGTTAAAGGCGGCGATTGAGGAAGGAAATAAGTTTTCCAGCTTAAAACACGGTCATCTGATCGAAAGCCTCTCGGCACTGGAATCAATTAAAGCCAACGGTGCCGAAGGGATTGTGCAGCGAAGCTGGCAGCAGATGATAGGCCATAGCGCAAACTGGCAACTAAGATCGAAAAAGCTCTCCAACTCAGTTTCCAATATGGCAAACTTCATCGTGCAATTTACGGTTGTATGCGTAGTGATTTTAGGGGTCTACCGGGTTGCCGATAACGCTATTTCCATGGGCGGCATTATTGCGGCAGTGATGTTATCAAGTCGAGCCATAGCACCAATGGCGCAGCTAGCAGGTTTGATGACCCGCGCCAACCATACAGCCAGCGCATTGCGCCAGCTCAACGAACTAATGATGCAAGAAGACGAATTCGAGAACAAAGGCCATCTCGTCAGCAAACAACGCTTGATGGGTAAAATCAACGCCGATCACGTAGGCTTTAGCTACCCAGGTTCTGAAAAGCCCGTACTCTATCCTATGACGCTCACCATTAATCCGGGTGAACGCATTGCCATCATTGGCCGTAATGGTTCAGGTAAAAGTACGCTAGCCAAGTTGTTAGTGGGCCTATTCCAACCCACAACCGGAAGCCTGCGTTACGATGGCGTCGACTCGGCGCAAATTCATCCTAGTGATCTGCGCCGTAACTTTGGCTATTTGCCGCAGGACGTCACCCTGTTCCATGGCACCATCAGAGATAACATTCTGTTTGGAACCCGCCAAGTAACCGAGCATCAACTGATCCGTGCAGTACAACTTTCTGGCGTCAGTCAGTTCACCCACTTGGAAGCAGAGGGGCTGGATCAGCAGGTTGGTGAAGGCGGTATGTCATTGAGCCGCGGCCAACGACAAACCGTTGCGCTTGCCCGTGCAACACTTAACGACCCGCCAGTGCTGTTAATGGATGAGCCTACAGCCAGTTTGGATGCCCGAGCAGAGCAGCAATTTATTCGCTCCATGCAAAATGTCAGCAAGGACAGAACCTTACTGCTGATCACTCACAAAATGCATTTATTACAATTGGTTGACCGCATAATCGTATTGGAACGTGGCCATGTGGTTGCCGATGGTCCTAAAGCAGAAGTGTTAGAAAAACTCAATTTTGGCCTAGTGACTGGAGGCCCTAAAAAATGAGTAAAAATCTAACCGCAAATGATTTGGACATGGTAGATGATGTTTATGGCGCCATGATGACCGATGCTCCCAGCGGGCATAGGCTCATTATTTGGGCCTTAGCGGCAATGGTTGCCTGCTTCCTGTTATGGGCTGGGTTTGCTCAATTAGATAAGGTCACCACAGGTTCAGGTAAAGTGATCCCCTCATCGCAAGTGCAGGTCATCCAAAGCCTCGATGGTGGCATCATGCAGGAGCTCTATGTCCGTGAAGGCGATCTCGTCACTAAAGGCCAACCTTTGGTTCGCATCGATGACACGCGTTTTCGCTCCGACTTTGCTCAGCAGGAACAGGAAGTCTTTGGCTTAAAAACCAATGCGATCCGTATGCGGGCCGAGTTAGATAGCATATTGATTTCGGACATGACATCCGACTGGCGTGAGCAAGTAAAAATCACTAAAAAGGCGTTAGTCTTCCCAGATAATCTGACAGAGGCTGAACCTGCCTTAGTGAAAAGGCAGCAAGAGGAATACAACGGCCGTTTAGATAACTTGAGCAATCAGCTGGAAATTTTGGTGCGTCAGATCCAACAAAGGCAGCAAGAAATTGACGATCTCGCCTCAAAAACCACGACCTTGACCACCAGTATGCAGCTGATTTCTCGTGAGTTAGAGCTCACTCGGCCACTGGCGAAAAAAGGCATTGTGCCTGAGGTGGAATTACTGAAGCTTGAACGCGCCGTAAACGATGCCCAAGGTGAGCTCAATTCCTTACGATTGCTAAGACCTAAGCTGAAGGCCGCATTAGACGAAGCGATTCTCAAACGCCGTGAAGCCGTATTCGTTTACGCTGCCGATCTTCGTGCGCAGCTGAACGAAACTCAGACTCGTTTATCACGCATGAACGAGGCTCAAGTCGGCGCGCAAGATAAAGTCAGTAAAGCGATTATCACCTCACCGGTGAACGGCACTATCAAATCTGTGCATATCAACACTCTGGGTGGTGTTGTTCAGCCTGGTGTCGATATCGTTGAAATCGTGCCCTCCGAGGACCAACTGCTGATCGAAACGAAAATCCTGCCTAAGGATATCGCGTTTCTTCACACCGGATTACCCGCAGTGGTTAAGGTCACTGCCTACGATTTTACCCGTTACGGCGGCCTAAAAGGTACAGTCGAGCATATTAGTGCCGATACATCACAGGACGACGAAGGAAATAGCTTCTACCTTATAAAGGTGAGAACCGAAGAATCCAGCTTAATAAAAGACGATGGCACAGAGATGCCAATTATCCCGGGGATGTTAACAACTGTTGACGTTATCACCGGACAAAGATCCATTCTTGAGTACATTTTAAATCCAATTTTAAGGGCTAAGGATACTGCGCTCAGAGAGCGTTAAGCCTGTTATAAACCGGGAGGTTTGCAATGAAGACTTCAGTAAGACGACAATTTCAATGTTCAAAACTAGCTGTTGTATTGTCAGTGATACTGTTACCACTTTCGGCTCAAAGCCAAACACTAGAGCAAGCGGTAGCATATACACTCGATACCAATCCAGACTTGCGCGTTGCCTTTAACCGCTTCAAAGCCAGAGAAGAGCAAGTAAACCAAGCCATTGCTGGCTACATGCCAACCATTGATGTGACTGGCGGCTATGGTTATGAGCAAACAGACAGTGTATCGACTCGCCGACGTCCTAATGTAGGTGATGTTGATAGCAGTGGTGTTGCTGAGCTGAACCGTGGTGAGTTTGGCGTTAGCTTAAAGCAAATGCTATTCGATGGTTTTTATACCAGCAGTGAAGTTGATCGTTATAGCTTTGAAGCCAGTGCAGACCAATGGGCTCTGCTAGCAGCAGCAGAGGACATGGCGCTGGATGTCAGTAAAGTTTACTTAAACTATCTGCGTACCGATGAAGTGCTTAAGCTGGCAGAGAAAAATCTCAACAGCCATAAAGAGATTTATGAGCAAATCAAACAACGTACCGACTCAGGTTTAGGTTCCACTGCGGATCTCTCGCAAATCACTGGTCGTCTCGCTCGTGCCAATGCTAACGTGATTTCGGCGCGTAATAATTTGCTTGATGCCAAAGCACAGTTTATCCGTGTTGTTGCAGCCGATCCTGTTGATTTAATTCAGCCAGTACCGGATGCGGATCTACTGCCTAAGGACCTCAACTCAGGTCTTACCGATGCGCAGGAAAACCATCCCATTCTCAAATCTGCGGCCAATGATATTCGTGCTGCCGAAAATGAGCGTTCTTCAGTACAAGCCAGTTACTACCCTCAGGTTTCGTTAGAACTGAATGGTAACTGGAACAATGATGTCGGCGGTGAAGATGGTGTTAGTGCATTAGCCAGCCAAAACGTCGGTGGCTACAACAACGATCTCGTGGCTATGGTGAGAGTAAGATACAACCTGTTCGCAGGTGGTAAAGATCTCGCCCGCGAAAAAGAAACCGCTTACAAATTAGGTGAAGCCAAAGAAATCCGTCAACGCGCACAACGCGAAGTGGTTGAAGGCGTGAACCTGGCTTGGAACGCCTATGAAATGTTAGCGCCGCAAAAGCAATATATCCGCGACCATGTAATGGCGGCAAAAGATACTCAATCAGCCTACGCCCAACAATTTAACTTGGGTCAACGCAGCTTACTCGACTTACTCGATACCGAAAACGAACTGTTTGAGGCGCGTAAGGATTACTTACAGGCCGAGTACGATGAAATCACCGCCAAATATCGTGTACTCAACTCAACTGGACGTTTACTCGACTCCTTAAAAGTGACTCGTCCAGAAGCATGGCGTGGTGAACGCAACTACGAGGGAGGAGCCAACCAATGAAAACCGCAATCCTATTTATGAGCGTGGCACTTTTAGCTGGTTGTTCCATGCGTGATACAGTTAATATTGAAGAAATGACAACGACTCAAGCCTATGATCTGTCGGATAAAGATGGTGATGGTGTGATTGAGGCCCGTGAGCGCTGTAACGACACCGCCAAAGGTGCGGGGATTGATAATTACGGCTGTGGTCAAATAAAAGCAATCAATGAGCGTAAGGATATCAATATCTTATTTCCAAACGACTCAGCTTATATTGCACCAGAGTACTATCCACAGATTGAAGAAATTGCGATGTTTTTACGTCAATATCCCACGACCAAAGTGACCATCGAAGGCCACACGAGTCGAACAGGTACTGATGAACGAAACGCCGTGCTGTCGCAGGAGCGTGCCGACGCCGTGACTGCGGTACTCGCCGATCGCTTCAGTATCGATAGAGCAAGACTAACCGCCATTGGCTACGGCTCCAGCCGTCCATTGGTGTTGGAACACACGCCGGATGCTGAAACACGTAACCGTCGAGTGGTCGCAGAAGTCACTGGTGATGATACGACGGCAGATATGAAATGGACCATTTATTCTGTCGATGAAACAACCAAATAAAGGCTAACAGAATAGGCTATGAACGGCAGGCTGGGAGATAAAAATTCGTTTTTGCGGGCCTGTCGCTTAAGCCTAATCGCGTCTGCGCTAGCGGTCGGCTGTTTGTATGCCAGTCCGACCCAAAAGCTAGATGAAGCCAAGATTACCTCAACGCTGGAGAAGCGTTATGGTGAGCGCGCGGGTATGCGTGCAAGAGCTTGGTTTAAAGTGGTGGCAGAGGCCAGCACACTCGATGAAAAAGAAAAACTATTGAAAGTGAACAACTTCTTTAACTTATTCCGTTTCGTCGATGACATAAAATTATGGGGAGAATCAAACTATTGGGCCACTCCGATGGAGTTTATTGGCGTGAATGGTGGCGACTGTGAAGACTTTTCCATTGCCAAATATTTCACACTACTCCAATTAGGCGTGCCCGAAGATAAGATGCGGATCACTATGGTTAAAGCCACTAGCGTGAATCAGTATCATATGGTGTTGGCTTACTATGACACCCCTTCGTCTGTCCCTTTAGTTCTCGATAACCTCGACCATGTCATTAAACCTGCCACCCAGCGTAGAGATCTCGTTCCTGTTTACAGCTTCAACGGTAAACAGTTATGGCTGAATAAAGAACAGGGACGAGGCGTTTTAGCAGGCTCGTCGACACGACTCGAAAAATGGAATGACCTTAACCATAGGTTAGGGGTTGACCGACTCAGGCAGCCCAAATTAAAACTGGAGTAGCACCAAAGATGACACTGTTTAGACAGATATATTCGCTGCTTTTTAGCCTGTTCTTGCTGGTTGTTGCAAGCCTTGGCTATGTGCAATTTACTGAGACACAAAGCTTTTTGACCAAGCAAATGGAATCGGATCTAAACAATACCAGTACCTCGCTTGGGCTCATGCTTACTCCTGCACTGCAAGCTGGCGATACCGCCGCAGCCGAAACCTTAGTTAATGTGATTTTTGAGGGCGGCTATTACAAGAACATTAAGCTGACCTGGATGGTTGATGGCAAACAGCAAGAATGGAACAATCCACTCAAAATTGAAGACGTTCCTCAGTGGTTCATCAATTTAAAGCTATTTAAGACCATCAAAAAAGAAAGCACTATCACTTCTGGATGGTTACAACTCGCTCAACTAGAAATCACCGCTCATCCTGGCTTTGGTTACCATGAGCTATGGCGAATTATGTCTAATACCATTATCGCCTTCTCACTCCTCTTTTTAGTCGCTATTTTCACCGCAAGATTAGGTTTAACTTGGATTTTAAAACCGCTGCATGCCTTATCTGATCATGCCAAAAAGATCGCAGCACGACAGTTTGGCCCCGACATGCCATTACCTAAGACCACAGAACTCAAAGACTTGGTTACCGCATTCAACAGCATGTCGGCCCAGCTTAAACAACTCTTCCAATCACTCGATGAAGAAGTCGGCTCTTTACGCAAAAAGAACCTCACCGACCCAGCCTCAGGGTTACCTAATCGCCAATACGTGGTCAGTCGCCTCAATGGTTGGTTGAGCGAGCCGAGTAGCGGCGCCCTATTCTTAGCTAAACTCGACTGGCTCGAAGAAGTTCACAGTAAATATGGCTATCAGGTTCGCGATGAAACCATTCGCCTATTAGCCGAAAAACTGGTTCAACAGTTAAATGAAATCACCCCATCGGTTATTGCGCGTATTGCTGCGTTTGAATTTGCGTTCCTCGTTACCGATGTCGAGCACGATCAAATCAGTAAGTACCTGCAAACCCTGATCCGCACCATCAACCAAGAAATCTCTAAAGCGGGCTGTAAGCCAAATGAGAATTTTGCCATCGGTGTTGCTGAACGCATCGGTCAGATGAAGGTGTCAGATATTCTGGCGCAGGCGGATAACGCGCTGCAAAAAGCCCTGAAGGAACATAAATCCTTCCATTGGTTCGAAACCACAGAGCAGCAGTTGTTCACGCGTGAGCAATGGCGCGACAACTTAAGCCATGCTATCAGCAATAAGAAATTTAAATTCCGCTGGCAGCCGATTCAATTTTGTAATGGCGATGGTATCGCCCAGCGAGAACTCTATTGCCAACTCGAGCTTGGCGATAAGGTGGCCCATGCAGGCCAGTTTATGCCCTATATCGAACTGCTCTCACTCGGCTCTCTACTCGATAAGTGCCTGATTGAGACTGTGTATGAGCAAAAACTACTTGAGCGTAACTATGAGCCGCTGGCAATCAACCTGACGCATCAGAGTATTAGTGATACCCAGTTCCACGACTGGCTCAATCACTTCCTGCGCAGTACGCCACAGGTTGAACGCATCTGCTTTGAAATCCCCGAAGCCGGCGTCTACAGCGATTTAGAATCCTGTGTGCTGTTATGCAATATTATTCGTGATAATGGTGCTAAGTTTGGTATCGACCACTTTGGCCGTCAATTTGGCTCAATGTCGTACCTTCAAGAGCTAAGACCAAGTTACGTTAAGCTCGACCAATCCTTCTCCTACTACGACGAAGCCTCACATAATAGCGAGCTCTGCCGCGCTATTATCAATGTCGCTAAGGGATTAGATATTCAGGTGATAGTGACAGGTATCCAAGAGAAAGCACAGCTAGAGCGCTTTAACGAGCTTAAAACTGATGCCTATCAAGGCTTTATCGCCCCACCAGAGAATATTGACTAAGTCGGATCTCGTTACATTAAGGCTCCTTAGGGAGCCTTAATTATTTGAGGGGTGAGTGAATAAAGTATCGCAGCACCTCATTGCGCAATCACGACGAAACAACAAGGCACGAATAAAGACGTTTAAGAGACAGATACAAAAAAGCCCCAGTGATTCCGAAGAATGCTGAGGCTTCAATGTAATTGGTCGGTGATAGAGGATTCGAACCTCTGACCCTCTGGTCCCAAACCAGATGCGCTACCGGACTGCGCTAATCACCGTAACTGTCAACTATTTGCTTGAAAACTCAAGCGCGCTAGTCATGCGAAGAATGTGGTCGGTGATAGAGGATTCGAACCTCTGACCCTCTGGTCCCAAACCAGATGCGCTACCGGACTGCGCTAATCACCGAGATGTTAAATGAAATGGGGTGACTGATGGGGCTCGAACCCACGACAACCGGAATCACAATCCGGGACTCTACCAACTGAGCTACAATCACCACTGACTTTCACTTTACTGCTAACCTCAAGCTCACAACTCATTCGGAGAGATGGTGCGCCCAAAAGGATTCGAACCTTCGGCCTCACCCTCCGGAGGGGTGCGCTCTATCCAGCTGAGCTATGGGCGCTCGCCTTGGTTAGCGCCGCATATAGTATGGACAAATAGCCCTTGAGTCTATAGCTGTTTTGCACTTTTTTTACTGACTGCTCAAGTTTTGATACATTCGCATGCTTTTTCAGCGGAATGACAGCGCAAATATGGCTTGGATGTTACGGTATTTCGTGTTAATTATAACGTTTGGTAAACAATTAACGCAGAACTGATTAGTGAGTATCATGTTTAGGGATGAAGATGGAACTACCCCGCCTCGAGCTCATGAGGTTGAACGCTTAAAAAAGAGACTGAATCGCCTCAAATATTTGGCGCATAAGTATAAGCGTGCCGAAGTCGTTCAAAATGCGTTACTCGAATTATCCCATATTGCGACTCAGGTTCCTTCCCTCGAAGAATTCTATCTAGGTGTGCATCATCACCTAAAGCAACTGATCTCTGCCGATAATTTTTTTATTGCCACTCTAGATGTGAATAGCGGAGACATTTCGGTTCCCTTCTTCGCAGATGAAAAAGACGCCCACCCCGCCCAACTCTATCCCGAGCAATCACTTTCCACACTGCTACAGCAGGGCTTAACCGGCTATGTCTTTCGCACTGGCGAAACCGTATTGTGCGATGAGGCTGAAGTTGACGAACTGGTTCAAGCGGGCGAGATAGTCAATCTCGGCTCACCATGTCACCTATGGTTAGGCGTCCCCATAAAACATGAAGGCATAGTGACCGCGGTACTCGTAGTGCAAACCTATGATACCAATGTGAGTTACGGCGATATCGAGGTCGAATTAATGACCTTTATTTGCCACCACATTGCCGGCGTAATGGAAAGGCTTAAACATCAAGAACAACTAGAACAAGCCATTCAGCAACGCACTAAGGAACTCAGCCAAGCCTACGATAAACTCAAGCAAGAAGTGTATGAGCGCCGCAGAGCCGAGCGGCTGCAAAAATCATTATTTGAGATCGCAGAGCTGGCAAGTTCAGGTTCTGACAACCCAGACTTCTATTCCCAGCTGCATAATGTTATTCGCCATCTGATCCCTGCCAATAACTGTTATATCGCACTTTTAGATGAAGAAGGTACTCACCTAACCTTCCCGTTTTACGTGTCGCAATTAGGCAACCAACATCCAGGCTCTAGGCCCTTGCAGGATGGGTTGACCGAGTATGTGCTGAAACACAAGCGCCCACTCTTGCTCGATCAAAATGATATCAATGAGTTGATCCAATCAGGTGAACTCTACGCAAAGGCACCAACGCTGAACCACACTCAAACAATGCATCAATGGATAGGTATTCCATTGTTTATTCATGACGAAGTGCGTGGCGCCTTGACCATTTACAGCTTTAGCATGACCCAAAACTACCAAACGAAAGATTTGGAGTTGCTGACGTTTGTGTCTCAGCATATTGGTGCTGCCATCGAGAAAAAACTCGTCGCGGAATCATTACGCCGTAGCTATGAAGAATTAGAAGAAAAAGTGGCGGCCCGCACCACGGCTCTTGCCGAGTTGAATAAGGATCTTGAAAAAGAAATCCGCCAACGTCGCAATATGGAGGCCAAGCTCGTCCATGATGCTAAGCACGATGCACTCACAGGGCTGCCAAATCGCGCCATGTTTATGGAACGCCTCAACCAAGCCATTAAACACGTGCGTCGCCATAGCCTAGAGCAGTTTGCCCTGCTGTTTATCGACCTCGACCGCTTCAAGCAGATTAACGACACTATGGGGCATTTAGAGGGGGATAGATTCTTAATTGAAACCGCCACCCGCCTACGCGCCTGTATTCGCAGTAACGATACCTTAGCCAGACTCGGTGGCGATGAGTTTGTTATTCTGCTCGATAGCATTAATGGTATTAACGATGCCCGCGATGTGGCCGAGCGGGTGATTCAAAAAATCTCACTCTCTTATAAATTAGGCGCAGTGGAATTCCACTCAGGCGCGAGTATCGGCATCACCATCAGCGGCAACAAGCTGGATACTAGCGAGTCTATGCTGCGCAATGCCGACACCGCCATGTACCAAGCCAAGGCGAATGGCAAAGGCTGCTATGTGATTTTCGACGATAGCGCCTCTCAGCAAAAGATGCAGGATATTGCCTTCGAGAATGACTTTAAACAGGCGCTGCAAATCGGTGAGTTACAGCTTCAATTCTTACCTGTTGTCGATTTACAGACACAGCAAACCCAAGCTTTAGAATGCCGTTTAACCTGGGAACATCCACAGTGGGGTACCATTCCACAGGAGATCCTCAGCCAGTTAGCCGAGCAAGCTAACCTTATGGTCGAACTGGATAAGTATACGATTAGCTTGCTGGATAAGAGTTATCATCAACTGCTGGCCAGCCAAGGGGATAAAGTCGAATTACACCTTATGCTGTCGAGCCAACATCTAAAGCATAAGCACGTACTACGCGGCCTTAAAAACGCCCTAAAACAGACTAAACTTGCGCTGCCGCAGCTATGGCTGTTTTTTAATGAAAAGGCGTTAGTGCTGGAAACAGAGAATCACATTAATGGCTTTGAGTTGTTGAAAAAGCTGGACGTGAACTTGGGTATCAGCCACTACGGCAGTGGCCACAGCTCATTAAATAGTTTGTTATTCTTACCCATCAAGGGCTTAAAGCTCGATGGGAACATCATCAAGCAACTGCCGGATGAACAGCATATTAAGCTGATGTCAGCCTACCAGAAAGCTGCCTCGACCTTAGACTTACAAACCTTTGTCGATGGGCTGCAATCCGCAGAGCAGATTAAGATATTCCAGGCCTTAGGTTACCGCTACGGCCAAGGCGGTGCCTTAGCTCACCCTTTTTTATTGGCAGACACCACACAACAGGTCTGTGCCTGAATGCAGTGATCACATGATAAATCCTGTGATTACTGCTTTTTAAACATATCCCTTAAATTCGAGATATGGCTGCGCCCGGTCTGCATACGCTCCTGCTCGGTTTGCTGCGGTTTACGGTTTTCCCAAATAAGGTCATCCTGCGGTAACTCATGCAGGAAACGACTCGGCTCGCAGCGCATGGTTTCACCAAACTGGCGACGCTCACGGCAGAGGGTAAACCATAGCTCGCGTTGCGCGCGCGTAATCCCCACATACGCCAGACGACGTTCCTCGTCGACGTTATCTTCATCTATGCTGGTTTGATGCGGCAGAATGCGCTCCTCAACCCCCACCATAAACACGAAGGGGAATTCCAGTCCTTTAGAGGCATGCAACGTCATGAGCTGCACCTGATCGCCGCCTTCATCCTCGCTGTTACGCTCCATCATGTCCCTAAGCGTCAGGCGGTTAACTACCTCAGGTAAGGTCATAGGTTCTTCTAACTCATCCCCCGAGAGCATTTCTGTCACCCAGCGATACAACTCGGAGATGTTTTTCATCCGCATCTCGGCGGCCTTGGCGCTGGTACTGGTCTCGTATAAATAGTCTTCGTAATTAATCTTACGGATCAATTGTTTTACCGCCTCTACGGGCTCGCCTCGCTCTGCGTGCTCCCCGGTATCGACAATAAAACGGCCAAATTGATACAAGGCCGACATTGCATTAGGCGGTAAATGATGATTCAGCTCAGGGTCAAAAATCGCCTCAAACATGGAGATATGTTTCTCGTTTGAGAAGTTGCCCAAACGCTCTAAGGTTGACGGACCTATGCCGCGCTTAGGCAAGTTCACCACCCGCAAAAAGGCGTTATCATCGTCGGGATTTACCACCAATTTGAGGTAGCCCATGATGTCTTTAATCTCGGCACGGGCAAAAAACGAGGTGCCACCACTTAGCTTGTAGGGGATACGGTTAGTCATCAGTGCCCGTTCGAGCAGGCGAGACTGGTGATTGCCCCGGTACAGAATCGCGTAGTCACCAAATTGGGTACGGCCAACAAACTTGTGGCGAATGATTTCAGCAACAACACGCTCGGCTTCTTGCTCCTCATTGGCGGCAAACAGCACCCGCATCGGCTCACCATAAGCCAGCTCGCTAAATAACGACTTATCATACACATGGGGATTGTTGGCGATAAGGATGTTAGCCGCCCGCAAAATACGTTGGCTTGAACGATAATTCTGCTCGAGTTTAATCAGCTTAAGCTTTGGAAAATCTTTGCCCAACAGCACTAAGTTCTGCGGCTTAGCCCCGCGCCATGAATAGATAGACTGGTCGTCGTCCCCCACCACGGTAAAACGTGCGCGCTCGCCCACCAGTAACTTAACCATTTCATACTGGGAAGTGTTGGTATCCTGATATTCGTCCACCAGCAGGTATTGGATCTTGGTTTGCCAGCGCGTTCGCACTTCCTCGTGATGCCTTAGCAATAGGGTCGGTAGCAGAATTAAGTCATCGAAATCTAAGGCGTTGTAGGCTTTCATATGCTGGGCATAACGCTGATACAACATGGCAAACAACTGCTGCTGTTCATCCTTTGCCAGCTTGCGTGCCTGGTCGGGAATGATCAGCCCACCCTTCCAGTTGGAAATAGCTCCCGCAAGGGCTTTGAGTAAGTCTTTATCTTCCTGTAATTCTTTTTGAGTCAGCTCTTTAAGGAGCGCGAGCGTGTCTTGATCATCGAATAACGAGAAACCTGGCTTTAATCCCAGCACTTTATGCTCACGTTTTACAATCTCAAGCCCCAGTGTGTGGAAGGTCGAAATCCACAAACCTCTAGCCTCTTTGCGCCCCATGGACTGTGCGACCCGCTCCTTCATCTCGCGCGCCGCTTTGTTGGTAAAAGTCACCGCCGCGATATTGCGCGCATTGTAGCCACACTTTTGCACTAGGTAGGCAATCTTGTTGATAATTACGCGTGTTTTGCCACTGCCCGCGCCCGCTAACACTAAGCAGGGACCCGAAACATAATGAACAGCATCATTTTGGGCAGGATTGAGTTTCATCTTCGCGCAATATCCAAACAAGTCTTCAGAAGGGGGATGGGATCATAGCAGAAGCTAAGGTTTTAAGGCCAACAAATCCCCTTGCAATCGTTATTACACCGCCGTGACAAAGCGCGCAATCGTGGAGATGAGCGCAACCCAATCCGCGGCTTTACTTTTGAAAGCTAACGTACTGAGTTACAATTCATCCATTCAGCAAAGAGGCGGACAAGATTATGATCAATCCAAAGAAAATCGAAGAAATGGCGAAGCAACTGAGCGACAGTTTGCCCAGCGGTCTTAAGCAATTTGCCGGTGAATTTGAAGAGCGCAGCAAGCAAGTGCTGCAAAATCAATTGCTCAAGTTAGATCTGGTTTCCCGTGAAGAATTTGAAGTACAGCAGCATGTTTTACTAAAAACCCGCGAGAAGTTAGAAGCCCTGCAGGCACAAGTGAACGAGCTTGAGAAAAAGCTTAACGCCGCGGACTAACTTATAATGCATGTTTGAAAGAGCACAGTTAGCGATAGCGCAGCTGTGCTTTTTTGTTTTTAACACTTCAAGCATTGAGTCACTTAGGGAAATGATGCAACAACTCGCCAGCTATATTCTCGCCATTCAAGGTTATCCTAGCCCGATTTCAGTGGTGAGCCACACCCAAGAGCAGCACAGTTATCGGGACGATAATGCGGAGATTTGCGAATCTTTGACCTTGTATCACTTTGACAACGGGGTTGTGGTCAGCCTGTTAAGCGAGCAAGATACACAGGCTGATGAGTCAGACATGGTTTGTGCAGATTATTGGCTAAGCTATCGCGTCGTGACGGCCGATATCGAGATTTCGCCGCAGCAAAAGTCCTTTAGTAATCTCTGCCAACAAGGCTTTTGGCTTAAGATGCAGCAAGGGCTTACCGAGTGAGAATAGTTGTGGGCGCCAAGACTTAAGCGCTCGAGTTAGAATCGTCAGGGAAGAAGACAATGGATACCGCAAGCACCACTTTCTATCAGGACTATCTGCTTTGGGGATTGTTACTCCTTGGCGGCCTGCCACTGCTCAGTTATCCCTTTGTGGTCCTCGCAAGCCTGATGGGGCTTGCCAGCCGCACCACGATTAAAGTGCACTGGTTTTACCGACTGATGAATAAGAGTTTTCTGTGGGGAACCCTAGCTTATCCCTTAGTGTACATTCCCTGCTATTGGCTCGCGCGCGGGGAGAACAGTTCATTATCCTTAGGCTATGCCAGCCTGCCACTGCTCTTTTTAGCACTGCTGTACCTGTGCTTTCGCTGGATGGATGTACCAACTAAAGACAAGCACACAGATAACGGTAAAGATCCAGATTAAATCTTCTGCTGCCGTGCGTATTTTTGTTTAAATGCCTTATGGTTAGCCTTCACCAGTTTCCAACGGCTACAGCCGTTAAAGCGCGCATACTCAGTGACTGCCGCCTCAAATGCTGCACAAAAGTCATCATCCATACCATCGAATCCAGCTTCTAAGGTCAGCTGCTGTAATAGCAGTAAACCGCTTTGCCGCTCGGCTTTAACATCGACTCGACCAACGAAGCGGTCACGCCACAAAATTGCGAGGGAGTAATAGCCATATTGGCGTTTTTCGGCGGGCACATAGACTTCAATTTGATAATCAAAATCGAACCATTGCTTTAATCGTTGCCGCTGAATTAATAGATTATCGAAGGGATTGAGCAACCAGACTCGATTGGGTAGCGCAGCGGTTATTTGCAGCTCGGGACGATAAAAATACCATTGCCCTTCGGCCTTAAAGCTTGCCAACTCACCTTGGGACTGCATAGCGGCTAATTGCTCAGACACGTGCGCTTTTATGCCTTTGCGCAGATACGCCATTTGCGCCGCCGAGCCAAAGGCATGGGCATCGAGATAACGTTCAATCAAATGGCGAGCAAATTCGCCCTCGCTCGGCGCTTGGGTATTGATATGACTTGGGAGCACACGCTCGGTAAGATCATAACATTTTTGAAATTTCTCCCGCCGCACCACCATTAGCTCACCGCGCATAAATAAGTGCTCTAGCGCCTTTTTGGCGGGTTTCCAGTCCCACCAGGCGCCATTTTTACCTTCGGTATGCTCAAAGTCACTGGCTTTAAGTGGCCCTTCGGCGCGAATGCGGGCGCGCACTTCCTGCATCACCTTATCGTCTGGCTCGAACCAATGTTTTCCGCCATTTTGCAGCAGCTGTTTACGCTGCAAACTAAAGCGATAATCGGCAATGGGCAAATAGGCCGCCGCATGGGACCAATATTCAAAAATCTCCCCCTGCGCCAACGCAGTATCTAGCATCTGCGTTTGATACTGCGGCATCCGGCTGTGTAACACATGGTGATGTGCCCGCTCGACCACATTGATAGAGTCGATTTGCACATAACCAAGGCGGCTAATCAGCTCGCTAACCGAAGCATGAGGTTGCAGCAAACCTTGCTGCTGCATATTCAGCTGTAACCACTCGCGGGGTGAAAAAGGGCTCGACATGCACTCTCCAAAGGCCAATAACAGTGAATAACAACCTCAAATTGATGCCCTTATCGGCTTATTATCCAAGGGATAGTTGTCTCACTTTTGTCGGATATTTCGCAAACTTAGCGCCAATTCGCCAGCTCACGGGCAACTTGAGTTAACATAAGCCATTTCCTCGCTAAGGGCTATCGCTTTACCTTGAGACGAACGATGCGCTCATTCAAGGTTAGCCCGTCATTAAGGATTGATGAATGAATATCTATTATCGCGAAGCCAAACTCTGCGGCCGCAAAACTGGCAACGGCACTAAGCTGCCATTTTTGATGAATATGCTGTACTCACTCGCTGCAAAGAATGGCGATTTGCAACCCTTTGCCATGGAGGATATTCAGGCCGTCCTGTTTAACCAGCATCAATCCATTGGCTGCTCCATCAAAGCAGCTTTGCCCATAGTCTCTTGGCGTAGCGAAGCCATTTGGTACGAGCTATTCAAAGGTGAAGCGCCCGTATATCTACCCCAATGCATTACTTTTACCAATGGCGCCGTCGACTTTGCGATTGTCGTGATTGGCGATGAGTATGAGTTACGTATTTGGCCCGACGCCAATAATCGTGAGCGTGAAAGACACCAATGGTTTTCACACCATGCCGCCGTCTACTCGGATGAAACCGAAATCTTTAAGGAATGTCTTGAGACCTTACTCAAACATATCCGCAAGGAAGATGACTACGAGGCCAAACACCCCAAATTTGGCAAAAAGCCCCAAGCCGAGACCTAAGATTTAGCTCGTATCTGGGCAATTGCCATAATTTTGCCACTATTGATCAGCAACTTGCCCGCAACTCCTGCGGGCAAATCTGTTTTAATACCCGCCGTGATATCGAGTTAGCCCACAGACTACCGTGGCGACTCGCGCGTATTTCATAGGGAATGAAATCCATGTTTAACATTATTTTCTGGGTACTCACGTTACTGAGTTTGGCGCTATTTGGCGGCGCCATCTATTTAGTGGCGCGCGCACTCCTTAAAAAACTCAATCGTGATCAAGGAACGGATATGTCAGCACTGGAACAGCCTGCCACAGCAAAGGGAGCCGCATTGAAAAACACCACGCTATTAAAAGCCTTAACCATTGGCATACTGTCGATTGTGGCCTTGCTACCGCTCGGGATCATTATGGACATGACATCCGATCGCGAAATGCTTTACAACAGTGTGGTCGATGAAATCGGCCGCTCATGGGGCGAGCAGCAGATCCTCTCAGGCCCAGCGTTGGTGATCCCCTACAGTTATTTTGTGATGCAGGAAGAAGTCAGTAACGACGGTAAAACTCGCCACGAAGTGAAGCGCACCTATCAAGATGAGCTGGTGATCCTGCCGAAAAAACTCAGCCTCGATTTAGACCTAAAACATGATTTCCGTACCCGCGGCATTTATCAATCTCTGGTGTATAACGCGGCGCTTAAGGGGCAGGCTGAATTTCGCTTAAACCATTACGACATTCCTAACCTTATCGCCTTCGATAATCAAAATGCCCGCCTAGTCTTTGGGGTGTCATCGAATCAGGCAATTGATAAAGTCGAAAAAATTGAGGTTACGGGCGATTCAGTCTTACTCTCTGGATCTCTGATGTCGGGCACAGGCTTAACGACTGGCGGCCTAGAGAAAGGCTTTAACCAAGGGATCCAAGTCGGCGAAGCGAGTGATTTTAGCGTGAACTTTGCCATGACGCTGCGCGGCTCACAGTCGATTAGCGCCCTGCCATTAGGCGAACAAACCCTGCTCAATATCCATGCCGACTGGCCGCACCCAAGTTTTAAGGGCTTACTCCCAGCCGAGCGTGAAATCACCGCCAATGGATTTACTGCCAACTGGAATATCAGTCACTTAACCCGTAACTATCCGCAAGAGTTTATTAAGAGTAATCAATCGACACTTACGGAAGTCGTTGCCAATGCCATGCTGTTTGAGCCTGTGACCCATTACGGCAAGATTGAGCGCTCAGTCAAATACGGTCTGCTGTTTATCGTACTGACTTTTATCATGTTATTTATCTTCGAGCTTGGTCAAAAGACCAGCCTGAGCACAGTGCAATATATGCTGGTTGGCAGCGCCATGGCCCTGTTCTACCTGCTATTACTGTCACTTTCGGAGCACCTTGCCTTCCTGCAAGCCTATCTGATCGCCGCCTGTATTCCTGTACTGTCGGTCTCCGCCTATGTGGGCAGCGCCACCGCCAGCCTTAAACGTGGCGCGATTGTCGGCACTATGCTGGTGAGCTTGTATGCGGTGCTGTACTCGATACTGCAACTAGAAGATTACGCCCTGCTGATGGGCACCGGCTTGTTACTCGTCGTTTTACTGATTTTGATGTTCGTGACCCGCCATCAACCGAAGAACACGGTGCAATAGCACCTACCGATCCACCCTTGAAGCCCCCCGGCAGCGCACTTTTTGCTGTCGGGATTTTTTTATTGGCAAGCCCAAATGTGGCATGTAGCCTATGTGGTTTACTCGGAGGCGAATATTTTGACTCATCCAGCCTATCTTCTACGTCGCTTAGCCCTTGTCTGGTTACTGTTGGCAACCATTCCAAGCTTACTGTTACTCACGCAAAATCAATTATTTCCACTGATCGACCTGCAATCGCCCTTAGCTAAAGCCCTGTACTGGCTTACCACCACAGGCACGGCGCCCTATGGAGTGGCTACCGTGTTAGTGGTACTGGCACTCGCCTATCGCTATATGCCCAAAGCGCTGTTTATTAGCCTGTTTTTAGCCATTAGCCTCAGCCAAGTCATCAGCCTGAGCACCAGTCATACCCTTAAAGCCTTTTTTAAAGAGCCAAGACCGAACTTAGTGTATCTGTCCGACCAAGGGCTCCCAGAGGAAGCACAACTCAACCCACACACTTTTTATCAATTAGCCAAACCTGAGCGTTCACAGGCCATCGCCGAGGCGCTAACCGAGCTACATACTATGGAGCCCGAGGTCAAACTCGCGCCTAACATTCACCAACATTGGGAGGATGAAATCGGCTATTCCTTCCCCTCGGGTCACACAATTTTCGCTGTCACCTTAGTGCTCACCGCCAGCTATTACCTGCTGTTAGCGGGTTTGCCGCTATTTGCCAATGCGTTATTTACTTGGGGATTATTGATGGGCCTCAGCCGTATGTTACTCGGCATGCACTGGCCGCAGGATGTGCTCTTCTCCACCGTACTCGCCGCCATCATCAGCAGCTTAAGTGTATTTTTAGTGGAAAAGTTAAGGCCAAGAAGTAAAGAGCAACCCAACGGTTCAAAAGCATAAAACCAGCTCAAGGGCTAATTAAATGCGGCATGCGGCATCTGCAACTTATGTCGATGCCGTTTTTGTTAGGATGAACCTAAGCGACCAATCACTTCAGCCATGCGTAAATGCCACGACATCCGTCAACAGCAATACAGCCAAGACGACAGATATTGAAAGCGCCATCACACCAATAATCAAATGACTGTATCTTGCGAGGAACTTGTGTTCGATAGCAGCTTCTGGTTGTTGAATAGGCACAGATAAGCTCACCTTATCACCTATTTTTGGCCCAAAGCGGTTGTAGGCATGCTCGTTATAATTCATCAGCGCGCCACAAGTATAGCGCTGCCCTCGCCAGAAATATTCAATCACCGGATTAATAAACACTTGCTGATCCCTAAAATGCTCAGGCTCGTCGCTATATCGAGTAATCTCGTGCAGCGAAACGACCGTCCCTTCAACCAGCTCATAAGTGAACAGCTGCTCTTGCCTAAATCTTAATATCCCGCCAATCCCGATCAACCCAAGCACCAAAGAAAACCAAGAGATTAACAGCAGCTCGCCAATATCCTCGAAGACAAATGCACCAATAATCACGGCAGGAATAGATAAGATAAAAATGAGGAATAATTTCTTCATAAACACGCATTACATCGACATAAAAGAGTGAAGCCATGCACCCAACTTCGTCAACCATAGAAACATACTAAGCCGTCATCAATGACAAATGCTTAGCTTATTCAGTATTCAATCAAGCGTTACAGGTAGTAAGTATCTTCGGCGGTCCTAACCATGGCCTTCTGGGCAACGATAATCGATAAACATTTTGGAAGTATAAAGAACATCATTTGCGATAAATCCAAACACTTTCGGAGGTCCCGATATTTCAAGTGCATTGTGTGAGGTTTACTCTAATGCAAGAGGGTTAAAAACAATCAAACGTGGTGCATCGGTAGCATTATTTGAAAAGTGCTCATGCTCAAAGTCCCTTCCTTGGGCTTCAATTGTGTCTGCCGCTGAGGAGAGAAACTTTGCAATTTCTCGAAGATCACTCGGCGTGGCAGAAATAGTTACTTCAATGAGTGCCTTCGGTTGTGGTTCGGCCGCTTCGGCTAGTTCTTCTTGTGTATATCCCCAAAATTTCATGCGAGCACTTGATCCTTGTTATTGATAACGCCTAGTTTAACGAGCCTCACATTGCGAAATTATCGGAATGCCCTAATTGTAAATAACACTCTATCAGATATACCAAGGGCTTAACTGGATTAAGCGCGGTCATGGAAGTGACCGTTGGCGGCATGGATGCCGCCGTCGAGCCTATAGGGACATATTCACGGCGTGTCACTGAAATGACTGTGCTTAATCAATACCACCCAAAGTAAATACAACTTGGCCAATTAAACACACTTCTCATCCGATGAATCATCGGAAGAAAGTGCTCGGCTAATACTGCCGAAGATAGCGGTTAAAATCCCAATGCCCACATCCATCTGCCGGGCATTGCTATCATCACCGCTGGTCTCGCGTTTACTCTGATTGCCTGCTGTACCTCGCACAAAATCACAACTGGTATTGCTCATATTGCTGGAGGCACAGGCACTTAAGATCAGACTCAAACCGCCAATCAATAAACGTGAACTCACTAAGCGCAAACTCACTCTGCGTAACATCCTTATACGCGAAACCGACATCTTAGTTCAGCACCTCTTCTAGGGCGCGCAAACAGAGCGCGACATTCTCACGACGGGCACCAAAGCCCATTAAACCGATGCGCCAAGCTTTGCCCGCTAGAGCACCAAGGCCTGCACCGATTTCAAGGTTGTAATCCTTGAGTAGACGCGCGCGCACCGCGGCATCGTCAACACCTTCGGGGATATAAATGGCATTAAGCTGCGGCAAGCGTGAAGCTTCGGCGACCACAAATTTCAGGCCGAGTTTTTCAAGGCCAGCGCGCAGCACTAAATGCATGTCTTGATGACGCTTCCACGCATTTTCTAAACCTTCTTCGGCCAATAAACGCAGCGATTCGTGCAGGGCATAAAGCGCATTAACGGGCGCAGTGTGGTGATAACTGCGCTTGCCACCCGCGCTGGTCCAATAGGCCATGACCAGACTTTGATCGAGGAACCAGCTCTGCACCGGCGTTTTACGGTTTTTAAGCTTTTCCACCGCAGCAGGTGAGAAAGACACGGGCGATAACCCCGGCACGCAGGAGAGACATTTCTGACTGCCAGAATAAATAGCATCGATTCCCCATTCATCGACTCTTAATTCCACGCCGCCGAGGGATGTGACCGCATCGACAATGGATAAACAGCCGTATTGTTTTGCCAGCGCGCACAGGGTTTTAGCATCGCTCAATGCGCCCGTTGAGGTTTCGGCATGCACAAAAGCGAGAAACTTAGCATCGGGGTTAGCCTTAAGTGCCGCCTCAACGGCAACAGGGTCGACTGGAGTGCCCCATTCGTTATCCACAACCACAGCAATCGCACCGACGCGCTCGACGTTTTGGCGCATACGCTCACCGAACACACCGTTACGGCACACAATCACCTTTTCGCCGGGTTCGACTAGGTTCACAAAACAGGTTTCCATGCCCGCACTGCCGGGGGCGGACACTGCCATCGTCATTTCATTTTTGGTTTGAAATGCATATTGGATCAGGCTCTTAAGCTCATCCATCATGCCAACAAATAATGGGTCTAGGTGACCAACGGTCGGTCTTGCCTGCGCGGCTAATACTTCAGGATAAACATCCGATGGACCTGGCCCCATCAAAATGCGGCGAGGCGGATTAAAGGCAGAAAAATGCGGTGCAGGTAACATCATGTCTCCTTAATGCGTAGGGTCGAGGTCTGATTACTAGAGCATTAACTCTTGATTTGTTAAACCAAACTACCACAAAAAGGGGCGCCTGTGCGCCCCTCCTTTAGCCTAAGTTGTAACCTAAAGCTAAGTGATTACAAAGGCAGATTCTTTTTTCCTTTTCCCGCATTCAAAAACAGCTGATAAGCAGGGCTTTGCGTCTCTTCTTGATAGACAAATCCCAGCTCAGTTAAAAACTGCTGAAACGGCAAGGCATCGCCCTCGGGGACTTCAAACCCCGCCAGCACCCGCCCAAAGGCCGCGCCGTGATTACGGTAATGGAATAAACTGATATTCCACTTGCTCTGCAGGGTGGTTAAAAACTTCAGCAGCGCGCCCGGATGCTCGGGAAACTCGAAGCTAAATAGGCGCTCCTCTAACGGCTCTGGCGGATGACCACCGACCATATAACGCACATGCAATTTCGCGGTTTCATCACCGGATAAGTCCTGCACCTCAAAGCCATTATCTTCTAAGGTATTGATGATCTGCTCTAATTCGCCATGGCCTTTAGTCAAACGAATACCCGCAAACACCACCGCCATATCGCGACTGCTAAAGCGATAGTTAAATTCGGTCATCACCCGCTTTTCGAGCAACTCACAAAAACGCAGGAAGCTGCCGGGACGCTCGGGCACCTTAACCGCCAGCACGGCTTCTTTTTGCTCACCCAACTCGCAACGCTCCGACACATATCGCAGGCTGTGGAAGTTCACATTCGCGCCACTTAAAATCGCCGCGACCTTCTCACCTTTACCACTCTCGCCAGCAGCATTAGTGCTGACATATTTTTTAAGCCCTGCAAGGGATAAAGCACCCGCAGGTTCGGCAATGGCGCGGGTATCTTCAAAAATATCTTTAACGGCGGCGCAGATTTCGTCGGAGGTGACAGTCACCACTTCATCCACAAACAGCTTGGCTAAGCGGAATGGCTCAGTGCCGATACGTTTAACTGCAACACCATCGGCAAACAAGCCGACTTGCGGGAGTGTGACAGGCTCGCCCGCCTCCATCGCCGCTTTTAAGCAGGCCGCATCTTCAGGCTCAACGCCAACGATTTTGACCTGTGGCATCACCGCCTTGTAATAGGCGGCAATCCCGGCAATTAAGCCACCGCCGCCCACGGGCACAAATACCACTTCAAGGTCGCGCTGCTGTTGCAACATTTCTTGGGCGATAGTGCCTTGGCCAGCGATCACGGCTTCGTCATCGAAGGGGGCGATATACACCCGACCTTCCTGCTGCGCCATCTCCATCGCAAAGCCATTGGCCTGATCAAAGGCTTGACCGTGCAACACTACATTGCCGCCTAAACGGCGCACCGCATCGACTTTAATATCCGGCGTGGTTTCGGGCATCACAATCACAGCATCCACACCACGGCTGGCCGCCGACATGGCCACGCCTTGGGCATGGTTGCCCGCCGAGGCGCACACCACGCCACGTTGACATTCGGCTTGGCTCAACTGAGCGATGCGGTTATAGGCGCCGCGCAGCTTAAAGGAATGCACTGGTTGCATATCCTCACGCTTTAAAAACACTTGACAACCCAAACGCGCCGAGAGTTTATTAAGGCTGGAGAGTGGCGTCACTTTCGCAACGTCATAAACCGACGACAGCAGGATTTTTTGCAAGTAACTTTGCGCAAGCTGACTCTTTTCTAAGGCAGAAGTGACCGACTGCGCCTTATCGGACTGAACTTGAGAGGACTGTACCTCAGCCTGCTCCGTTTGCGACGATGCGAGAGATAACATATCAGTCCTCCAACTTACTGCGATCGCGCACCGCGCCCTTATCGGCACTGGTGGCAAGCATGGCGTAGGCTTTAAGCGCCATCGACACATAACGCTGACGCGAAAGCGGTTTCCACGCCATTGGCCCACGGGCGAGCATGGTTTCACGGCGCGTCGCTAACTCGGCATCACTCACCGCAAGCTTGATACTGCGCTTGGGAATATCGATTTCGATGCGATCGCCGTTTTCAATCAAGGCAATCGTGCCGCCCGCCGCCGCCTCAGGCGACACATGGCCGATAGATAAACCGGAGGTTCCACCAGAGAAGCGGCCGTCGGTGATCAACGCGCAGGCCTTGCCTAAGCCGCGGGATTTTAAGTAACTGGTGGGGTACAACATTTCTTGCATGCCCGGGCCGCCTTTTGGCCCTTCATAACGAATCACCACCACGTCACCCGCCACCACTTCGCCACCTAAGATGCCAGCGACTGCATCGTCTTGGCTTTCGTACACCCGAGCGCTGCCGATAAAGGTCAGATTCGATTCATCCACACCCGCAGTTTTAACGATACAGCCATTGTCCGCCAGATTGCCCGACAACACGGCCAGACCGCCCTCTTGGCTGAAGGCAAATTCGCGGCTACGGATACAACCTTCTTGCCTGTCATCGTCCAGCGATGGCCAGCGGCAGTCTTGGCTAAAGGCTTTAGTGGTGGGAATGCCCGCAGGCCCCGCCATAAAGAATTGTTTTACTTTGTCATCTTGGGTTTGCATCACATCGTACTTGGCGAGCACCGACTTGAGATTGCCACCCGCATCGGCGGCAACGTGTGGCACATCGGTATGCAGCAGTCCGGCGCGGTCGAGTTCGCCTAAGATGCCCATCACGCCCCCAGCGCGGTGCACATCTTCCATATGGTATTTAGCGGTCGACGGCGCCACCTTACACAGGTGCGGCACTTGGCGCGACATACGGTCGATATCATCCATAGTGAATGCCACGTCCGCCTCCTGCGCCGCAGCCAATAAGTGCAGCACAGTATTGGACGAACCGCCCATGGCAATATCCAGCGCCATGGCGTTTTCAAAGGCTTTAAAGCTGGCAATGTTGCGCGGCAATGCCGAGGCATCATCTTGTTCGTAGTAACGTTTGGTTAGCGCCATCACACGGCGGCCCGCTTCTAAAAACAGTTCGCGGCGGTCGCTATGGGTCGCGAGCATAGAGCCGTTGCCCGGCAGCGACAGACCTAAAGCTTCGGTTAAACAGTTCATCGAGTTAGCGGTAAACATGCCGGAACAGGAACCACATGTAGGGCAAGCGCTGCGTTCGATTTTAGCGCTATCCTCATCGCTTACACTCGAGTCGGCTGCGGCCACCATAGCATCGACTAAATCGAGCTTAATAAGCTTGTCCGACAGTTTAGTTTTACCTGCTTCCATCGGCCCGCCCGATACAAACACCACGGGAATATTGAGGCGCAGCGCCGCCATCAACATGCCGGGGGTGATCTTGTCGCAGTTAGAGATACAGACCAGCGCATCGGCGCAGTGGGCATTGACCATATACTCGACACTATCGGCGATAAGCTCCCGCGAAGGCAGACTGTAGAGCATGCCACCGTGGCCCATGGCGATACCATCATCGACGGCGATGGTGTTGAATTCCTTGGCGATACCGCCCGCCTCTTCGATGGCGCTCGCCACCAGAGAGCCCATGTCTTTTAAGTGCACATGGCCGGGAACAAACTGAGTAAAGGAGTTGGCAATCGCAATAATCGGCTTACCAAAATCATTGTCTTTCACCCCTGTGGCGCGCCATAGCGCACGGGCACCCGCCATATTGCGGCCTTCGGTACTGGTTGCTGAACGTAACTTTGGCATTGATTCTATCCTTTATCTCAAATCGAAAATCGTGCCCTTAGGGCCTTGCTGCAGTGCTAATGTCCGCAGTCACTGGATGCTTATGCGTGTACTTTTTGTTGTTGCAAGTTTAGCGGTAACAAGACCTTGCATTGAGTGACATCAATCAATTTATTCAGTTGATTGCTGAGCAGCTCGATGGCGCGCTCGCTGTCCACTTCCATATCTAGCGACAGACTCGCATCGTCGTTCATCCGCATTTGCATTTGGGTGACCGTAAAACCACGGTGACGAGTCACCCGTAGTACACGTTCTATCACTTCTGGGCGTTGTTGAACCGTTAATTCTAGGGAGTGGATCATGTTTGTTTCTCCATTTCGTCCATCATATCGCTGTTTGATGCGCCGGGGGGCACCAGTGGCCAAACGTTAAAAGCATCGTCGATTGCTACGTGTAACAAATAGGGTCCCTTAGCCGCTAACATTTCGGTTAAGGCCTCTTCCACTTCGTCGGAAGAGAAAATCGTGCGGCCGGGAATATCGAAGGCCGAAGCGAGTTGCACAAAATCTGGGTTGTCTGACAGATCAGTTTCGCTGTAGCGCTCTTCAAAGAATAGCTGCTGCCACTGTTTCACCATCCCCAGTTTTTGGTTGTCGATCAGCAGGATCTTCACCGGTAATTTGCGTCGCTTGATGGTGGTCAACTCTTGCACGTTCATCATAAAAGAGCCATCGCCAGACACTGTGACCACAGTTGCATCGGGGCGAGCCACTTGGGCGCCGATAGCGGCGGGTAAACCGAAGCCCATAGTGCCTAGACCTGCGCTGGATAAATGATCTTCCGGACGGCGGAACCACATATGCTGAGCAACCCACATTTGATGCTGGCCCACATCGCAGCACACTACGCTATCTTCGGGCAGTTTATTAGCTAAACGGCGCAGCATAGCGGGGGCATAGATTAAGCTGCCGGGATGTTGATAATCCCATTGATGTTTACGGGCAAGATGTTCAACCTCTGCTTGCCAAGGCGTGATGTTCAGCGCCATAGCAAGGGCGGGGAAAATCTGGCGTAAATCACCGGCGATGGCCACATCGGGCTGGCGCAATTTGCCTAACTCGGCGGCGTCGATATCCAAATGGATGACTTTAGCCTTGTTGGCAAAAGTCGCTAAACGTCCTGTGACCCTGTCATCGAAGCGTGCACCAGCAACCACTAATAAATCACAATCCTGCACCGCTAGGTTGGCCGCCTTTCCGCCATGCATACCTAACATGCCCAAATAACCTGGGGTGCCATGGGCAATACTGCCTAAGCCTTTTAACGTGGCGACCGATGGCATACCTGTGGCTTTGATAAATTCCCGCAGTTGATCGACCGCGCCCGCCATCCCCACGCCGCCACCCACGTACAACATAGGCTGCTTCGCTGCTGCTAACAGGGCGCGGGCCGCTTCAATCTCACAGACGCTCGCCTGTGGCTCATTGGTCACCGCCAGCAAGGGAGTGCGATATTCCAGTTGCGCGATTTGGATATCCTTAGGGATATCCACCAGCACTGGGCCGGGTCGACCCGATGCGGCGATTTCAAAGGCTTGATACAGGGTCGGGATCAGATCGTTGACATCCGTCACCATAAAGCTGTGCTTAGTGCAGCTTAAGGACATGCCCAATACATCAATTTCTTGAAACGCATCGGTGCCAATCACTGCGGTTGAGACCTGCCCCGTGATAGCGACAACAGGCACAGAATCTAAAAGCGCGTCGGCAAGCGAAGTGATTAGGTTAGTCGCACCTGGGCCAGAGGTGGCAAAGCACACGCCGGTTTTACCACTGGCTCTGGCGTAACCTACGGCGGTAAAGGCTGCGCCTTGTTCGTGGCGGCTTAAGAGATGTTCGACAGGGCTTCCATAGAGGGCATCGTAGATTGGCATAATGGCACCACCTGGGTAACCAAATACTGTGGTAACACCATGTGCTGCCAACACTTTTATGACTGCGTCTGCGCCTCTAATCATCTGCCCTGGTTCCATATTTCTCTCGCTACCTTGATCCTGAAATGCCGAAAATCGACTCGTAATTTGTGCTATTTCGAAACCTCATTTCCAAAACCTAGGGCCTGAAAACGAAGAACCCCCCGGTCCTTTCGGAGCGGGGGGTTCTTTCGAAACTTTTAACCTTTTAGGTCTACCAGTTTGCCATGCGCCGCCCCCGCTGTGATTTAATAATCACTACGGTAATAATCACGAGAATGAGCTTGGCAGCTTGGTTAAACATCAATATGGGTTCCTAATCGGTGTTCTGTATGTGTATCGCTGAAATTCTTATCGCTACTCACTTTTAAGCCTGAGCGATGTTTGCCTTGGGAACCTTGCCCCGCCGCGAGTTATTAGCTTTACCATAAAGCGACAGCCAAACACAATAAAAAATTATCTAATGTCAAAAAAATTCAGCTTCCCTGCCGAGACAATGCAAAACAACAAAGTGAAACGTTAACAAACGCGCGTTAGTGAAACAGATCGCTTACTAACCCATGTCGGTTTTGCCCGCTCGACAACCTACGAAGCAGGAATAAATTTGCGCCGCCGAGCCCCATATCCTTAGGGGCTCGGCCTCTATCAATTAAGCTCCAACAATACTTTTCATATCAGTCATATAACCACGAAGTTCCGCACCGATATACTCAACTGAGGTGTGGCGAATCGCATCATTGATGGCGATTAACTGCAGATTATCGACGTTGTTAGAACTGTCCTTCAGACCCGCACCTAAATACTCTGACGACATAGCATTCACATAGTCACGCAGCATAGGCACGGCAGCATGGTTGAACAGATAACAACCGTATTCTGCGGTATCCGAGATCACCACGTTCATCTCGTACAGACGTTTACGGGCGATGGTGTTAGCGATCAGCGGCGTTTCATGCAGTGATTCGTAATAGGCGGACTCTTCAACAATACCCGCCGACACCATAGTATCGAAGGCTAATTCGACACCGGCTTTGATCATCGCAACCAAAAAAATCCCTTTATCGAAATAGGTTTGCTCGTCGATATGCTCGCTCGACACTGGCGCATTTTCAAAGCCCGTTTCGGCGGTTTCGGCGCGCCAACGCAGCAGGTTAGCGTCGTCATTGGCCCAGTCTTGCATCATAGTGCGAGAGAACTCGCCGCTGATGATGTCATCCATATGTTTTTCGAATAAGGGTTGCAGGATTTCTTTTAAATCTTCTGCTATTTCAAATGCTTTAATCTTGGCTGGATTAGACAGTCTGTCCATCATGTTGGTGATACCGCCGTGCTTAAGCGCCTCGGTCACGGTTTCCCAACCTTGTTGGATTAACTTAGCGGCATAGCCAGGTTCAACCCCATCGGCCACCATTTTGTCGTAACCTAAGATAGCGCCCGTCTGCAACATACCGCACAGAATGGTTTGCTCGCCCATCAGATCCGATTTCACTTCGGCGATAAAGGATGATTGCAACACGCCAGCACGGTCACCACCTGTAGCACTCGCATAGGCTTTCGCAATGTCTAAACCATCGCCATTAGGGTCGTTTTCAGGATGCACTGCAATCAAGGTCGGCACACCAAAACCACGCTTGTATTCTTCACGCACTTCAGTGCCTGGGCACTTAGGCGCCACCATCACCACTGTGATATCGGAGCGGATCTGCATGCCTTCTTCAACGATGTTAAAACCGTGGGAATAAGACAGTGTTGCGCCCTGTTTCATCAGTGGCATCACAGCGCTAACCACATTGGAGTGCTGCTTATCGGGCGTTAAGTTCAGCACTAAATCCGCCGTAGGGATCAGCTCTTCAAAAGTACCCACTTTAAAGCCGTTATCTGTGGCTTTTTGCCATGAGGCACGCTTTTGAGCAATCGCTTCTGGACGTAGGGCATAAGCAATATTCAACCCCGAGTCACGCATGTTCAGACCTTGGTTAAGACCCTGAGCACCACAACCTAAAATAACAATATTCCAATCTTTGATGTAATTGCAGCCGTCGCTGAATTCAGAACGGTCCATGAAACGACATTGGCCAAGCTGTGCTAATTGTTGACGTAAATTCAGAGAGTTAAAATAGTTAGCCATCTGAGATACCACCTTTCAGTCGGGAATTTGGGACTCAACCAATATCAACTTTTTGTTAATGACTGGTTGTGATTGAAATCACTATAACCTATGGCTATCGTTGCTTAAAATGATATATTCGAAACCTCACATTGCGTTTTGTGCAATGTCATTTTCGGTGACAACCCCCTTGATAAGCGGCCAATAGGACGAGGTTATGGACATACGCACCCTCAAATTGTACCTACACTTATGTGACAGTTTGCACTTCGCCAAGACGGCGGAACAGATGCACGTCAGTCCCTCGACCTTAAGCCGCGCCTTGCAACGGCTCGAAGAAGAAGTGAACGCAAAATTATTCGAACGGGATAATCGCAGCGTGACCTTAACCCACGCTGGGCGCGAGTTTAAATTGTTCGCCGAGCAGACCTTGCACCATTGGCGCAACCTGCGGCACAGTATCGATCTCAAGCAGGATGTACTGCGCGGCACCTTAAATCTCTATTGCTCGGTGACCGCCGCCTACAGCCATTTACCGCAATTGCTGGAACGTTTTCGCCAAGAGCACCCCTTTGTTGAAATTGCCCTCACCACAGGGGATGCCGCCAATGCGCTGGCCGAAGTGCAACAAAATCGCGCCGACATTGCCATTGCCGCGCTGCCGGATCCCTTCCCTGCTACTTTGCATTTCGCCAAGATTGACGATGTGCCTTTGTCCTTAATCGCGCCGACCATGCGCTGCGCGGTGCAGCAACAGATAAGCCAAGCCCCCATCGATTGGTCGCGGGTGCCCTTTATCATTCCCGACCATGGCCCGGGGCGGCGCCGCGCCGATAATTGGTTTAAACAGATGGGAATAAGCCCCAATATCTATGCGCAGGTGTCGGGGCAGGAAGCGATAGCGTCTATGGTGGCGCTCGGTTGTGGCGTGAGTATCACCCCTGAAGTGGTGATTAATAACAGCCCAGTGCGGGATAGGATCCAACTGTTAGCCTCCCCCGTGGGTGTTGCCCCCTTTGAGCTGGGTTGTTGCTGCAAGGTCAAACGTTTGGACGATCCGATAGTGAATGCATTTTTAGAAGCGATATAAATTTTAGTCGCGATATAAAAAACGGGACTGAGTCCCGTTTTTTATGATGTTGATAAGATTAGGTATCTGGCGACATTAATTTATCGTTGCCATCGATACGGGTCACCAACAGCTGGTCAACCTTGTAGGCATCGATATCCACCACTTCAAACTTGTAACCAGCATAGTTAACAAAGTCGGTGCGCTTGGGGATCTTACGCAGCATGTACATCATAAAGCCGGCAATGGTTTCGTAGTTTTGGTTATGGGGGAACTCCTCAATATCGAAGGCACGCATCACGTCGGTAATCGGCGTCACCCCGTCCACTAACCAAGAATTGCCATCGCGGGCAATAATCTGCTCTTCGCTCTCGTGCAGCGACCAAGCCCCCATCACTGCGCGTTGCAGATCATTGGTGGTGACAATCCCCACAACGAGGGCATATTCGTTCATCACCACGGCGAAATCGGCGCGGCTATTTTTGAAGTATTCCATGGCCTCGGACAGGCTTAAGGTATCGGGAATAATCAGAGAAGTGTGCACAAGACTGTTGTCTTTTAAGGTAATTTTCTCACCGTTAATCACACGGATCAGCAGCTCTTTCGCATCAACAAACCCTTTGACCATATCCAATTGGCCGTCGCAGACTAAAAACTTAGTATGGGGATCTTCGGCAATCTTACGCTTGATATCTTCCTCGCTGTCTTGCAGTAGGAAATACACTAAGCTCTCGCGGGCCGTCATGGCAGACGTTACCGAAACGGTTTGCATTTCAAATACATTTTCGATCATTTGCTGCTCGCCCTTGTCGAGCACGCCCGCTTCTGCCCCCGCGTTCATTACCGCATAAATATCGTCTGGGGTGATTTCATCGTTACGCACGGTTGGGATTTGCAGTAACTTGAAGATGGCGCTTGCCATGCCATTGAAAAACCACACCAATGGACGAAGGATCGCGATACAGAAACTCATAGGGCCAACCACCACTAAGGCAACAGGCTCTGGCATCGCCATCGCGATACGTTTGGGCATGAGATCCGCAACCAGAATAAAGGCGCTGGTCACCACGACGAAAGACAGTAAGAAGCTCACTTGGCCTAACCAAGGGTCGCTCATCCACGCACTTAAAAACTGGTAAAAATACGGACGAAACGCCGACTCACCGACAATACCGCCCATGATGGCGACGGCGTTTAAGCCAATTTGCACCACAGTAAAAAAACTACCGGGCTGAGCTTGGAGTTGCAGCACTTTTTCGGCACGGCTGTCCCCTTCTTCGGCCAGCTGACGTAAACGGATTTTGCGTGATGCAGCCAAGGAGATTTCTGACATAGAAAAGAAACAACTTGCGGCGATTAAGCCCAATATTATCATCACGTTATCAAAGAAATTCATGTAACACCTTTTGTTTCACACTAGACTTACTACACCAACCCGCGCAGTGATTTTCGCGAGTCAGTTGAAATTTGTACCTAAAGAATGGGTCGAGGAACAGACGATAAAAGAACCCAGTGCTGCCAAGAAAGCCTTTGCTACACTTAAAAAATCGTCTCTTCGCCTAAAAAGTATGATGCGTATATTATATCCGCTAATCGTCTTAGTATGCGTGATTCTACTCTCGCCAGTTGCCCACGGCGCCGATGAGCATTCCCCATTTAAGTTACGTTTTTGTGTCGAAGAGACTGAATATCCGCCATTTAATTACTTTATTCGGCAAGATGGCATTAAGACTTCTACGCTTAGCGGCTATGATATCGACCTGCTAGAACAGACCTTCAAACCTATTGGAATTGATTATGAAGTGTTGGCTTTACCATGGTTACGTTGCTTAAAAGACGTACATAATGGCAGCATAGATGCCGCTATGAGCGCATCGCTCAATCGACAACGAGCCACTGATTATACCCCATCTGTTGCTTATTATTACCTCACTCCCAGTTATTTTTATTTGAAAGCTGAACTTGAACCACAGTTTCACATCAAGGATATCAACCAATTGGCTGATTTTGGCACCGTCTGTGGCATCAAGGGTTTCAACTACGATAACTTTGGCTGGCATCACGATACGCCAATTAGCGAGATAAATTCTCTACATCATCTACCGGAAATGCTGCTGAAACACAGGTGTAAATTCTTTATCGCCCGTAAGGAGATTTTGGCAGGCACACTCGCCTTAGCGCAGGCTGGCGAACTGCCGAAGACACTCACCTCACAACCGTCGCCGAATACTCAACAGGAGCCCTTTTATATGCTTATCTCTAAGCGTTCGGCTCATAAAGACTTGATTGCTCGTGAGTTTAATCGGCAGGTCAAGGCGATGCGTGATAACCACCAACTCGAAACCCTCTACCAATACCATATTCAAAAGCTTACTCACGGGGGCGATAAGGGCAGTAATTCGCCTTAGGGCCAATTTGTGGATGGTTACGGCACGTCTCTGGACGTTGATGATAAATGGTGCAGCGGCGGGTTTTACTGTCTAAATACAAGCAGTCATCGTTGGCCATACGGGCCAGAGTAAATATCGCGGTTTTATGGTTAAAGTTGTCGATAATGCGCGCTTTTTGCAGACGTTTGGCGATGGCTTTGAGATCGCCCTCGGCTTCAAACTCATCGACTAACGTCATGCGCACTAGATCGCTGACCGTCACTTCAACGGGTAGCGTACAGCAGGTAGCGTGGCAAGTGTCGCACAAACCTTTACGGTATTTTTGCCAAGTCGACAAATCATCGATATTGAAAATCGCCACCGCATTGGCCGTATTTTTGCCCCGTTTCGACACGCCAGAACCTACAGATGGAAAATAAAGGGCGGCAATTATAGCAGCCCCAAAGCAGAAATAAATCTGCCGCCACGGCTAGGTTGCAAACACATTGAGGTGAGCCTTAATCAACAGTAACTTAGCTAAGTCTCGAGGCAGTTTACGATTCGATGACCACAGTATTGCGCCCTTGCTCTTTAGCGCGATACAAACAAATATCGGCACGGCGCAGCACCTCAGAGAGGGTAAACCCGCGAACGCTTGTATCTAAGGGGAGATACACGCCACCAATGCTGAGGGTAATTTTCCCCTTGGGAGAGCTACGATGGGGAATATCCAAGGCGGCGACTCGATAGCAGAGTTGGTTGGCTATCGCCTCCAATTGGATAGGCGTTATCTGCTCAAGAATAATCGCAAACTCTTCGCCACCGATTCGAGCCAGCAAGCTATCCTGCGGCAAGACATCACACTGTTTGAGCGCCTGCGCAACCAATCTAAGCGCCGCATCGCCTTCGAGGTGACCGTAAGTGTCGTTGTAACTCTTAAAGTAATCGACATCCAACATCAGCAATCCAACGGGTTTAGCTTGTTGGAGCAAGGTTTCCAAAGTATGAGTAAAAGGGCGACGATTGCTTAATCCAGTCAATTCATCGGTTTCGGCCATCACACGTAGCTGAGCATTCACCGACACTAAAGCCTGTTGCAGGCTGAGCATCTGTCGCTCTTTTTCCTCACGTAACAACAATTCGTTCAGGGCCGCCGCAAATTGAGTCAGCATTACCTTCTTTTGTGGATTCCAATTTAATGGACGACTCACCATGGAAAGCGAGAGTAAACCGAGTAATTCATTGGCATTTTTAATTGCAAACGCGGCGATAGAACAAATCCCAACCGAGCGCAGCGATTGGTATTCCGTAGGTGACTCATGCTCTAAAAAATCAATCGACTCGATCACTAACGTCGACTCCGACACAAACTTTTGCGCCAGCACGGCAACACTATCGACGGAGATATCTTGGATCTGATTTGCCTGCGACTCACAGCTCCAGAAGCTACGGTAATTGGCATAGCGCTGGGTAAACTCAATAATACTGACCCGTTCAACATCGAATAACAGTCCAATGCGATGGCAGGCATCGGCGAGACATTCATCCAGTTGCGAGGTATCCGTGGTTAAAAACTGCAGTGACATCTCGGCTAATAACTGGTTCGCCTGGGATTGCCAATTAAGCTCTTGAGTTCGCTCGTCGACTAAACGCGCCAACTGATTCTGCTGCTGTTGTAATTCACGCCCCTGACGCTTGTTAATGGCTAAGTCATTGCGAATACGCTGATACATAGCCTGTAGCGATTGCGCCACATGGCCAATTTCATCTTGGCTGGTCACTACACTGATGGGCACTTTCAGTTTGGGTAATGAATTCAAATTGATTTGATTGGCAAACCGCTCCAGTGCCGACAATCGGTTGGTCACCAATAAACGCACCATAGTGAGGATCAGGTAAATCATCAGCAGGGTTTTAAGGCCATTGCCGAGGACGATGATAATCAACTGCTGCCATAATTCGTAATACAGCTTATTGGTGTCCAGACCAACGGTGAGTGAGCCAATCAGCTGCTCTTGATACATAATCGGATAATGAAACGAAGTTTGGTTTTCCTCCTGCGCACGTAAGGATTTACCTAACTGCATGGTCACGCCATCGACACTTTCGAGATTGACACTCGAAACCATGGGCATCATCCCTAAACCCGACAACAGATCGGATAACAGGCTATGGTCGACATCCCAGAGCGACTTAGCAATGCTAGGCAAGATAGACTCGGAATACTCACGAATATCCGCCGTAGCCTTATCTATGCTCTCCTGATAATTCCATACCAACTGCACCAACATAGTCAGGACGGCAAAAAACGAGCTCACCCCAATAATAGTGAGCGTCATCCTGTGGCTGATGGAATGATTACGATGCTTCATGGATACCTATTCGTTATTATTGCGGTGGCAACTTATCCAAAATTTGGGATTGGAAAATTGCTGACCAATCCCTTGCTACTAACATGCGATAAAACTCTGAGCCTGGCTCAAGCACGCTGAATAACTGGACCTTGTCGTAGGGATAATATTGCCCTGTCGCCTGATAATGTTGCAGTTGCACTAACCCCAATGCGCCCGCTAAAAAATGCCCACCACCGAGTACACTGAGTTGTTGCTCCTGACGGAGTCGTAAAATCTCGGCGGACGTATTTACAGAGCTCACCAACACGTCTCGCCCAGGGTTGAGCCCTTTTTCCTTCAATGCTTTAATTACCCCCATCGCCATTCTGTCACTTGCGGTCCAAATCAGTTTTAAATCGGGATAACGGGTCAGCAGCGTCAATGCTTGCCCATAGGCAATATCCTCACTCCATTGGCCATAAACCGTTTGTGTGACTGTCACATTGGGTTGCATAAAGAAATAATCGTTGGCGCCCTGAGTCCGCAGAACAGATGCGGGCGTGGACTTATCGCCCGAGATCAATAAAACCTTAGCTTTTTTAACGTCTAACCCCGTTAACAAAGCTTTAGCGGTCTCGGCTCCGATAGCATAGTTATCGGGCATAATGGCGGGCAATAAATAGGTCTGCCAGTGGGGATCTTGCAATAGCATTTCCCGTTCGGCCACGGAAATATCATTCAAAATAAGCTGCACATAAATGGGATGGTGATAAAGCATCTGCAACATTTTTAATGCTGATTGCTTCTCATTAACCAAAATAACCTGATTAGGAAGGGACTGTTGCGATTTTAATAAAGAGTCTAACTGGCTAATCATTTTAAAATGATTGCGATCTGAATGGATAATTTGCAAATTAATGTCGAGTTTTGCTGATGCCACCCACATTAATTTGTCGACATCACCCCAAAAGCTATCGGCCTCGGCACCGGGATTGAAAAACGCCACATCTAGTTTGGCCCATGCCGGCATAGCAGAAAACAATATGCCAATAAATAAACAGGTTAAGCACCATAGACGCAAAGGCGAGTACTCCTCGGCCATGTTTCCCCACATGTGATCCGTCACCAGAGGTCACTTTCTTATTATCGATTCACAACCGTGTTACCGCATAAAGATTTATGCCCGATACAGGCAATCAATCATTCGATTAAACCACAAAAACTTACAAAGTGTACGTTATTAATAACGAATGATGATTTTCTCTATTGTTTACTTCTAGGATTGAAACACATTTATTTTAATATGAATAAGATAAGGAGAAATATGCTCCAAGGGCAATTTAGCCCATAAGACTGAAATAAATCCTTAATTCGTCGCTAAACCCTCACATAACCGCACCCACCGAGCAACTCAGCCCAAGATTGCCTTACGCTTACACTCTGTTAGTATATGTATAAATTCACAGTGATTGAGCGCTAACGACTTGCAGCAATTGGATCTTGTTCCGATCACCGACCTCAAAGGCGTCGCCAAAAGGGTGGCGGAAAAACTCGCAAAGCTCGGCATCACAACAGTACAAGATCTGCTGTTTCACTTACCCCTGCGCTACGAAGACCGCACTCAAATTTATCCTATTGCCGCCTTAATGCCGGGAAATTACGGCACCATTGAAGCCGAAATCCAGTCGACACAAATCATTCAAGGCCGCAAACGCATGCTGGTGTGCAATGTGCGCGATAATACCGGCAGCATGAGTCTGCGCTTCTTTAACTTTTCGATGGCGCAACGCAATGCGATGCAAAATGGCTTAATGATCCGCGCCTATGGCGAAATTCGTCGGGGCAATCATCAGGCCGAAATCGTCCATCCCGAGTACAAAATTGTCTATCCCGGTGAAGATATTCATTTAAGCGATACCCTCACGCCGATTTATCCCACCACGGAGGGACTCAAACAGGCGAGTTGGATCAAACTTACCGAGCAAGCCCTCGAATTATTAGAAGACGGCGGTTTGACCGAGTTATTACCCGCCAATTTGCAGCCCAATAGCATGAGCTTGAAACAAGCACTGCAAACCCTGCATCGCCCTCACGCAGGAATATCGCAATTTGACTTAGAGCTAGGCCAACATCCGGCGCAGCAACGGCTGGTGCAGGAAGAGCTGCTCGCCCATAACCTCAGCATGCTCCGACTCAGGCAACGCAGCAATCTCGACGCCGCCGTGACCATGCACGCCAGCGGCCAGCTATTGAATCCCTTTCTCGCCTCATTGCCCTTCAAACCGACAGGTGCACAGCAAAGGGTCGTCGCCGAGATAGGTAAAGATTTAGCGCAGCCGCACCCCATGATGCGCTTAGTTCAAGGTGATGTAGGTTCGGGTAAAACCTTGGTCGCCGCCCTCGCCGCATTGCAGGCCATCGAAAGTGGTTACCAAGTGGCTATGATGGCGCCCACCGAATTACTCGCCGAGCAGCATGCGACTAACTTTGCCGCGTGGTTTGAACCCCTCGGGTTAAAAGTGGGATGGCTTGCGGGCAAGCTTAAAGGCAAGGCACGGGCGCAATCCTTAGCCGATATTGAATCGGGCGCGGCGCAAATAGTGATAGGCACCCATGCCATCTTCCAGCAGCAGGTAACCTTCAATAAGTTGGCTTTAATCATTATCGATGAGCAGCACAGGTTCGGGGTTCACCAACGGATGGGGCTCAGGGAAAAAGGCATTAACCAAGGCTTTCATCCCCACCAGTTGATTATGACGGCGACCCCCATTCCGCGCACTTTGGCCATGACGGCCTACGCCGATTTGGACACCTCGATTATCGATGAGTTGCCGCCCGGCCGCACGCCCGTGACCACAGTCGCCATTCCCGATTCGCGTCGCAATGAAGTGCTCGAGCGCGTCCGCAACAGCGTAGTCACGGATAAACGCCAAGCCTATTGGGTCTGCACCTTGATTGAAGAATCCGAAGTCCTCGAGTGCCAAGCGGCGGAAGATACCGCCGAAGAGTTGCGCCAAGCACTGCCGGAACTGAGCATAGGTTTAGTCCATGGTCGGATGAAAAGCGCCGAAAAACAAAAAATTATGGCCGACTTCAAGGCGGGAACTATCCATTTATTGGTGGCAACCACAGTGATTGAAGTCGGCGTCGACGTCCCCAACTCCAGCTTGATGATTATCGAAAACCCCGAGCGACTGGGTCTTGCACAGTTACACCAGCTGCGGGGCCGCGTAGGGCGCGGTGCCGTGGCAAGCCATTGTGTGTTACTCTACAAGGCGCCATTGAGCCAAACCGCGAGCCAGCGCTTAAATGTGCTCAGGCAAAGTAATGATGGTTTTGTGATTGCACAGAAAGACTTAGAGATCCGTGGGCCGGGCGAAGTGCTGGGCACTAAGCAAACGGGACTGGCCGAGCTGAAAATCGCCGACCTTGTCCGCGATCAGGCGCTTATCCCACATATCCAAAAACTGGCGAGCCATGTGATGTCACAGGCGCCAGAGTCGGTCGATGCCATTATTCATCGTTGGCTTGGACACAGGCAGCAATACGTTCAGGCCTAAACCTTAAGCTAACCCCTTCAAGGTAAAATAAATTCAGCCTGTTCAGCTCACGGCTATGGACAAGCGCGTGGAAACTTGCACAATGAACCTGCCACCGACAACTCGTTGGCACTTGCACTTTAAATGTTAGCTGCATGTATTCACCCCGTTACCTTGACACTTAAGCGAAGGATGTAAAATGCAAGTTAATCAAGATGATAGAATTACACCTCAAGAAACCTCCTCAAGCAGTAATCGCTTTGCTTTGATTGCGATTGTGCTCGTCATCCTGCTCTCTGCGGGAGGTTATTATTACTACACCAAAGATGACTCACCCAAGCTCATCCCCAATGCGCCGATAGTGCTGCCTGAGCCGCCTTCATCTGAACCTATGACGCTCGAAACAGGCACTGAGCCTGAAACCGCGCCGGTGGAAAATGAAACTCCAGCGGCGACCACGACGGAAACCGAAACCGTTGTCACGCCAACCGAGCCTGCGATTCCTGAAGAAGTCGTCCCCAGCCTGCCTGAGAGCGATGCCTTTGTGCATCAAAAAGCGCTGGCGATCATCAATAACAACGTGGTCGGCTCCTCCTTAGTGAACCAAGATTTGGCCCGTCAGTTTGTGGTGTTCGTGGACAACTTGGCCCAAGGCGATCTCGCCCGCAAAGTTAGCCCAGTCAAAGGCCCAGAAAAGCTGTTCACTGTGTCTGAAATCACGAGCAAAGTGTATTTAAATCCAGAGAGTTACCACAGATATGACGCCTATGCGACTGTGATTGCCAGCATGGATGAGCAAACCTTAATGCACACCTACAAACAGCTCACGCCGCTGTTTGACGAGGCCTTTGCCGAGTTGGGTTACAGCAACGCCAAGTTCAATGACAGAATGCTGCAAGCCATTAAGATCATGCTTGCCGCTCCTATCATCGAAGAGCCTATCGAGCTGAGTTCAATCAGCGTGAACTACCGCTTTGTGGATCCTAATTTAGAGGCCTTGCCGAGCGCGCAAAAGCTGATGATCCGCATGGGTCCTGAAAACACCCGTAAAGTCAAAGTGGCGCTGCGTAAATTGGAAAACCAACTCGCCCAGTAATGCACCAAGCTTGTCTAAAAAGGCGCCTAGTGCGCCTTTTTTTACATCCACACTTTCAGCTCCATTTCAGCATATAAACCCAGCTTGCTAGCCGTTCAACTCTGGTTCAGTAAGACAGTTTATAGTGCTCTTCCCCCAACGGTTCTACTGCAACTTATGTTGCTTAACAGTGATAAATCGAATCTTGATTGCATTTTGTTAACCATCATGATGCAAATGGCTTCATTAAAACTAAGGACTTAGTGTAGAATAAGCCGCACATTCATCGGGGAATTGGCGCGATTTATCCAACGCGTAGACAAGCTATAGGCCTATCAATTCATTAATATTTTTCGCTTAGTTAGGGATAACTAAGACAGCTTTAAATAGTGTCGAGGCAAAGTAGTGCAACTCAGATTCAGCATCCATTCTTGGGGCGCATGGGCGCCAAAGTATCCACAGCGTGATGACTGGCAAACTTGGTGCAAGCACTCGGCCGACACAAGCAAAGATGACCTTGAGGGGATTTCCCCTACACTTTCGCAAGTTCCCGCCATGCTGCGCAGACGTTTTAGCCGTTTAACCAAGATGATGCTAGATGTCAGCTTCCAATGTGAGGCCGCGCCTAACTGTCGCTCGATATTTGCTTCTCGCCACGGCGAGCTGCACCGCACCATCGGCCTGCTCGAAGATATTATTGAAAAACAACCGCTTTCCCCCTTAGGTTTTAGTCAGTCGGTACATAACACTGGCAGCGGTATTTTTGGTATTTTAACCAACAATACCGCCCCTTCGACCTCGATTGCCGCGGGCACAGAAACCCTTTCCCAAGCCATGGTGGAAGCGTTCGCCCAGCTGCACCAATCGCCCGAGCCACTGTTGTTGGTGTTTGGCGACGATCCCGTCCCGCCAGTCTATGATGAATTTACTCAAGAGTTTGAGTTGCCCTTAGCCCTAGGATTAACCCTAGCGCCTGCAGATGAGAGTGCGACCGTCACCCTCACCCTAAGCCAACTGACAGCAGAGCAGCAACGAAACGCCACGCCGCTATCCTATGGCAAGTTGATCCACGCACTGGCGACCTCACAGGATATTGCCGGCTGCTTATCGCATTGGCACTGGAGCCTAACGCATGCCTAATCCAGTACCACACAATGCCGAATTTAATGTCGCTTATACGCTGCCTGAAAAACGCCGTGCGGGAATTAACTATATTCCCCGTTGGCTTGGCGGCGTCAGTTGCTACATCGCCTTTGGCCTCGGTGGACTGTTAAGCTCGTTAACCATCTTGCCTCTGCTGCGTTTTTGGCCGGGCACGCCCGAAGCGCGGATTATCCGCGTGCAAAAGGCCGTGCACACTATGTTTAAAGGCTTTGTGGCCATGTTGACTTGGGCAGGAGTGATCCGAGTCAGTACCCATAATGCCGAACTGCTGCGAGATGCCAAGGGCGTCATAGTGATTGCCAATCATCCGAGTCTGGTCGATGTGGTGGTATTAATCAGCTTGATGCCCAATGCGGGCTGTATCGTTAAACAGGGGCTGTGGCGCAATCCCTTCTTACGCGGGGTCGTCTCCTGCGCGGGATACATTCCCAATCGCGGCGCCGAGCTGATGCTCGAAGATTGTCGCGAAGTGCTCGCCCGCGGCACGAATCTGATTATCTTTCCCGAAGGCACGCGCACTGTATTTGGTGCAAGCATTAACGAGTTTGCCCGCGGTGCCGCCAATATTGCGATTCGCACCCAAGCCGATATTTTACCTGTGGTTTTGCGCACCAATGTGCGTGGTTTGACAAAGGAACAACCTTGGTATGAGATCCCAAGGCAAACCATGGGAATGGCCGTCGAAATCGGCAACACAATTTCTCACCAAGGCTACCAAGCTCCATTGGGTGAGCATGCGAAAATGGCTCGGCAATTAACCCGAGACCTTGAACAATACTATCAACAACAACTCGAAAATAATTATGACTTTACATAACGAAATTAAACAGTTGATCATCGACTGCCTCGACTTAGAAGACGTCAGTATTGATGATATCGACACAGATGCACCGCTCTTTGGTGAAGGACTCGGACTCGACTCGATCGACGCGCTCGAGCTGGGTTTAGCCATCAAGAAAAAATTTGATGTGAAAATCGAAGCCAACTCGGATAGCACTAAGGCGCATTTTTACAGTGTGGCCAGTCTAGCTAACTTCATCGAATCACAACGTCCGTAGGAGAGGAAGATGCAAAACCGCGAACAAATCCTCGCTATGTTGACCACGATTTTGGTGGATGAGTTTGAAATCGATGCCGATGCGATTACGCCAGAGGCGAATCTCTATCAAGAGCTAGATCTGGACAGCATAGATGCCGTCGACTTAGTGATTAAGCTGCAGCAACTCACGGGCAAGAAAATTCAGCCCGACGAGTTTAAATCTGTCCGCACAGTCAACGATGTGGTTAACGCCATTGAAGGCCTAGTTAAAGACTAATGCGTGTCCTGCTACAAGTACTAACCGCACTCGCGCTGATTGCTTATCCAGTCGCCGTGTATTTAGGACTGAATTATCTGCCAGCAGGCACCATAGCCCTAGTGCTATGCCTCTTGTTGGTAGTGCGTTTAATGCTGCAAAAGCAAAAGGTTAAAACCTTAGTTTTGCCTTTGCTTGTGGGGATTGCGCTCACCGCGGGCAGTTTTGTCGCCAAACGCAGCGACTGGCTTTTGTATTACCCCGTGGTGATAAACCTCACCATGTTAGCCCTGTTTAGCTACTCGCTATACCAAGGCCCAAGCATGATTGAACGGCTCGCACGGCTCAAAGAGCCCGATTTGCCGGATGAAGCCATAGGTTATCTTAAAAAAGTCACCCTGCTTTGGTGTGGCTTATTTATCCTAAACGGCACTGTGGCGGCCTATACCGCCGCGTTTACTAGCCTAGCAACTTGGACCTTGTATAACGGTTTGATTGCATACGTACTCATGGGACTGCTCCTCGGTGGGGAATGGTTATATCGCAGCTTTTGGTTGAAGAAGACATGACACAACTACTCAAAAACTGGTTAACCCAAGGGCCATTCGCCCAACAACTGATCAGCTTTAATCACCATGACATAGTCACAGGTGCCCTGTTTACCAATCAGGTTGCGCATTTTTACGAGCAGCTGTGCCAAGCGCCTGAACAAAAATGGTTATTGGCGAGTGATACTAGCGATCTGTTTGCCGTGGGTCTGTGTGCCGCACTGTTGGCGGGCAAGGAAATTATTCTGCCGCCCAACACCCAAACCGGCACCCTGAGTGAGCTGACCCATCAGTTTGAAGGCATACTGTCAGACAAGCCGCTGTGCGAGAGCCACGCCTTTATCCTGCTGAATAAAGAGCTGAGTCTACCCACCAAACCTTGGCCAGAGAGCGACACCTTTGGTGAACTGGTGCTCTTTACCTCGGGCAGCAGTGGCGAGCCCAAGGCGATTCGCAAGAGCTTAAGGCAGCTCGATGCCGAAGTGACTGTGCTCGAGCACACCTTTGCCGAGCATTTGCCCCATTGCAGTGTGGTATCGACCGTTTCCCATCAGCATATCTACGGCTTGTTGTTTAAAATCCTCTGGCCCTTAGCCGCCAGTCGCCCTTTTTTAAGCGAGCAAATCGAATATCCTGAGACCTTAAGCTACTACACCGCCTTGTTACCAAACCTGTGCCTGATCAGTAGCCCAGCGCAATTATCCCGTTTGCCTAAGGCGCTAGAACACGAACGCCAACTGCGCTCACCCAGCTTAGTCTTCAGCTCCGGCGGGCCCTTAAGTTTCACCGCCGCCCAAGGGGTTGCCCAGTGCTACGGCCATTTACCTATCGAGATATTCGGCAGCACCGAAACCGGCGGTATCGCCTATCGTCGTCAACACGAGGCCGACGAACCTTGGCAAGTGTTTGAACAAATTACCATAGACCAAGACGCTGACGATGGTGCCCTGCTGCTGAAGTCGCCCTATTTGGCCGACGATCAATGGTTACGTTGCGAAGATAAAATCGAGCCGACGGCCAATGGCCAATTCAGGCTCAAGGGAAGACTCGACCGTATTGTTAAGATTGAAGAAAAACGTCTTTCGTTGGCGCAAATGGAGACCTTGCTCTGTAGCCACGCCTATGTCGAGCAGGCCGCCTTGGTCGTATTGCCCCAGTTTAAATCCCAGTTAGGGGCGGTGATCACCCTGTCGCCATTAGGCCGAAGCGTGCACCAAGAGCAGGGAAAACTCAGTATCAACAACGCGTTAAAAGCGCATCTACTGACTCAGTTCGAGCGCGTGACTTTACCGCGCCGCTGGCGTTACCCCGAAACCCTACCGTTAAACACTCAGGGCAAGCGCGTCGTCGCCCAGCTAGTTGAGTTATTTGACCATGATTAAGTCGAGTTTACCGCCGATCCTCGCATCAGAGATCGGCCCAGAAAGTATTGAACTGCGCCTCTTTGTCGCCGCCGATCTCGAATATTTTAACGGCCATTTTCCCGAGCAAGCCGTGCTCCCCGGCGTAACCCAACTCGATTGGGCCGTGCGCTTAGGTTGCAAGCATTTTGGTTACAACGCTGCGGTCGCTAATTTAGAAGTGCTAAAGTTTCAACAGCTTATTCTGCCAGGGCAGGAAGTCACCTTAGCCATTAGCCATAATGCCGCCAAAGAGAAGTTAACCTTTGCCTACAGCTATGGCGACCACCGCTATGCCTCAGGGCGTATCAGCTTTGCTAGTCAGCAAGATGATGGAGCAGCCCTGTGAGCGACGGAATGAGCGACACAATGCTAGTCCCGCCGAGTGATTTAATGGGCACGGCGCCAATCAAGCTGGCGCTGGTGATCCCCAATTACAATCATAGCGCCGCGATCGCCCAGACCTTGCTCGAGCTCGCCGCCCTCAATCTGCCCTGCTATTTGATTGACGATGGCAGCAACGATGAGACCCGCTATCTGCTGCAAACCTTAGCGGAGCAACACGACTGGGTGACCCTGCTGCAACATCCCTACAACCGTGGCAAGGGCGCGGCTGTGATGACGGGGCTTCGCCGTGCCTATCGCGATGGCTTTACCCATGTGTTACAGGTCGATGCCGATGGCCAGCATAATTTAAACGATATTCCCGCCATGCTCGCCAAGGCGCAGGCCAAGCCAGATGCACTGATTTCGGGCAAGCCCGAGTACGACGAGTCCGTCCCCAAGGGACGACTCTATGGCCGTTACCTCACCCACTTTTGGGTATGGGTCGAAACCTTAAGCTTTGATATTCAAGATTCGATGTGCGGATTTAGGGTGTATCCCTTAGCCGCCACCGAGCGTCTCTTAAGCCAGCACGCCCTCACGGAGCGGATGGATTTTGATATCGAAATCCTAGTCAAACTCTACTGGCAAGGGGTGGAAATTCTGTTTCACCCCACTAAGGTCATTTATCCCGAAAACGGCGTCAGCCACTTTCAAGGTGTGGCCGACAATGTGCGCATCACTAAGCTGCACACCCGATTATTTTTCGGCATGTTAAAGCGCCTGCCACAACTGCTGCGCCGTAAACAGAAGGCGCAATCGCCCCAGTCCGATAAAGCCTCAACCCATTGGTCAGGGATGAAGGAGCGCGGCAGTTATTGGGGCATAAAACTGTTGGTCGAAAGCTACCGTTTCGGCGGCCATTGGTTGTGCCGTGCCATTATGTATCCGGTGATTTGCTATTTCTTCCTGACGGGCAAAGTCAGCCGCGAGGCCTCGTTGGATTTTCTGCGCCGCGTGCAACGTCTCGAGCCACAACATCCACAATTGAATCGCCCCATTGGCTGGCGCGATAGCCTGAACCACTTTCTCGCCTTCGGTAATGCGGCGCTCGATAGAATCGATGCCTGGTGCGATCGCATTCAATTAAGCCAAGTGGATTTTCCCGACCGCCAAGTGCTGGCAAATCAGCTAGAAAGCGGCAAAGGTGCCGTGCTGCTGGTCTCCCACTTGGGTAATCTCGAACTGTGCCGCGCGATTTCAATCCACCAGCGCAAGGTCAAAGTGAATGTCATGGTGTTAACCAGCCATGCCGAAAACTTTAATAATGTACTCAAGCAATTAAACCCCGATAGCACGCTGAATTTGATCCAAGTGACCGAGCTTAATCCCGCCACCTCTATGCTGCTACAGCAAAAGATTGAAGACGGTGAGCTAGTGGTGATTGCTGGCGATAGAACCTCATCCCACTCCCAAGGACGCGTGGTATATGCGCCATTTATGGGTGATGAGGCAGCCTTCCCGCAGGGACCATTTATTCTGGCCGGCCTCTTGGATTGCCCAGTGTATCTGATGTTTTGCCTGCGCGAACAAGGGCGATATCGCGTGTATTTGGAGCACTTTAGCAATAGCCTCAAGGGCCCGCGGGCAGGGCGAATGGAAAGGCTACAACAGGCGGTGCATAACTACAGTGAACGCCTCGAACACTACGCAAGGCGTGAACCCTTGCAGTGGTTTAACTTTTTTGATTTTTGGCGGGACGATAGCAAGGTAAACCGCGCGACATCCGCCCCACAAACGACAGCAGCACTCCCGGAGCAGGAGCGCACTACAGACAGGACAGAGCATTTATGAGCCACGCAGTTACTCACACGACAACCGCTGAGCAGCCAATCGAATTTGGCCGTCAGTTACTCACATTAGAGCAAGTCGTCGCCGTTGCTAAGGGTGCTAAAGTTAAACTCTGTGATGATGCCGATTACCAAGCTTATATCCAAAAGGGCGCCCGCTTTATCGACAGCCTGCTACACGAAGAAGGTGTGGTCTACGGCGTCACCACCGGCTATGGCGACTCTTGCACTGTCAACGTGAGTCTCGACTTAGTCCATGAGCTGCCACTGCACTTATCCCGCTTCCATGGCTGTGGCCTCGGCGAAGTCTTGAGCGTGATGCAGGCGCGCGCCGTGATGGCTTGCCGTTTAAACTCCCTCGCCATTGGCAAATCCGGCGTAACCTATGAGCTCTTAAAGCGCATCGAAACCCTACTTAATCTCAATATAGCGCCTGTGATCCCAGAGGAAGGTTCGGTCGGTGCCAGCGGTGACTTAACGCCATTGTCTTACTTGGCCGCCGTGCTAGTTGGCGAGCGCGAAGTGATTTATAACGGCGAGCGCAGAGCCACCCAAGAGGTTTACCGCGAGCTGAACATCACGCCCCATGTGCTGCGCCCCAAGGAAGGTTTAGCCCTGATGAATGGCACGGCAGTGATGACGGCATTAGCCTGTTTAGCCTTTGATCGCGCACAGTATTTAGCGCGTTTAGCCAGCCGCATTACCGCCATGGCGTCGTTAACCCTCAAAGGTAACTCGAACCATTTCGACGATATTCTGTTTGCCGCCAAACCCCATCCGGGACAAAACCAAATCGCGACTTGGATACGGGAAGATTTGAACCACCATGTTCACCCCCGCAATTCAGATCGTCTGCAGGACAGATATTCCATCCGCTGCGCGCCGCACATCATTGGCGTATTGCAGGATGCACTGCCCTTTATGCGCCAATTTATCGAAACCGAAATCAACAGCGCCAACGATAACCCCATAGTCGATGGTGAAGGCGAGCATATTCTCCACGGTGGGCATTTCTACGGTGGGCACATTGCCTTTGCGATGGATTCCTTAAAAAACACTGTGGCCAACATCGCCGATCTTATCGACCGCCAAATGGCACTAGTGATGGACCCTAAGTTTAACAACGGTTTACCCGCTAATCTCTCGGGTTCGACTGGCGCGCGCCGCGCCATCAACCACGGCTTTAAGGCGGTGCAGATTGGCGTATCGGCTTGGACGGCTGAAGCACTGAAACACACTATGCCCGCGAGCGTTTTCTCTCGCTCAACCGAATGCCATAACCAAGATAAAGTCAGCATGGGTACTATCGCCGCCCGTGACTGTATGCGCGTGTTGCAGCTGACAGAACAAGTCGCCGCTGCTGCCCTGCTCGCCATGACCCAAGGCATTGGTCTGCGCATCACACAGAACGAGTTAGACGAAGCCTCGCTGACGCCATCGCTAGCAACCACGCTCGCCCAAGTGCGCGCTGACTTTGAGCCATTAGTCGAAGACAGACCGCTCGAAGCCGTATTGCGCCAAACCGTTGCGAAAATCCAAGCGGGCGAATGGGAAGTGTGCCGATGAAATCCTTGCTCAGCATAGAAATGGACATGCAGATCCCCTTCCACGATGTGGATTCGATGGGGATCACTTGGCATGGTAATTACCTACGTTATTTCGAGATTGCCCGCTGCAAATTGCTCGACGAGTTAGGCTACAACTATCGCCAAATGCAGGCGTCGAACTACGCTTGGCCAATTATTGATTTGCAGATCAAATACGTAAAGGCCAGCACCTTCGAGCAACACATTACCGTGCGCGCCGAGTTGGTCGAGTGGGAAAATCGTTTAAAAATCAATTATCAAATCCGTGATACGGCAAGCGGCGAGCGCATTACTAAGGGCTATACCATTCAGGCGGCAGTGGATATGACGAGCCAAGAAATGTGCTTTGTGACGCCAGAGATATTCCGCAGCAAAATCGCTCCGTTACTTGCAAAGGCGGATAGCGAATGATTGCCCTCTTTACAAATTGGCCACGAGCTAAGTGGTCGCAAGGGTTCTGCCAAAGCCTACTATTAAGCTGCACATTGCTGTTTGGCTCGGTACAGGCGCAGAGCCTCGCCGATTCTAACCTCACTGGGGCGAGCCAGTATCAAACGCTATTCGCCCAAGGCGCAGATAACGCCGCATTACTCGCCCTCAGCCAGAAGCTCAATCTTGGCGAGACGGTGCGCGGCCACTTTGTGCAATCACGCCAGCTTAAAGTGCTGAAAAAGCCCCTAGTGAGCCAAGGCCAGTTTGTGTTCGACAAGGCACAAGGACTGATCTGGCAACAACTTAGCCCCTTCGAATCTTTGCTGATTTTAAAGGGCAAGCAACTGATCCAAAAAGATAGCCAAGGGCGAGTGCAAATCAGCCAAGCCGATGCTTCGGCAAGCGCAGCAGCCATGGGGGATTTATTACCGAGTCTAGTGAATGCCATGCTGGGCGGTGATATTTCGGGCTTAAGTGCAAACTTCGAACTGCACTTTTTAGCCCAAGAACCCTTAGCGCAAGGCAAGCCAAACTGGCAGTTGGGATTAACCCCAAAAGATCCGCTGATGAAGAAGGCCATCGCCCATATGGTGCTCGAAGGCAGCGATACGCTACACGCCTTAGTGCTACTTAGCGCCAATCCGAGTGTGAGTCCGCAGGATATCACCCGTATCGATTTTAGCGAGCTGCGCCAAGGTCCACTGAGTGAGGCTGAGTTAGCCCAATATGCCATCAGCCAGACAACGCCTAAAGACACTGGTCCGAGAGAGTAAGGCAGAATCATGGCGCCCAAGATTGCCACACGTATTGGCCACAGCCTGATGCAAACCTCGACTAAATGGCGCTTCGCGATTTGGCTGAGCCTGATGCTGGCGGCGAGCCTGTGGACGCTGCAACTGTGGCAAAATGGGGCAAAGGTTCAAAGCGATATTCTCGCCATGTTGCCCCATCTGCAGCAGGACGCACTCACGGCGCGCGCCCTCGAACAAGTGGAATCGACACTCGCCGATCAAGTGTATCTCGCCCTGATTGCCGAGGATGAGCCTCAAGCAATTGCGGCGGCCACACTCCTGATGGAGCAGCTTAAGACTCAACATACCACTTTTACCGATATTCGCAGCGCCGATCTGCAGATGGGCGAAGCCCTAGGGCAATTTTATTTCCCCTATCGCTTTAAACTGCTCACCCCTGAACAAACCGAAGCCTTAAGCTCTGATGGCCTCGAGCACTTAATCGCCTCGGCCACTCAGCAGCTCTACAACGCCTTTAGTTATGCCAATAGCCAACTCTTGACCCAAGACCCTTTGCTGTTGTTCCCCGACAATTTGCTCGACCTTGCGCCCAGTTCGAAGCTGAGCGCCAACCAAGGAATTTTACTTGCTTATCCACAAAGTGTTGATACCAAACAAGGTGTTAATAGCAGTGAAGGTGTGGCCGCCATTGTGATGGCAAAGGGCACAGAAAGCGCCTTTAACCCGAATGCGCAGTTACGCCAGCAAGCGGCACTGACTCAGGCGCTGAATGCCGTCAGCGCCCAATACCCCAGCATTAAAGTGTTACAGGCGGGCGCACTATTCCATGCCATCGAGGCTACCAATACTGCTAAGAGTGAAATCTCTGTCCTCGGCCTCGCTTCTTTACTTGGCGTAGTGTTATTGGTTTGGCTGGCCTTTCGCTCCGTGATGCCACTCTTGCTAGCGATGGTGACAATCGGCAGCGGCCTGCTGCTGGCGGTAACCTTTACCTTAAGCGTGTTCGGGGAGCTGCATTTACTCACTCTCGTCTTTGGCACCAGCCTGATTGGGATTGCCATCGACTACAGCTTCCATTTTTACTGCGAGCGCTTAAGCGATAATCAGCGTAACGCGCAGGCGACCGTAGCCTATATCTTCCCCACAGTGTCACTCGCCTTTATCACCAGCGCCTTAGCCTATGTCGGTATCGGTTTAGCGCCGTTTCCCGGCATGCAGCAGGTAGCGATTTTCTGCGCCTCGGGCTTACTCGGCGCCTACCTGACGTTAGTGCTCGCCTATCCATTATTGGCGAGCAGCAAGTTACCTTCGGGAGAACGTCCGTTAACCCTCGCGCAAGCTTATCTTGCGAAACTCACCGGATTATCCAATAAACTGATCTCGCCATGGGGATTGAGTCTGTTTGCCTTAGTGCTCGCGGGAGTCTGCCTATTGGGGATCAGCAAGCTTAACGTCGACGATGATATTCGCCATTTACAGCAAAGCCCTGCGAGTGTGACTGAGCCTGAAGACAAACTCAGAAAATTACTCAGTGGCGGCACGGATAACCAGTTTTTATTGGTGCGCGCCCCCAGTGAAGAAGCCTTACTGCAACGACTCGAAGACTTAAGTCCGCAGCTCGATGCCGCCATTAAACAGCAAGAGCTGGGCAACTATGTCAGCCTCAGTCGTTATCTGCCGAGCAAGCAAACGCAGGATTCGGCGTATCAATTGCAGGGCAAGATTTACCAGTCGCAATTAACCACAGTGCTAAACAGCATTGGCCTAGATGACGGCCTAGCACCTGAGCTTTCTGCCGCCTACCTTACCGCCAAGGATAGCTATATCACCCCGACGGATTTTTTCGAACTGGGCCTAGGCAAACAGTTAGCCCCACTCTGGCTTGCACCACAGGGATTCGCGCCGATTGGGCAGTCAACAGAGCCAACGACCAGTCCTGATAATGCCAACCAATTGAACGATAGCCATGGCGCCATAGTGCTGCTCGGCGGTATTGAAGATATTGCGGCCCTCAAGGCGCGCTTTGCCGAGGATCCGCAGGTGCAGCTTATTGATAAAGTCGCGGATATCTCCACTGTGATGGGCCACTATCGCTTGCTTACGCTCAAGTTATTGGGGCTGGCGCTCGTTATCGCCCTCTTGCTATTTAGCCTGAGCTTTGGCGTTAAAAGAGCGGCCCTAGTGGTCGCCGTACCCGCGCTGGCCGCCTTACTCACCTTGGCCATTTTAGGCTTAGTCGGATCGCCCTTAAGCTTGTTTCATGCGCTGGCGCTGATTTTAGTCTTCGGGATTGGGATAGATTACAGTTTGTTCTTTGCCTCTGCCCAGCAACATGGCAAGGCAGTGATGATGGCGGTGTTTATGTCCGCCTGCTCGACCCTATTGGCCTTTGGCTTACTCGCCTTTAGCCAAACCCAAGCTATTCATTATTTTGGATTAACCCTGTCCCTCGGCATAGGGTTTACCTTTGTACTTTCGCCATTGATTTTGACCACCAGTCAGGTTTTAACCACCAACAAGGTCTCGATACCTACAAGGAATGTTATTTAAATGTCCACATCTACCGCTGCAAGCTCCACACAGTCTCACTCCCTTTCCATCGATGTGGCCATTATTGGCGCAGGCCCCTCGGGCTCGATTGCCGCTAGCCTGTTGCATAAGCAAGGCAAACGCGTATTAGTGCTCGAAAAACAACACTTTCCACGCTTTTCTATCGGCGAGAGCCTGCTGCCATGCTGCATGCAATTTATTGAAGAAGCCGGCATGTTAGAGGCGCTGAATGCGGCGGGATTCCAATATAAAAATGGTGCCGCCTTCCGCCGCGATGGGGTGTATACCACCTTCGACTTTACCGACAAATTTACCCCAGGGCCCGGCACAACCTTCCAAGTGCAAAGGGCAAACTTCGACAAATTGCTGGCCGATACCGCAGCAAGCTTTGGGGTGGAGATCCGTTACGGTGAAACCGTTGAAGCAATTGATTTAAGCGCCAACCCATGCTTAAGCGTGCGTAACGAACAAGGTGAGTTGTACCAAGTTGAGGCGCAATATGTGCTCGATGCCAGCGGTTTTGGCCGAGTGTTACCACGGCTGCTCGACCTCGAAACGCCGTCTTCACTACCGACCCGCAGCGCTATCTTCACCCATGTTGAAGATAACATCTGCGCCCCTAACTTCGACCGTAACAAGATTTTAATTAGCGTACACCCACAGCATCAGGATATTTGGTACTGGTTAATTCCCTTCAGCAACGGCCGCTGCTCGCTCGGCGTCGTGGCTGAGCCGCAATTACTCGCGCGCCTCGAAGGTGATTTAGAGCAGCAGCTACTGACCATAGTCAAAGAAGAACCCGGCCTGAAAGCATTGCTGGCCAATGCCAAGGTCGCTCAGCCCTGTGCGACACTCAAAGGCTATTCCGCCAACGTATCGCGCCTCGCCACCGACAAATTTGCCCTGCTGGGCAACGCGGGCGAGTTTCTCGATCCAGTATTCTCATCGGGCGTGACTATCGCCATGCAGTCGGCATCCATGGCGGCGAAATGCGTGCTTAAACAGCTTAATGGCGATACAGTCGATTGGCCCGCCGAGTACTCGGCGCCGTTAATGCAAGGGGTGAACACCTTCCGCACTTATGTGCAGGCTTGGTACGATGGTCGCTTCCAAGATGTGATTTTTTACGAAAATCCGAATCCTAAAATCAAACAGATGATCTGCTCGATTTTGGCGGGCTATGCTTGGGATGTGCAAAATCCCTTTGTAAAAGATTCCGAGCGACGTCTGAATATGGTGGTCGAGCTATGTCGGCAAGAAGCCGAACTCAGCGCCGAGCCCGCCGTTAGCGAATTAGCCGAGGTGTAATTCGATGCGCTTAAGCCTTAACGCCAAAAGTCGCAAAACTATTGCGACGTGTAGCCTGCTCCTTATCAGCCTAGGTTTGATGGGATGCAGCGAGCTGCTCTATCGGCAAACCTGTGTCGGTTTGGCGAAAGATATGCGTTACTGCTTAGCGCCACTGCCCCATGATTTTGGCCCTGCAACGAATAAACCGCTCACAAAGCCGCAGACGAATGACCCTAAAATTCAAGGTAATAGTCAGCAAGGTGACAGCAAGGCTGGGGTATCCTCACCCCAGTCCTTTAGTCAAAAGGTGAGCATTAAGGTGGGCGAAAACACCCACGAACTACTCACCCAGCTCGAACTCGAAGGGGAACGGATGACGCTGGTCGGGCTCGCGCCCCTTGGACAGGCATTGTTTACCTTGGTTTACGATGGGAATACACTCAGCAGTGAACAGAGTCTCTTGCTAGGAGATGAGTTTAAGGCCGAATACCTGATGGCGATGATGCAACTCATCTATTGGCCGGAGCAGAGTATTAAAAGCCATTTAGAGGGCGGCGAGTTAGTGACAGGGCTGTGTGACACTCTTCCCTGTCGCCAGTTTTATAGCCAAGACACGCTTATCAGTCGCAGCGATAGCCAGACTCAAGTGATACAAATTCGTTATCAGCAACAGACCGACGATGCCCTCTGGCAGGCACATATTAATTTGACCATGCCACAGGCAAAGTTTGAGTTAGAGATACAACCCATTTAATCGTCTTTTGACAATGCCATAGGCACCCGTTAACAGCCAATTGATATGAGCCTTTAGTCTTGCTCACATCAAAGGCCATAGGTATAGCAAGCAGCAATGAACAACAGAGTCGCCATTACACAAATTGGATTGTGTACCCCGTTAGGGCAAACGCCCGAGCAGGTGTTAGCCCGCTTGATTGCAGGCGATACCAGTGCCATGCAAACCAGTGATACTCTGCTATTTGGGGAGTCGACACTGGTTGCGCCAGTCACTGAGTCGTTACCGACGATTCCTGCCGCGTTGGCGCAATTCGATTGTCGCAATAATCAGTTACTCCTTGCTGCCGCACTGCAAATTCGCGATGCCGTAGAGCAAGCCAAAGGTAACTTTGGCGCCGACCGCATCGGCGTGGTCTTAGGCACCAGCACCTCGGGGATTTCGAAGGGCGAAGCCGCCTTGGCCTATCGCAATCAACACGGCCACTTCCCCGCCGATTACCATTACTTCCAGCAGGAACTCGGTAGCACCAGCGATTTTCTACGCCAGTTATTTGAGCTCCAAGGTCCCTGCTACACCATTTCGACCGCCTGCTCCTCCAGCGCCAAGGTATTTGCCAGCGCCAAACGCCTGCTCGAGGCCAAGCTGTGCGATATGGTGATCGTCGGCGGTATCGACAGCCTGTGCCAACTGACAGTCAACGGGTTTCACGCCTTGGAATCGGTTTCCAAGGGACATTGCAATCCCTTCAGCGCCAATCGCGATGGCATCAATATCGGTGAAGGCGCCGCGCTGTTTACTCTGACCTTAGCGGAAAACGAAACGCTCGGTGCAGCGCAAGCGAATGTATTGCTTGCAGGCATTGGCGAGTCGAGCGATGCGCACCATATGTCGGCGCCGCATCCCGAAGGTGCGGGAGCGATTGCCGCCATGCAAGCCGCGCTTGATGATGCACAAATATCGGCACAACAGATTGATTATATAAACTTACATGGCACAGCAACGCCTAAAAATGATGCGATGGAAAGCCGCGCCGTAGCCTCGGTATTTGGCGACACGCCGCCACCCGCAAGCTCAACAAAACCGCTGGTCGGCCATACCTTAGGTGCCGCGGGCGCGATTGAAGCCGCATTTTGTTATTTACTGCTCTCACCCCATAATCACCATCTTGCCCTACCTCCCCACAGGTTTGATGGGCAGCAAGATCCACAGGATCCCAACATAGCCTTAGTCGCGCCCAAGCAATGTGCCGAGCATGGCAGGCTGAACTATGTGATGAGCAACTCCTTCGCCTTTGGCGGCAGCAATGCCAGCCTGATTTTTTGCCGTAAAGGGGCTTAAGATTTATGTCCAGTTCTACTGACACTGCAATGGCACCCGCCGAGCCGATGTGGCTGCAACAATTAGCCGAGCAGAATATTGCTGATTTTATTCCGCACCGCGCGCCGATGATCTTGATTGATAAGATCATTCGCCATCAGCAGGATGCGCTCGAAACCGAAGTGCAGATCAGCCCTCAGAGTGCTTATTTTGACGAGCAACGTCAGGCCGTCCCCAATTATGTGGGCATTGAATACATGGCGCAGAGCATCGCCGCCCTCGCCGGTGTTGAGGCCAAACTGCGCCACGATAAAATCCGAGTGGGTTTTTTATTGGGATCGCGTAAATTAGCCTTACACACAGCGCAGTACGAACTCAACCGCCGCTACCGCACTCAGGTTAAACGCCTCTATCAAGAAGAGTCGGGACTGGCGGTATTCGATTGCCAGATTTATCTGTTGCCCGAGGCAGGATCGGAGCAAACACCACAACTCGTGGCCGAGGCCAATGTGAACGTGTTCCAACCCCAGGACACCCAAGCGTATATCGCCTCCAGTAAGGCTTAATGTCTGCCCTAGCGCTCACAAACGCCAAGCTTTAAACCGACGCAACGTCAGTCGCACTACAAAAGGATTTAGCCCTTTGATGCATAAACAACTCATCATCAAGCATCGCGGGTGGAGAAATAAAGATGAATAACAGAGTATTAGTCACAGGTTCGAGCCGCGGTATTGGCAAAGCCATCGCCCTTAAACTGGCCGCAGCGGGCTACGATATTGCCCTGCATTACCACAGCAATCAGGCCGCAGCCGATGCCAGCGCCGCAGAACTTAGCGCCCTTGGGGTGAACGTCAGCCTATTAAAGTTTGATGTTGCCGACCGCGCCGCCGTAAAAGCCGCCATAGAAGCCGATATTGAAGCCAATGGCGCCTATTATGGCGTGATACTCAATGCGGGCATCAACCGTGACAATGCCTTCCCAGCGATGAGCGAAGCCGAGTGGGACAGCGTGATCCACACTAACCTCGATGGTTTTTACAATGTCATTCACCCCTGCGTAATGCCCATGGTACAAGGCCGCAAGGGTGGCCGTATCATCACTCTAGCCTCAGTGTCAGGCATTGCGGGCAACCGTGGCCAGGTCAACTATAGCGCCTCTAAGGCCGGGTTGATTGGTGCCACTAAGGCGCTGTCCTTAGAGCTGGCCAAACGTAAGATCACCGTCAACTGCATTGCACCAGGTTTAATCGAAACCGATATGGTGGCGGATATTCCTAAGGATATGGTCGAGCAGTTAGTGCCGATGCGCCGCATGGGTAAACCTAATGAAATCGCCGCCTTAGCCGCTTTTTTAATGTCGGACGATGCTGCCTATATCACGCGCCAAGTGATTCCGGTGAATGGAGGCATGATCTAAATGACGCAGCGCAATCCCCTAGGCAGACGTGTCGTCGTTACCGGTATCGGTGGCATCAGTGCCCTAGGCCATGACTGGCCGAGTATCGCAAGCAGCCTTAAGGCACAAAAAAACTGTGTCGTGACGATGGCGGAATGGGATAAATACGACGGACTAAACACTCGCCTCGCTGCCCCTATTACTGACTTTGAGGTGCCGAGCCACTATTCCCGCAAAAAGATCCGCTCCATGGGACGCGTCTCGATTATGGCGACTCGCGCCAGCGAGCTTGCACTGATGGATGCAGGACTCTTAGACGACCCTATCGTTACCTCGGGGGAAATGGGCATTGCCTATGGTTCTTCCACCGGCAGTACCGATCCGCTAATTGCCTTTGGCGATATGCTCAAACATGGCGATATGTCGGGCGTCACCGCCACCAGTTATATCCGCATGATGGCCCACACCACTGCGGTAAACGTGGGGGTTTTCTTTGGCCTTAAGGGACGCATTCATACCACCAGCAGCGCCTGTACTTCGGGTAGCCAAGGCATAGGCTACGCCTATGAAGCCATCAAATACGGTCAGCAGACCTTAATGCTCGCGGGTGGCGGTGAAGAACTCTGCCCCACCGAGGCGGTGGTATTCGACACCCTGTTTGCCACCAGCACCAAAAATGCCACGCCAGAGTTAACGCCTCGCCCCTTCGATGCCCATCGCGATGGTTTAGTGATTGGCGAAGGCGCCTGTACGCTAGTGCTCGAAGAGTTAGAACATGCCTTAGCGCGCGGCGCGAAAATTTATGCTGAGATCGTCGGTTTTGGCACTAACTCCGATGGTCAGCATGTGACTCAGCCCAATAGCGATACCATGGAAATCGCCATTCGTTTAGCCCTTAAGGATGCGGCGCTCACGCCCGATGCCATTGGTTATGTGAATGCCCACGGTACAGCCACCGATCGTGGTGACGTTGCCGAAACCCATGCAACCCATGCAGTATTTGGTGCGGATATGCCGATTTCATCTCTAAAAAGCTACACAGGCCATACCTTAGGCGCCTGCGGGGCGTTAGAGGCTTGGGTCAGTATCGAAATGATGAATGCGGGTTGGTTTGCCCCCACGCTTAATCTCGACAATATCGACCCAGAATGTGCCGCACTCGATTACATTCGCGGCGAGCTACGTACACTCGACACTGACTATGTGATGAGCAATAACTTCGCCTTTGGCGGCATCAACACCTCACTGATTTTTAAACGCTGGAAAACGACATAAGGACATATCAATGAAACCATTAGTAGCAAGCATTTTACTCGGCATTAGCTTACTGGGCTCACCCGTATGGGCACAGGAATATACGGTTGAAACCTATCAAGAAATTTTTAAAGGCGACAATCAATTTAAGCAAAAACAAGCCATCGAAGCCCTGACGATTGCCGGATTATCCGATCCCGCCATTTACGATGTGTTAGAAGCCAAACTGATCGAATCCCTGCCCCTCGCCACCGAGAAAAACGCCATCGACTACAGCGCTTGGTTAGTCAAAGGCTTAGCTTACTCGGGTAATGACAAATACAGCGCGACCATCAGCAACATAGTCAATGGCAGCTACCACAAGAAACTAAAAAAATACGCATCACAAGCCCTTGAAAATCTTACGCAATACAAGAAGTGGAACGCTATCTTAGCGGATAAGAGCCAATATGTGGCCGAGCAAAGCCCTAAGAACAATGCCTTTGCCAACGCCTTGAAAAGCGATGATTTAGAGCTGATGCGCCTCGCCGCGAAACGCATAATGGACGATCAAAACTACGATGATTTTCTATTAGAGCGCCTTAGCGTTGAGCTTAAAAATCCACGCTTAATGAGCAACGACAAGTTAGCCATCGACACCTACGCCAATATGGCCAAGGCCCTCGCCGCATCGGGCAATACGCAATACCGCGAAGTGATTGAAAATATTGCCAACAACAACCCAAACAAAAAGCTGAAAAGCTACGCCGAAAGCTATCTGAAGAAGTACTACTAATCCCTTTGGATTCGTAAAAGCGTTAATAAAAAGCCGAGAATCATCTCGGCTTTTTGCTCTCTTTTGTAGGCAAACCATGGTACTGCATCGACGACACGCCACGGAGTGAAGCCAACCATGATACTGACTCGACGACACGTCACGGAGTGAGACCAACCATGGTACAGGCTCGACGACACGCAGCAAGTCCATCCCTGGATGCTCGACCGCCCCGTCCATGGGGCGGACGGTCGTCTCGCCAATCACCATGGTTTGCCTTTCGAGCATCAGCATAATCTGTAGCTTTAAAAGACCAGATCTAAATTCTCAATATAAAATTTAATGAATTAAAACTAATGATTCACATAACTAACGACAATAACTTAGAACTAGCCTGTTAACTCAAAATTTTGGTTTTGTCCCTTCTAGTACCTTTATTCCGTCCAAATACTGTTTCATTTTACTAGATATTTCTTCATTCTTAACTCGTCTTCTCAGCATCTCATCTGCAACGGAATGCATGTCTGTAAGATCGCGTAGGGCACTTATTTTTTCGTGTTCATTAGGAATAGGCATCGTTAAAATGTCGATTTCACCACGTACAAACTGAAACATTTTACCTACGATGATCAATAGATAACCGAGCTCTTTAAAAGCGTGGTCAATATCCTCTGGCCAAGTTTTCGCAAGAGATTTTTGTGCATACTTGTTAGGGCGGTAGAGTTGGTTTATTTTGAATGTTGCGTTCGTAATTTGACCAATTAAATCAGATAATAAATCTGTATTTTTATCATCAAGATGTTTCAGTGAGAACCTTAAATCTTCGAGTAATTCCCTAGATGCTTTCGATGCATATTTATCTGTGCTATACCCCTTATCTTCATCACCACTTTCTCGTGCATTCAGCAAAATAGAGGCATTAAGTAGGCAGAACTCATAGACATTTTCCGCAATGTTTACTAGCAATGTTTTTGCAAGCCTTTTATTCTTTTCATCCTCATGCCGCTGCCGGTATGAAGTCACATACAGTGCAGTGAAGCTTGCAATCAAAGCAAAAACGCCAGTATTTAGACTCTGCCAATCCATCCATACAGCTTGAACATATTGCCAGTCCCCCCTTCCATCAATCCAAGGCTTTAAAAGCATCATGTAGGCATAAGGAATGATTACAACGCCCCCGAACCAGTACCTATTAAGATTCATATTTCTTAACTATCTCCTACGTCAAATAAGCCTGTTATTTGTTTAAGCCATCCATTTTAAATCAACAACATAATGCACTTTGGGTTTGTCTACAATCTGTACTGACTAAAATTGCTTTAACGAGATTCATAAAAATAAGATCGGACAGGCATAACTTTTTTCATTCAAAATTTGACCAATAACACCTGAGCCTAAGGAATACACCATCCCCTCGGAGTTGCCGCAGGGCGAATAGGCAAATTGCGTGAGTCTCGCCATGGATGGCGAGCTAGCTTTCGCAGGTGCAGGGACGCATCCTTCGGAAGCGATAGCAAATTTGGCTATGAGCACAAGGGGCTTTCAACTCCGTTAGGGGCGTCTTGGAGCATCCAAGGAGGATAGGACGAGCAGTTCTCCTTGGTCAGGTGTGGGGTGAAGCCCCACGACTTTGATTTCATCTAAAAATCCAAACTAAGTTGGGAAAGATCTAGAGGCGACTTTTCTAGCATTTACCTGAACCATAGAAAAGAAAGCAAAATAAAACAGTAAGTTATTTCTCTTGCTATCAAGACTGATACCAACCTCTTCCCTAAATATTGGCCTACCCTTTGCTTATCCACCGCGGCGTTTTACCTCTTAAAACAACGAAACGTGATAACGCTATGATGGTTAAGCGACAACACTGGGAATTTTATTCTTGAGAGCAACAATGAAAATAATACTAGATGATCTAAAAGGGCCTGAAATTGCAGCACTTTTAACTGAACACCTCGAGGATATGCGGGCAACCTCGCCGCCGGAGAGTGTGCACGCATTAGACTTGGATGGCCTGCGTCAACCCAATATTCGCTTTTGGACACTGTGGGATGGTCGAAATCTGGCGGGCTGCGGTGCACTAAAATGGTTAGATGCCGAACATGCGGAGATCAAATCGATGCGCACCGCCGCCACCTACAAACAACAGGGAATTGCTTCTAAGGTATTGCAGCACTTGATCAATGATGCCAAAGCCGCAGGCGTGCAGCGCCTCAGTTTAGAAACGGGCTCAATGGCCTTTTTCCAACCTGCCCGTAACCTGTATGCCAAATTTGGCTTCGAGCTGTGCGGCCCCTTTGCCGATTACGTGCTCGACCCCAATAGCCTGTTTATGACCAAAAAGCTCTAGGCCTCAACATACATCAATCCACTAAGGTGGCGAACCGCAGCCTAGACCTAACCACAGCTAAGCTTTTGCCTGTTTAGCTGTGGTTAAGACGCGATGCTTGTGCCAGTAATGCATTAAAAATCCGAGTAATAATCCCCAGAAGGCACTGCCGATCCCCAATATACTCACACCCGAGGCGGTGACGAGAAACGTAATCACAGCCACCTCTCGCTCGTCGTTATCCGCGAGTGCCGCGGTCAGACTATTACCTATGGTGCCAAGCAGGGCTAATCCTGCAATCGCCAGCACTAATTCCTTCGGAAATGCAGCGAAGAGCCCCACCACAGTTGCGCCGAGTAGACCTGTTATCAAATAAAAGACTCCGCCCCACACCGCCGCCCAATAACGAGTTGCGGGGTTAGGGTCAGCCTCTTTACCCATACAAATTGCCGCAGTAATCGCCGAGAGATTAAAAGCAAAGCCACCAAAGGGTGCAAACAGCACGCCCATCAGACCCGTCACGGTAATTAATGGCGAGATAGGCGGGCGATAACCATGGCCGTGGAGCGCGGCCACTCCAGGCATATTCTGCGAAGCCATAGTCACCACAAATAAGGGCAGCGCCACGCCCACCACGCTGGCGATAGAAAACGTAGGCGCTATCCATACGGGGGCGGCGAATTGAAGCTCAAGCTTATCGAGTTGCAATAAACCCAATTGATAACTCATCCCTATCCCCGCAACGAGGGTAAGCAACATAATGTAGCGCGGCGCCCAGGGCTTAAGCACAACAAATACCAATAACATCAAGAGGATTAGACTCAGCTGAGTCTGCATGGCTTGAAATAACCCTAAGCCAAACTGCAATAAAACCCCCGCTAACATGGCCGCCGCCACCGAGGGTGGCATAATGCGAATAAGCTTATCCATCCAGCCTGCCAAGCCGCAGAGGGTGATCAACAAAGAGCTAATCAGGAAGGCACCAACGGCTTCGTGGATACTTAATCCCGCAAGGCTGCTGACCATCAGCGCCGCCCCAGGTGTCGACCATGCCGTAAGCACCGGATTTTTATAGTAGAGAGACAGGCCAATACTGGTGAGCCCCATGCCGACACCCAAGGCCCACAGCCATGAACTCATCTGTGCCGATGTCGCGCCAACGGCGTCCGCCGCCTGCAGGATAATCACCGCCGAACTGCTGTAGCCCACCAGCACGGCAATAAAGCCCGCCGATATTTTTGATAGTCCTAAAGCCTCGCGCCACATCATCCCTACTCCTCTGCCTACCTTTGTTTTGATCATCGAACCACTCTTCGTGCGCTATAACGCATGAGATGGACAAGATAGCACTTGTGCGTTATAACGTACAAATAATTTTTTAAGCGTCAGAATCTAATGCAGACCATCAACAGCTATCTTGCCGCGACCCTAAAACAACTGCGCAGCCAAAAGGGTTGGAGCTTAGATAAAGCGGCACTCGAGACAGGCGTAAGCAAGGCCATGATAGGCCAGATTGAGCGCGGCGAATCTAGCCCCACCATTGCTACCCTGTGGAAAATCGCCAGCGGTTTTAATATCTCACTCTCAACCTTTTTGGAGCCGACGCCCGAGAGCCAAGGTGCCGTCTTTCGTAACGCCGATGCATTACGCCAAAAGCCTGCAACCGATGGCATGTTAGTGGCGTCGCTATTTCCCTTTGAGCCACGTTTTGGTTTTGAGATGTTTGAACTCACCCTATTGCCCCACTATGAGCGCCTCTCCGAGCCCCATGAGGCGGGTGTGACCGAGCATGTGATCGTGCTGAGCGGCAACATGGAAGTGTTAGTCGATGGTCAGTGGCAGCCATTACAGCAGGGCGAAGCCGTGCGATTTGCCGCCGATAAACCCCATGGTTACCGTAACTTAAGCGATCAACCCGTGGTGTTTCATGATCTAATCCACTACCACAGAGCAGCACCAGCCACCGAGTAACGCCGACAAACCAAGCGCCCAACAGATTGCCGCTTGCGCCTGCCAATTCATTAGAATAAACTTATTGAAAATTATCTAATCATAGAGGCAAAGCTATGTTTCAATCTTTACTGGCTAAATTATCTGGTAGCAGCAACGGTGAAAAATGTTGGCAATTGATTGATCAAGGTGCGCGCGTTATCGATGTGCGCTCACCGGAGGAGTTTGCCTCGGGTCATTTGCCTCAGGCCATCAACGTGCCGCTGCCAACGCTCGACCAATGGTTACATCAGGTTGAAAATAAACAGCATCCCTTTGTGCTTTACTGCGGCGCAGGCATTCGTGCCCAAAAGGGCTGCGATATTTTAAAAGCTAATGGTTTTGAATGTGTGGTTAACGGTGGCTCGCTAAAAGATTTAGTCTGTTGCCAGCCAAGCTAAAACCTAAGCCAAGCAGATCAACTATGCATGAGGAGGTGCGGATGACAACAAAGTGCCCACGCCCACCTAGCGGCGAACAACCGCCTCAGCCCAAAGTGGTTCGCGAAGCCCGCTACAGCGTGAGCCGCAACCGTGGCCAAGCCAGCACTAAGGTGCGCTATATCGAAACCAGTGCTATGTCCCTCGGTTGCAAGCTGTGCGAATAATCGCTTGCTGCAGAAACAAAAATGCCAGCATTTACGCTGGCATTTTTTATTATCTTGACGATTAAACGGTTAACGCATCGAGGCTTTGTTTCGCTTCGCTGATACCTTTTTGGTTGGCTTCTGGGCCCATGTTCAGCGCTTCGCCATAAACTACTTCCACGTCGGTGATCCCGATAAAGCCGAGGAAAGTTTTTAAGAAAGGTACAATGTGATCCGTTGGACCATCTTTATGGGCGCCACCACGGGTGGTGATCAACACAGCGCGTTTACCTTCTACTAAGCCTTTAGGGCCGTTTTCGGTATAAGTGAAAGTCACACCTGCACGGGCCACAAAATCAATCCAGTTTTTCAGCTGGGTTGGAATGTTGAAGTTGTACATAGGCGCGGTGATCACGATAGTGTCGTTCGCTTTTAACTCTTCAACTAAGGCGTCAGACAAGTCGAGCATCTCTTGCTGACGTGCGGTTAACTCAGCACCGCCACGTAGGCCAGAGGCAATTTCACCATCAACCATTGGCAACACATCTTTACCCGCTAAATCGCGAACTGTGATGGTCGCGCCTTGGTCTTCCCATTTACCGATCAGGTGGTCAACTAACAAGGCAGATTGTGAATAACCGCCAAGAATACTGGATTTTAACACTAGGACTTTAGACATAATCTGCTCCGAAAATTGAAATTCTTGAGAGTCTTTCAACTTGCTCTCGACTCTATGGGCTTAGTTTATTAGCCCATAAAAAAGAAAAAAAGCGGATAAAATTTGAGATTAATTTCGATTTTTTAGAAAGGTTTTACATTTTAGGCACACTGACATACAAGCCATCGAATTGGGCACAGAGTTTTCCGTCACAAAAGAGTTGTACTTCGAGTTTGACTTTGGCTTTGCGCCCCCGTTGCAGCGGGCTTAAATCCGTTTCAGGCCAACGCACTATGACCTCGGGTGCACAGGTCACGGGCGCCATGTAGCGGATATGGGCATCGGCTAACACTATGTCGCCATCCACCTGTTGAAGTTGCTGTTGCAGCCACACCATTCCCCAGCCAGTGAGGGTCATAAGGGTATAAATGCTACCCGCAAACATAGTGTTATGCAGGTTGATATTCGGCGCCAGTGGCGCACTCACGCGCAGCCCCCCTTCGACAAAGGAAACAGGCGCTATCTGCATAAACTCGCTAACGGGAATGGTGCTGTGCCAGGTTTGGCGCAATTGGTTTAATAATTCATCCATGTTCATATTCTTACTGCCGTTGGCACACTGTCTTGGGGTTATACCTGCAAATTGAAGGTCACAGGGCCATCGTTAACTAGCTCGACCTTCATGTCGGCAACAAATTGCCCCGTTTCAGTCGTTACCCCCTGCGCACGGCAAAAGGCGACAAAGTCTTCATACAGACCAAGCGCTTGCTCAGGAGTACCCGCCCCCGAAAAGCTCGGGCGCAGACCACGACCAGTGTCGGCGGCCAAGGTAAACTGCGAAACCACTAAAAGCGAGCCACCCGCCTGAGTCAAGTTGAGGTTCATCTTGCCATTTTCATCGGAAAAAACTCGATAACTCATCACCTTAGTGGCTAATTTTTCCATCTTCTCGCGATTATCTTCCCGCTCAACCCCAAGTAAAACTAACAAGCCCTTATCGATTGCACCTATGGTTTGATTGTCCACCACCACGCTGGCGCGGCTCACTCTTTGAATTAACGCGATCACAACTTTTCCTTTAAATTAAGACTTAACGAGGGGCATCAAGGGGATAGGACGCAGATACTGCTCCACACCTTCGGGTAATGACTGGGCAATTTCCGCTAAACCGCCATCGGTCCACAGCATAAAGCGGCGAAGTTCCTCGATTTCGACCTTATCGGCAAAGGTCACAGTGCCTTGGATTTGGATCACTGCGCCCTGCTCACGTAGCACGAATTTAGCAAAATTGAGCTTGGCATTTAGCTCACCAATCACCGCGGGAAGTTCAGGATTGGCCTGCAACTGCGGATGCACCGCATAAAAACGGTTCATCAGAATACGGTCAATCCCCGCAGCATTCATACTGGGTTCGAGCATAAAATCATTATTGCCAAACTGCACCGCAACCTTATCCGCCCCGACCTTGGTGGCTAAATAGTTGGCATTGAGTAAGGCCTGATACAAGGTATCGGCGGCGACCTCGTTGGTCATACCCGCTAACTGCACCACTTTAGGCGCCACAGGAGCGCGCGCCTCAGTGGACTCGACCACAGAAGATGAGGATTGAGACTCTGGGGTAGGAGATGAGGTGGCCGCGCAGGCAGTTAATCCCAAAACGACGGCAATGATAATGACTAATTTCATGCTAGCTCCTGTCGCTTTATCCAAGTCCACATGGCTTGGATCTCGAGTGTGACGGCAAGTGAGAGTATGTCACTATTCAGCGAATGCCCACCATCGACAATGGTATGAATTTGTATCCTAGGGTTGTCGATTTTTGCCAAAAATGCGGCTAATAAACGTGCCGGACAGACAGCATCCTGCGTGCCTTGTAATAGCAGGGTACGCGCTGTGACTTGCGATGTCACCCGCTGTAATATGCTGAACATATTGAAGTAATCATTTTTTGCATAGTGCAGCTCGATTTGAGCTAAGGCTAGCAAAGGCGCCGCAAGCCGCTTCGGTAGGCCAGTTGGTATACCCGCTAAGGTTAATTCCCATTGGATCCAACGGCAGGCAAATTCATGACGGGTTGCTTCATCTTGGGCGTTAAATCCTAGCTGATAGTGCGTAAATAAATCCGCCAATCCAACAGAAGGTGCAGCAAACTCACGGTAAGCCTGCGGATATAATTGCGCCGCGCCCGAGGGTGCATAGAGCCATTCAATACCCGCCTTGGAGGGAATAAACACCGCCCACAGCACTTGGGCAATCACGCGATGGGGAAATAAACCACTGTAAATTAAGGCTAAGGTGGCGCCAAATGAGCCACCCGCTAAGCACCAACGTTCTATGCCTAAGTGAATGCGAATCGCCTCAATATCGCTGATAAGTCCATTTAAATGATTATGCTCCAACTCGCCAGCAGGCAGTGATTGTCCCGCACCACGTTGATCTAACAGTAAAATCCAGTAGTGCTCAGGGTTAAATAAACTCAGTTCACTGACCGAAGCTCCCGCCCCTGGGCCGCCATGCAAATACAGCAGCGGAATACCCTGCGGATTACCATATTGAGCGAGGTGCAACTGCTGCCCATTGCCCATCATCAACCAATCACGGCGGATAAAAGGGGCAAGCTGATGGGCGTCAGTGATCATAGGCGGGATAAGGCTCGTTAAATATCTTGGTGAATGACAACTTAGCTACGGCTTATCCAGTGTAGACGATTGCGGTGCGTTTGCGGCAAGTTCACCCATCGTATCAACCTCTTGGCTTGATTGGGCATATGGCGTTTCGGGCTCCACGGCGAGTGTATCCTGCGCCGCTAAAGGCTCACCATCGAGATTGGTTTCGTTGATATCGCTACTAGACTCATAGTCCAAATACTCAGGCATGGCCGCGGTAATTTCGGCGCCCAGCAGCACTATCATCCAAGATAAATAGACCCAAACGAACAGAATAGGGATGGTCGCCAATGCGCCGTAAATGGCCTCATAACTAGGGAATTTAGTCACATACAGCGCAAAGCCCTTTTTCCCCAGCTCGAATAGCAAGGCTGCCACGACAGCACCCAATAGTGCGTGCCAAAACTTCACCTTTTGATTCGGCACCACCATATAGAGCAGTAAGAACGCTGCCACCGAAAACAGCATAGGCAAACGTTCGATAAATAGCGGCATAACCCCAGATAAGGTATCGCCCTCAAACAGTTTTAACGACACTACATAGGAGGTCGCGACTAGGCTCGCGCCCACCAGCACTGGGCCTAAGGTAATCACCATCCAATACATGGAAAAGGCCACGACCACAGAACGTTTTTCCTTAGTTCGCCAGATATTATTCAGCGACTTATCTATGGCAGAGATCAGCATAATCGCCACCACCACGAGAGCCGCGATCCCCACGGCCGTGCCCTTAGAGGCATTGCCAACAAATTCATTGATATAGACTTGTACTGTATCGCCCGCCGCGGGCAGAAAATTCTCGTAAACAAAGGCTTCGATTTGACCACGGATCCCCTTAAACACAGGGAAAGCCGACAGCATGGACATAGTCACAGCCACCATAGGCACAAGGGATAACAGAGTGACATAGGCCAAGTGGCCGGCGCGAATATTGATTTGATCTTCCACTAAACGCTGACGTAAATGCAGCAGGAAGCGCCAGATCCCGAGGAATAAGACTTGAATTTGTGCCAGTTCTATCTTCTTAGTCACGGGTTTCTCTTGATTCTGTTGGTATTGACTCGTTATCTTCGTACAATAAACACTTAATTTACAAGTCTAAGGAGTGAATTGATGTCACAACAAGGATCTGCGGGCAACGTTATCGCCGCTATCGCCAGTCTGTTCTTTCCCGGCCTAGGTCAACTGGTACAGGGACGAATTATGGCTGCATTGCTGTTTTTCGTGGTCACTGTGGTTGGCTATGCCCTCTGGTGGTTAGTGGTCCCTGCGGTAATAGGTGCTATCTTTCACCTCTGGAGCATTATCGATGCGGCGCGTTTTAAGGCCGACTAACTTCATCTGACTCAGTGACGGAATACCCAATGAAAAGATTGATCACCTCTAGCCTGATGGCGGCAACGCTATTGCTGACGGGCTGCCAGAGCGCCTATTACGGCGCCATGGAAAAAGTGGGCTACCACAAGCGCGACATTATGGTCGACAGAGTGAAGGCCGCAAAAGAATCCCAAGAGGATGCCCAAAAAGAGTTCAGCTCAGCACTCGAGGAGATGCAAGCCCTGCTCAACCACGATGGTGGCAACCTCGAAAAGGCCTATAACAAGGCCAAAGATGAATACGAGTCAGCCCAAAGTGCCGCCGATGACGTAAGCAATCGCATCAATAAAGTCGAAGATGTCGCCGAGGCGCTCTTCGATGAGTGGCAAGCCGAAATCGGCGAGATCAGTAAAGCCAGCCTGCGCCGCAACAGTGAAACCAAGCTCAAGGAAACCCGCCGTTCCTACGAGCAACTGATGAAAACCATGCGCCGCGCCGAATCTAAAATGCCACCCATCCTCACCGCCATGAAAGACAATATGCTGTATTTAAAACATAACTTGAATGCTCAAGCGATTGGCGCGATTAAAGGGGAATTTGCGAGTTTGCAGACGGATATTTCAGGCCTAATCAAAGAGATGAACAAATCGATCAACGAGTCGACCAAGTTTATCGAGGCCCTCGAAAACTCTAAAGGTTAACGCTCGCCGTCATCTTGCCTTGTCAGCCTCAGAGGCTGGCAAGGTCGATGCCCTCTTAAATCTTCCATTACGCCTGCTGTTTACCGCTTTATTCAACCCGATAAAATCCCCTAATCTCGCTGATTTTTTTTCATTCTCAGTACGCTATTGATACTTTATGGCATACTTGTTAGCTCAACGTTAATCAAGAGAATCTGTATGGGCCGAGCGACATGGATGGGTTTACTCACATTGGGAGCATTGCTGCTCATCTGCGTGACATTCACGACCAAGGCCGCAACGGCAGAGATATCCTGGCAGGATAATACGACCAGTCTCACCGACTTTCCGATGAGCTATTTTGTCGATACCTCGGAGAACATGCCCTTTACTGAAGTCACGCAGCAAACCTTTATCGACTCCAGCAATCGCGTATCCCTTGGCACAGCCGCCATCAAAACCTGGGCAAAAATCCCCTTAGTAAATACCAGCGATAGCCCACAAACCCTGTATCTTCACCATCCCTACGCCTATCACAATCGCCAGGTTGGACTCTATGAAACAGTCGATGGGCAGGAGATACAGCGCCGAATACTCGACCTCGATGACCCTAGCACCTATGGCTGGCTCTATGGCGGTGCGGCAGTATTTGAGGTCACACTCGCGCCACTGCAAAAGAAAACCCTATACGTCGAGAGTGTGTCCTTTTCACATCAATGGTTTTCTATCGATTTATACAACAAGGAACAATCCCAACGGGCATTGCTCGGCAGTTTTACCGATATCGCCGTGATGGTGGGCATGTTGCTAGCGCTGATTATCTACAACCTATTGTTATTTATGTATTCCCGCCAGCGGGACAATCTGTTTTACGCCTGTTACTTAATCTCAGGCGGGATCTGGATTGCCCTCTCCTACGGGCTGGTCGCCGAAGTATTCGCGTTTTACGGCTCAGCCAGCCTGTATTGGCACCTTACGCTGATGACCATGCCCATCTTTTTGATTTTATTTATGATGGATATTTTCGAAACTCGGCAACATTATCGCTTCGAGCATTACGCTCTCGTCTTTGTGCTCGCTCTGTTAGTGGCCGAATTTTGTTACGGCGTGGTGGATATTATTGGTGCGCTGCGCTATTCCAGCAGCTTGGCAGCCTTGATGATGTTAACTACCCTCTCGGTCACAATTTCGCTGGTGATAAAACGACATCCCATCGCGAAATACTTTCTCCTCGGCCATTGTCTTTTCGTCGGCTTTAGTGGTCTTGCGGTGATGTTTTACAAAGGCCGCGCCGAGTTTAGCTATCTCTCAAGCCACGGTGTCGGCGTGGGCATTATGCTAGAGGCGCTAGTGCTTGCACTTATCATCGCCTATCGCATCCGTCTGCTCGAAGAAATTAAAGCGTCGCAGGAAGAACTTAAATATCAAGCGGCTACCGATTCACTCACTCATTTGTTTAATCGCCGTCATTTTCACAAAGAAGCGCAGCGGATCTACATGCAGGCGAGCGTGACACAACAACCCATGGCGGTGATTATCTGTGATATCGACCTGTTCAAACGGGTCAACGACAAATACGGCCACCTGATGGGCGATCAGGTCATTATCGACATTGCCACCACCCTCAAACAGCACGCGCGTAAATGTGACATAGTGGCGCGCTACGGCGGCGAAGAATTTATTATGTTGCTGCATGACGTGTCCCTTACCGAGGCACACCAATGCGCCGAACGCATTCGTAGCGCCGTCGCCGAGTTAAGCTTTATGGCCGAGACGCAAGAAGTGTTTACTGTCACCCTCAGTCTTGGGGTGGCGGCCGTTGATTTTGCCCATCCCCTAGAGCATGCCATCAAGCTGGCGGACGATGCCCTGTATCGCGCTAAACATCAGGGCCGTAACAATGTGCAATCCAGTGAAATCAATCTATTAGAGATACAGGAAGGTATAAACTAACACGGCAAACCAAAGCGAGTGCCATCTCCTACTCTACAAAATCGACTCGGTCTATAAGGTGCTGTGTCGGCTTTGTGAGCTATCACTCGCTTTTACCACGGCATACTGTAAATATCGGATCTACCGCACAATTTCGCTTTAGGCTCAAAAACTTATCTAACGAAAGCCACTCAGATGGAATACGTGTATTCTATTTGCAGTATTAACATGACTTTTATTGAATCTCTTACCCTGATGTTGGCCCTGATGTATATCGCATCCTTAAGTTATTGGAGCGGTAAAAAATGGGGCGCTGTTGCCACCTTACTCTTAAGTGTTGGCGCCGTAGCGATTAGCCTCTACTGGCCTTTGGCGATCGCCCTAGCCATTGCCTTACCGCTGTGCCTGATAGCCAACAAGTTTGCCCCTGAGGAATTAAAGGGTGAGATAAAAATCAACACCCTGCGCGAAGGCTGCCAGCATCTGCTCGCGCTCTCGCTGTTTATCGTCGCTATCCAATACTGCATCAATGCTATCCAGCTTAAACAAGGCATAGTGCCTTGGTTGATGCGCCCCGATGTCGCCGACGCCTTCTTGCCTATCGCGGGCGGAATTGAATTAAAAGCCATTTTGACGCTCAACCTGTGGGACCAAACGCACCCAGCTGCAGCCGTCATGCTCGCCGCCGTGTTACTCACGGGCTTACTCTGCAAACGCGCCTTTTGTGGCTGGGCCTGCCCATTAGGACTCGCTGGCGAATACCTCTACGCCTTGCGCAAGCGCTTTATCAAAGCAGAACTTGCGCCACCCGCATGGTTAGACTGGCCACTGCGTATGCTTAAGTACCTATTACTACTGGCGCTTTTTTACATCGTCATCGGTATGCCTAGCGAGTCGATCCCCTATTATCTACAGGGCAACTACCACAAGATTGCCGATCTTAAGATGGCGCTGTTTTTTGTCACGCCAGGGCTTGTTACCTTAGCCTGCTTCGCTCTTATCCTCGCCCTAGCTGCGTGGCGTCGCCAAGGCTTTTGCCGCTACTTGTGTCCCTATGGCGCCATGCTTGGGATCTTAAGTTTTGCCAGCCCACTCAAGATCCGCCGCGATACTCAGCATTGCCTGATCGAAGCCAAAGGCATGAAGTGCGATAAATGTACCCGCGCCTGCCCAGCCAACATCATAGTGCACACCAAAACTACGGTACGCAGCGACGAATGCCAAGCCTGTATGCGCTGTGTGGCCGCTTGCCCTAAATCGGCGGCGCTCGGTTTTGGCCTTAAATCGGGCCACAGAGTTAGCCATAAGGGATTGTTAGTCTTGTTATTATTGGCACTCTTTGCTCTACCGCTGGGCGCCTATTTAGCCGGGTTCTGGCATAGCCAAACACCGGACAGTATCCGCATGGAGCTTATCCAAGTGATTGACCGCGTGGGCCATTAGTTCTCTGATTTGTTGGTAAGTAGACATAAAAAAAGGTGCAGCCCAAGCTGCACCTTTTATGTTCACGCTAAGCTTAAACGCTAGAGATTAGGCAAGGTCGAACCTATCGGCATTCATCACCTTAGTCCAAGCTGCCACAAAGTCATGCACAAACTTTTCTTTGGCATCATCCTGCGCATACACCTCGGCATAGGAGCGCAAAATCGAGTTAGAGCCAAACACCAGATCGACGCGGGTCGCGGTCCACTTCACTGCGCCAGTTTTACGCTCGACTATCTCATAAAGATTGCTGCCCGCAGGCTTCCAGTTGTAGGTCATGTCGGTGAGATTCACAAAGAAATCATTAGTTAACACACCCACTTTGTCGGTAAACACACCGTGCCGCGTGCCGCCATAGTTAGTGCCTAACACCCGCATCCCCCCAATCAGCACCGTCATCTCATGGGCGGTTAACCCCATCAATTGAGTGCGATCGAGCATCATCTCCTCGGGCTGAACCACATAATCCTTTTTCTGCCAGTTACGATACGCATCGTGCAAGGGCTCAAGCACGGCAAAGGATTCCACATCTGTCATTTCCTGCGTCGCATCGCCACGACCGGGGATAAAGGGCACTGTGATTTTGACTCCCGCAGCGTGGGCGGCCTTTTCAATCGCTGCGGCGCCGCCCAGTACGATTAAGTCGGCAATGCTGACTTTTTTGCTTAGGCTTGCCTGCAATTCGGTTAATACTTTAAGCACCTTTTGCAGCCGCTCGGGTTCGTTGGCCTGCCAATCCTTTTGCGGTGCTAAGCGGATCCGCGCGCCATTGGCGCCACCACGGAAATCCGAGCCACGGAAGGTGCGGGCACTGTCCCACGCAGTAGCAACCAGTTCAGATACACTGAGCCCCGAGGCTAATAATTTCGCCTTCAGCTCGACAATCTCACTGGCATCTAAGCGATAATCCACGCTTGGGATCGGGTCTTGCCAAAGCAAATCCTCATTCGGCACTTCTGGCCCCAAGTAGCGACTCTTAGGCCCGAGATCGCGGTGAGTTAACTTAAACCAAGCGCGGGCAAATACCTCGGAGAAATAGGCGGGGTCTTGATAAAACTTCTCGGAGATTTTGCGATACTCAGGATCCATCTTCATCGCCATATCCGCATCCGTCATGATGGGATTAAACTTGCGATTCGGATCCCCTACAGAAACGACTTTATCTTCCTCTTTGATATTAATCGGTTCCCACTGTGAGGCGCCCGCTGGACTTTTTTTCAATTCCCAATCGTAATTTAACAGTAGGTGAAAATAACCGTTATCCCACTGGGTGGGGTGAGTTGTCCAAGCGCCTTCGAGGCCACTGGTCACGGCATTCGCGCCTGTGCCCGGGCCTTTTTTATTGAGCCAGCCCAAACCTTGGGCCTCAAGTTCTTCGCCCTCAGGCTCGGGGCCAAGATCCTGCGCCTTACCATTACCATGGCATTTACCCACGGTGTGGCCGCCGGCGGTTAAGGCCACGGTTTCCTCATCATTCATCGCCATTCGCGCAAAGGTGACACGCACATCTTGGGCGGTACGCAGGGGATCGGGTTTGCCATCGACCCCTTCAGGATTCACATAGATCAGCCCCATCATCACGGCAGCCAAAGGGTTTTCAAGGTCACGTTCGCCAGAATAACGGCTGTTGGGATTTTCCGTCGGCGCTAGCCATTGTTTTTCAGAGCCCCAATAAATGTCCTTCTCTGGGTGCCAGATATCCTCTCGGCCACCGGCGAATCCATAGGTTTTTAAACCCATAGACTCGTAGGCCACATTGCCCGCGAGGATCATTAAATCCGCCCATGAGAGTTTGTTGCCGTATTTTTTCTTAATCGGCCAGAGTAGACGACGGGCTTTGTCGAGGTTGGCGTTATCAGGCCAGCTATTGAGTGGTGCAAAGCGTTGATTGCCCGTTCCCGCGCCGCCACGGCCATCGGCAACTCTATAGGTCCCGGCTGAGTGCCATGCCATACGGATCATCAGGCCGCCATAGTGTCCCCAATCGGCGGGCCACCAATCTTGGCTGTCGGTCATTAAAGCATTGAGGTCGCGCTTCACCGCGGCGAGATCTAAGCTGTTGAAGGCATCGCGATAGTTAAACTTAGGATCCATAGGATCCGTCTTCTTATCGTGCTGGTGCAAAATATCGAGATTAAGTGCCTTAGGCCACCAGTCCATATTGTTGCTGGCGACCGCTGAATTCGCCCCATGCATCACGGGGCATTTACCTTGGGAACTTTGCGTCTTGTCCATTGAATATTCCTTTACTTAGCTTGCACTAACGGGAGTAGCGCGCCCTAAAACTCTTGCTAGACACACTACGGTCGAAACGAGAGCCTTCACAGTTTGCCAAGGCTTGTTGGCAATCTTGTGACAGCAAAAAAGACAAATTTGGTAACAAAGACAATGCCATCACTAGGGATTGACCTAACCATTAACCCTAGGCTAGATTCAACAAAACACAATCGAAATCGGTCAAAAGTCGCTATTTTGTGAACCAGTTCAGGATTAAAAATTAGCCAATTGAGGATAACAAAAATAGCAACAATGAACAAAAAAGCCGCTAAACGAGTTAGCGGCTTAATTTGATTGAGCGCTTTGAACGATTAGTTGAGCGTCTCCAACTCGCCGTTACGCCAAGGTTCAATCACAACCTTAATATGTGGATTCGGTTGCATTAATTGCTTGAATGCCCCCGATACCCCATCCATCCCCACTTTACCCGTGAGCAGCTTACGCCAAGGAATGGTGCCCTGGGCTAATTCCGCTAAACAGGCAGCGAATTCATCAGGCTGATAGTAGTAAGAGAAACGCATATCCAGCTCTTTCACTGTGGCATAGGCGTAGTTGATATTCGCTTCTGCGGTGTGAATACCTGTTACCACTATGGTGGCTTTAGCTGGCGCACGCTTCACAAAGCCTTCAATCAACTTGTGGATGCCCACGCATTCGAAAATCACCACACGATGACCCGCAGCAACTTCGGCGGCATAGGCGACTTCGTCCTGCTCACCTGGGTTTACTATATGAGTCGCACCAAATTCACGGGCTAATTGCAGTTTTTCGCCCTGTAGGTCGGCCGCAATAATGTTGCGTACTCCGCGTAGATGCAGTGCAGAAATGGCAGCTAAACCAATTGGGCCACAACCCACCACTAATGCCGTGTCTTCTGCGCCGACGTTCCCCCGATTTACGGCATGTAACCCTACGGCTAAGGGTTCGGTTAGCGCCACGGCTTCTGGTGGTAAATGGTCAGGCACAGGGATTAACAGCGCCTCATCGAGAATAAAGTACTCTGAATAGGCCCCATTAACACCGGGAGTCACCCCCACACCCGCACCATTTTGGCTCATCAGGATAGGTACTGAAGTTACGCGAGTGCCGACTGCTAATGTTTGTTGCGTTTGCGGACCGAATTCTACCACTTCAGCGCAGAACTCATGGCCAAGCATCACAGGTACATGGTCATCTACGCCTTCTGGCATAACGCCAAGCTTGCGGTAGAAGCTAAACACTTCACTGTAGTGGCGAGTAATGTGGATATCTGAACCACAGATACCACAGGCAAGGCTACGAACTAAAACCTGGCCAGCCTGTGGTTTAGGTAAATCGACTTGCTGCAGGGTGACTTCGCCGTCCTGCATCACGATTGCCTTCATGGTTTGGGCATTCATCATGCTCATAGCCAAATCCTTATTCTGCGTCGCTCATACGCGCTTGAGCACCTGGTTTGATGTAACGAGCAGTAAAGCCTTGCGCTTTAGCCGCAGCAACAACAGCTTGCTCAATCCAACCAGCGTCCATCATGAACATGAAGTTACCATTTTCATCGAAGTTCACGTTACAACCCGTGATCACCATAAAGCCATCAGCGCCTTCCGAATCTTCTGGGCAGTGGAAAGTATGAATAGAACCGCCTGGCTCATACAGGTAGCTACCAGCAGTTTGCGGTTGATCTGGATATTCAACGTAGTTCCAACGACCTGATAGAGTGTAGAAGTGAACCACGCCTGTATGGAAGTGTTTTGGTAGAGTAATACCTGGCTTGAACTTAGCACGGATCACCCAAGTACCGTTTTCTGGATCTAAGAACAATGGATAAACATCAACGCCCGGCAGTGCATCTTTGATGATCTGCTCCTCGTTGGTATTGAGGGTTAATAAAAAGTCTTGATGATTAATCACTTCTGGTAGAGCCATGTTTGCATTCCTCATTGTTGTTATTGTGTTGTTGGGTCGAGCGACCACTACCCCAGCAGTGGATATTTAAAGTTTTCAAAGCCGTCGGAGGCGTTCACTGTGCAGCCATTGATGCAGTTGGCCTCGTCACTAACGAGAAACGCCACCACATCGGCAATCTCATTCGGTTGGGTAAATTCTTGACGCATTTGCTCTTTACGAATGTGTTCCCACAACCCGAGCGCCTCGTACTGACGAAGCATAGGTGTGTCGACACGGCCCGGCGCCACGGCGCAAACCCGCACGCCAAGGGGAGCCAGTTCCAGCGCAGCGCATTTGGTCATCATGTCTACGGCGGCTTTACTGACGTTGTAGGTGAAGGTCATTTCTGAGGCGATCTGCGCGTAAACCGACGAAGTATTTAAAATCACGCCCCGAGAGCCTTGGGCTTGGAATTGACGGCCACCAGCGAGGATGCCGTGGTACACGCCTTTTTGGTTTACATTGGTGACAGGTTCAAAATCATTAATAGGATCATGCTGTAACAGCGGCTTAGCCAAGCCTATGCCGGCATTATTGATCAGAATATCGAGCTGACCGAACTGGTCAGCCGCATGCTTGACCATGGCTTCAACTTGCTTGTAGTCGGTCACATCGACGCTAAAAGTCACCAACTTATCGGCGGGAAAATCGTTAAATACTTTGAGCGCATCGGCCGACAGATCGGCGGCAACAACGCGAGCCCCTTCGGCGAGTAGTTTACGGATGATGGCTTGCCCTATGCCCCCAGCAGCCCCCGTCACCACAGCGGTTTTATTCAGTAAACGCATAGCTGTCCTCTTTTTATATTTATCAATTTCATTATTAAGACGTTGTTAATTTAGATGGTTAATTGCACATCTTCTTGACTTATTACGAGCCAAATTTGATATATTGCGAGTCTTATAACAAAGTGAACTAAGCGTCCCATGTACCTAGTCAGAAGTGGTGCCGTCGCTCAATTCGAGCAACTGGTCCTAGAATTGGGGGAAAACCCCATAGAAATGATCCATCAGGCTGGATTGCGTCAGGCCCAGTTTCGCGATCCCAACACCTATATCGCTTATCCGCGGCTAGCCGAATTATTGGAAATTGCCGCGCAGCGCTGTCAGCAGCCCTTGTTTGGGTTAATGTTGGCCCAGCGACAGACTTTGCATGTATTGGGTGATTTACCTATGCTGGTTTCCCGCGCGGCCACTGTGGCCGATGCGCTGGCCCGCGTGAATGACTATCTGTATCTGCACGCCTCAGGCGTATCATTACAACTGCAATCTCAGGGTGAGATTGTCCGCCTTGCACTATCGATGAATGTTCACAGCCCTAGGGGCATAGAACAACTGATGCAAATGAGCGTGGCGCAGCTGGCGATGTTTGTCTCGAGCCTGCTGAATATCAATATCAGCAACATTCCTTTGTATTTATGCCAGAACAAACCCAGCGAACTGGAATCTCAGCGCCTTACCCACTCGGTACGTTTTCGCGAGCCCTTTAATGGCGTAGTGCTTAAAAGCTCACAACTCTTGGGGCGTAACTATCACGATGAAGAGGCGCTTAACCGCCATCTCCAGTCGCACCTGCAATATTTACAGAGCCGCTACCCCGACAACCTTGCCGACCAAGCACGGGACTTAATCCATCGGCTGCTGCCCACGGGAGAATGCTGCATCGAACGGGTATCGACGGCGCTGGGTTTACACGAACGCACCCTACAAACGAGGCTGCAAGAGACGGGGCAAAGCTATCGACAATTACTACAGGATGTTCGGCAAAATATCGCCCAACAGCAACTCAGCTACGGCACGCAAACCATCACCGAACTCGCACTGCAACTCGGTTATGCCGAAGTCGCCGTGTTTAGTCGCCACTTTAAAACTTGGACAGGGTTTTCCCCTAAGCAATGGCAACAGCAGTATCGGAAGGGGAAAATTGAGGATTGAAGGCTGATAAAAAAGCCCCGCTAAGTTGCCTTAGCGGGGCTTTATTCACTCTGTGGCAGTCACTTTACGCAACTACACAACCACCATTAGCCGCGGCTAGCGCGCTTACGGTCGTTTTCAGTTAAGTGTTTCTTGCGAACACGGATGCTCTTAGGTGTTACTTCAACTAATTCGTCATCATCGATAAACTCAAGTGCTTGCTCAAGAGTTAAAGTGATTGGCGTAGTCAGTACTTGAGCTTCGTCAGTACCAGAAGCACGCATGTTAGTCAGCTGCTTACCTTTCAGACAGTTAACTGTCAGGTCGTTAGAACGTGAGTGGATACCCACAACTTGACCTTCGTAAACTTCGGCAGCGTGGCCGATAAACAGACGACCGCGGTCCTGCAGACCGAACAGTGCGAATGTTAGCGCCTTACCAGTCGCGTTAGAGATCAATACGCCGTTAGCGCGTTGACCGATATCGCCACCTTTGTGCGGACCGTAGTGATCGAATGAGTGGTAAATCAGACCAGTACCAGAAGTTGCCGTTAAGAACTCAGTTTGGAAACCGATTAAGCCACGGCTTGGGATGATAAAGTCAACGCGCACGCGGCCTTTACCGTCAAGCTGCATGTCTTTCATCTCAGCCTTACGTACACCCAGCTTCTCGATGACAGTACCTTGATGCTCTTCTTCAACGTCAACGGTCAGAGTTTCGTATGGCTCACACAGTTCGCCATCGATGGTTTTTAAGATTACTTCTGGACGAGAAACCGCTAATTCGTAACCTTCACGACGCATGTTTTCGATCAGGATAGATAAGTGTAATTCACCACGGCCAGATACCGCGAAACGGTCTGGGCTGTCGGTTTCTTCAACACGCAGTGCCACGTTGTGCACTAATTCTTGTTGCAGACGCTCAAGAATGTTACGTGAAGTCACGTACTTACCTTCTTTACCTGCGAAAGGTGAAGTGTTGACTTGGAAAGTCATGGTCAGTGTTGGTTCGTCAACTGACAGTGGTGGCAGCGCTTCAACATTACCTGCGGCACACACAGTGTCAGAAATCTTCAGCTCACCTAAACCGGTAATAGCTACGATGTCGCCAGCGTTTGCTACGTCAACTTCGGTACGCTCTAAGCCCATGTAACCTAATACTTGGCCCATTTTACCGTTACGAGTCTTACCATCGGCGCCGATCACGGTCACTTGTTGGTTAGTCTTGATGCTACCACGCTTGATGCGGCCAACACCGATAACACCCACGTATGAGTTGTAATCGAGCTGAGAAATTTGCATCTGGAATGGACCTTCAGCGTCAGCTGCAGGTGAAGATACTTTTTCAACGATAGTTTGGAACAGTGGCGTCATATCAGTGCCAACTTCATCCGGATCTAAGGTTGCGAAGCCGTTTAACGCAGAAGCGTAAACCACTGGGAAATCTAATTGTTCGTCGGTCGCACCTAAGTTATCGAACAGGTCGAATACTTGGTCGATAACCCAATCAGGGCGAGCACCAGGACGGTCAATCTTGTTGATAACAACTATTGGCTTTAAGCCTTGGGCGAACGCTTTCTTGGTTACGAAGCGAGTCTGTGGCATTGGACCGTCAACGGCGTCAACCAGCAGTAATACTGAGTCCACCATAGACAGTACGCGCTCAACCTCACCACCGAAGTCGGCGTGGCCTGGGGTGTCTACGATGTTAATGCGGTAGTCGTTCCACTTGATGGCAGTATTCTTTGCCAGAATCGTGATCCCACGTTCCTTTTCAAGATCGTTGGAGTCCATCACCCGCTCAGTAGCTTCTCCCCGGGTTGCAAGGGTTCCTGATTGCGACAGCAGCTTGTCAACCAGGGTCGTTTTGCCATGGTCAACGTGCGCAATAATGGCGATGTTACGTAAATTCTCTAGCACGGATAAACCTCTTACCATCAAACAAAAATAGGGATATTTCAATATTCGTTATAGCAATCTACGTTGAGTCGCCATAAAAAAGCGTGACATTCTACTCCAGAGCGGCCTCGCCGCACAGGATTATTTTTGAACACTTATAAAACAATTTTTTGAGCACAGTGCTCAAAAGCCACTCTCTTGCCTGAGTCAAATAGCCTAAATGCACCGTTAATGCGCAGGCGATTCGCCAGTTTATCTTGTCATCGACCAAGCTAAGCAGCTGAATTCACTGTTTTTCACTCAGTACTACTTTTGCCGCTCGGCCCAAAGCCGCCATAAGTATAGTCAATCCACGTCATCAAGCCGTGACACGCCAGAATGAGCAGCGAAATAAGCCCGGCTGGCGCCATTTAGCGATTTCAGCGGATAACTTTGGCCTCAGTTTCAACAAACTCTATTCCCCATTGCGAACAACGATTTTAATGAGTTGATAATTAAGCATTATTCAATATATCTACCCATAACTGTCCCGCGAAAAACAGCTTAGGTTGCCACAGTTTTGTGACATTATTGCGTGCGATTGAAATAGTGAGCTTGCACGGTTATCTCGCCTCACTAATGTGCTAGATTCATTGTGCTTTGTTTGGTTTCGAATCTTGTCAAAAGCCAGAATTGAGATATCAACCTGGCTTGCCTATGAGTTTAATGGGCCGACGAGTTCGGGATAAATGGGCGTGGCGAGATTGCACTCAAATACCGTGCACTAAAATGGTGTTGTGACGGCGCGCACCAAAATGGATTAATGCACCAAAATGCCACATGCAAACGCACCAACATAGTGCAACACTGAGTAAATTGTTGTGCACCAAAATATATAGCCTTTGATTATCAACATCTTAAATTGTTGGCATAGATATCGCTATATAGCTTGTAAGTTTGGCTCAAGCGCGACTTGAGTTAAAAGATTATAGAAGGGACATCCCTTTACCCTACCGGAGACTTGAGAATGTCAGTTGAATCAGTTTTAAAGCAACTTGAAGAATTAGAAGTTAAGTTTGTTGATTTACGTTTTACCGACACCAAAGGTAAAGAGCAGCACGTATCTATCCCTGCTCATCAGGTAGACGCTGATTTCTTCGAAGACGGCAAAATGTTTGACGGTTCGTCAATCGCTGGCTGGAAAGGCATTAACGAATCAGACATGGTGCTGATGCCTGACCCAACCACGTTTGTATTAGACCCATTCACCGAAGAAACCACTGCACTGATCCGCTGTGACATTCTCGAGCCAGGCACTATGACTGGTTATGACCGCGACCCACGTTCTATCGCGAAAAAAGCGGAAGAATACTTACGCTCTACCGGTATCGCTGACACTGTATTAGTTGGACCAGAACCAGAATTCTTCCTGTTCGACGACGTACGTTTCGGTACTGACATGTCTGGTTGTTTCGTGAAAATCGACGCTAAAGAAGCGGCATGGAACTCTGGCACTAGCTACGAAGGTGGTAACACTGGTCACCGTCCATTCGTGAAAGGCGGTTACTTCCCAGTAGCTCCTGTTGACTCATCACAAGACTTACGTAGCGCTATGTGTTTAGTGCTCGAAGAAATGGGTCAAGTCGTTGAAGCTCACCACCATGAAGTGGCGACTGCGGGTCAAAACGAAATCGCAACTCGCTTCAACACTCTGACTAAGAAAGCGGACGAAATCCAAATTCTGAAGTACGTAGTACACAACATGGCTCACGCCTACGGTAAGACTGCGACTTTCATGCCTAAGCCAATCGTTGGCGACAACGGTAGCGGTATGCACGTTCACCAATCTCTGTCTAAAGACGGTGTGAACCTGTTCGCAGGCGACAAATACGCTGGTTTAAGTGAAACTGCACTGTACTACATCGGTGGTATCATCAAGCACGCTCGCGCGCTGAACGCTTTCACTAACCCAAGCACTAACTCTTACAAGCGTTTAGTGCCACACTTCGAAGCGCCAGTGATGTTAGCTTACTCAGCACGTAACCGCAGCGCTTCAATCCGTATTCCAGTTGTACCAAGCCCTAAAGGCCGTCGTATCGAAACTCGCTTCCCAGATCCACATGCAAACCCATACTTAGGTTTCGCGGCACTGCTGATGGCGGGTATCGATGGTATCCAAAACAAGATCCATCCAGGCGAAGCTATGGATAAAGACTTGTACGATCTGCCAGCGGAAGAAGCGGCTGAAATCCCACAAGTAGCGACTTCATTAGAAAACGCGCTTGAGAACCTGCAAGCTGACCACGAGTTCTTAACTCGCGGCGGTGTATTCAGCGAAGATTTCATCCAATCTTACATTGCACTGAAATCTGCAGAAGCTGAGCGTGTAAGCCGTACAACTCACCCACTAGAGTTCGAGATGTACTACAGCCTGTAATGGCTAACGGCATCGATTAGCTGCACAACATCTAATAGCCCCGACAGTCTTCTGTCGGGGCTTTTTTTGTCTCTAATCTTCTGCGGATTTTATGCCTACCCGACATAGCTCAGCCCACCATCAACACACATAAACCCTAACCTCTCGCTGTTATTTGTCCATTTGTTGTCATTGAGTGATTTACAACAAGTAAAAAAGTAAAGGCTTTGTAAATTCAATTAAGAACGATTCTCGATTACAACTATAATAATGCGTCTTTTTTGGAGCCAAACACGGAATACTCTCCATTCATATTCAGTTAGCGCATTGAATTAAAACCATTAAAAACGCTTTCTGGGTCGCGAGAAAATGTCACCACAGTGCTGTCCTTTTGGCTTCTCATGTACCTGTTGTTTTTGATGGAGAATGCTATGCCTAAGTCTATGGGGCCGATAAGCCTAGTCGCCGCCGCTGTTATCTGCCAACTGGGGCTTGTTAATGTGGCGACAGCCACTGAAAATGAGATGGAGCGCATGGTGGTCTCCGCCACCCGCTCACCGACCCAAATCAGCGATCTCTCCAGCACTGTGTGGATCATTGATGAAGCCAGTATTCGCGAGCAAACCGATAGCGGCAAAGGGATTAAGGAAATGCTCGCCGCCTTAGTGCCATCGATGGATGTGTCCAGCCAAGGGCGCACCAACTTTGGCCAGAATATTCGCGGCCGCGCCATGGTGGTATTAATCGATGGCGTGTCGATGAACACCTCACGCAGCATCAGCCGTCAACTCGACAGTATAGATCCATTCAATATTGCCCGCATCGAGGTGCTGGCTGGCGCGTCGGCTATCTATGGCGGTGGCGCACTGGGCGGTGCCATTAATATTGTCACCAAAAAAGCGGCTGACAGCAGTGATACCTTCGAAGCCGAAGCGGGATTCAAGTCCGGCTTTAATAGCAGTGATGATTTAGATTACCGCACAGCGCTGGCGGTGACCGGGGGCAACGATTCGCTTAAGGGGCGCTTTAGTGCCGCTTGGCAGGAAAACGGCCAATGGTTTGATGGCAGTAGCAACCCTGTGATGCTGGACATTACCCAAACCGGCATGCAGTACACCCAAGGTTATGATTTAATGGCGAATATGGATTGGCAGCTTGCCAATGACGCCAACCTCAGCGCCATGGCGCAATACTATCGGAATGGTTCAGACGAAGAACATGGCCTGTATATGGGTGAGAACTTCTTCGGTGTCACTGGCGATGCCTCAGTGCTGGAAACCCGTAAAGGATTGGACGCTGACCGCAGCCCCGCCACCGAGCGTACTTTACTGAATCTGTTCTACTCCCAAGATGAGTTTCTGGGTCAAACCCTGTATTTACAAGGCTTTTATCGCAAAGAGAATCTGGATTTTCACCCGTTCCCCTATGTCAATGAAACCAGTGGCGTCTACAACTTCTCAGCATCGGCCCAAAACACCAGCATCTATGGTTTGAAAGCGGTCGTAGAATCCAAACCCATCGATAGCCTCACTCTCACTTGGGGACTGGATTGGGATAAAGAAAGTTTTGATTCGAGCCAAATGAGCTTCGACCTTGATGCCGCTAACCAACACGGCGGCTTAGTGATGCGCGAGCTGTTCACTACCGGTCGTTATGTCGACTTTACGGTCGAATCCATTGCGGCATTTATCCAAAGCAGTTGGGAGATGAATAGCTTTTTGGTGCTAAACGCTGGCTATCGTTATCAACATATGGAAAACAGTGTTGATGATTTTATCGGTTATAACCAACAGGTGGCGATTGCCTCTGGCAAGGCCAAGGGAGCCGATGCCATTAAAGGCGGCAGCACCGACTATAACATAGGCTTAGTCAACCTTGGCTTGGTGGCCAAGTTGAGCCAAGACCAACAACTCTGGCTTGCCTATTCCCAAGGCTTTGAACTGCCAGACCTGTCGAAATACTATGGCCGCGGCACCTACAAGGCCGATGCAGATGGTTACTTACAGCTGCAAAATAGCATCAATATCAATGATACCCGTCTTGATGGGATCAAGACCGACTCCATGGAGCTGGGATGGCGTTATCTTGCAGACCGTTGGCAGGCGCAAGCCAGCGTCTACTATGCCGTGTCTGACAAGGTCATTGAGGTCAACAGCAAAGATCTGACCATCAATGTCAAAGACCAAGATAAGCGCAGCTATGGCCTTGAGGCACAGCTGAACTTTGATATCACCTCAGATTGGCAAGTCGGCACCAACCTGCATTTGGTGCGCAGTGAAGTGAAGGATGAGAATGATTGGATCGATGAAACCGTCACTTACGCCTCACCCTCTAAAGCCACTGCCTTTATTGGCTGGCGCGGCGAGACACAGAAGATCCGTTTACAGGCAGAGCACAGTTTTAGCGCCGAGTCCGACTATCGCTTCAAAACCAATGATGGCCTAACGAGTGAGCTTGATAGCTACACGACGCTGGATTTACTGGGCTCTATCGATTTACCCGTCGGTACCCTGAGCTACGGTATCGAAAACCTGCTCGATAAAGACTACAGCACCCTGTGGGGCCAAAGAGCTGTGTACTTCTACAGCCCAACCTACGGCCCTGAGTCTATGTTCGACTACCATGGCCGTGGCCGCACCTTTGCCCTCAATTATCAACTGAGTTGGTGATAACAGGCTAGAAGGCATCAATCACTTGTGTCAGCCTTCCGCTAAGGCGGTTGAGCAATAACAAATGCGACAAACAAAAAACGGTCCTCAAGTGGACCGTTTTTTTGCTGATACATGCAGGAGCAAGCTGATTATCTGCAACGACCAAGGCGTGAACCCGTGGTAGTGATTTTGTCGCAATCTTTTTTGGTGACTTTCTTCTCGGCGCTGCTTGCCACCGTCGAATCGGTATCTGTGTCATTTACCGAGGAGCAGCCACTCAAACCTAATACGGCAACGGGCAGCAGTATCGCAATCCATTTTTTTAGCATTTCATTCATCCCTGATTAAATAGTAATTTTGGCCTTGGGTATTAGCATACAACCCAGAGTGGTTAAGCTAATCAATAAACGAGCGTGGCACAACGCTACAAACGAGCCTAACTAGGTAAATACACCTTTTTACTGACGTGCACTCGCCGTGTGGCTAATACGCCTAAACAGAAGCTATCGCGTTAACAAAAGCCGCATCGTCCGAAATCAGATGAAGAAGAGACTTAAGCACGCTGGTTACCCGTTAGCCCAAAGCCATGTCCTAACCCAAGTCCAAGCCAAAAAACAGTTTATTTCCAATCCCTTCTTGCACTTATTTACATGACTCGCTAGCTTGAACATGTCCATGCTGCATGATTGTTCCCCTTTCATTTGGGCGCTCCTAATGACACACCAAAATAATGATAAAAATAACAATAGGCGCTTAGCTATGTGGCAAAAACTTAAACCCTATCAAGACTCTATTGTGCTACTCAGCGCATTATTACTCGGCGGCATGATCGGCATCTATTGGCCATCCTTGGCACTCAAGCTCAAGCCCCTAGGGCAAATCTTTCTGAATCTATTGTTTATGATTATCGTGCCCTTGGTGGCGATCAGCGTGACCTCATCAATAGCCCGCATGACGGACTTAAAAAAGCTCGGGGCGATTTTAGCGTCGATTATGGGCGTCTCGATTCTGATGGCGATTATTCCCGCCGTCGGCATCACCTTACTAGCATTGATGTTTGATCCAGCCCAAGGCGTGACCCTCGATCTTAATCAAACCGTTAGCGATACCTCGGGGAAGATGGATTTTGTGGCGCTGCTGACCACTAATGACTTTTCTGGATTACTCTCCAAATCCAATATCTTGGCGCTTATCATCATGTCGGTGATTGCCGGAATCGCCATAGGTCAATCGGGGGAAGATGGCCGTAAAGTCTCGGCACTGCTCGACAGTTTTAATACCGTGATCATGAAGATTGTCAGCATCATTATGCTGGCAGCCCCCGTCGGCCTTGGCGCTTACTTTGCCTCCACCATGGCGAGTCAAGATCCGCAGCTTGTGGTGACCTTTGCCCGCGCCGTGGGATTATTTTTAGTGGCCTGTTTTATCTACCTTACCGTCGGCTCCACCTTTTATGCCTGGCTTGGTGGCGGCATGCACGGGATTAGACAATTTTGGCGCCACGCCCTAGAACCCGCAGTGACCGCATTAGGTACTACCTCCTCCCTCGCGACCCTGCCCGTTACCTTAAGGGCGGCGCTGAAGATGGGGATAAAACCCGAAATCGCCGATATCAGCCTGCCGCTGCTGGTGAATTTAAATAAGGGCGGCGCATCCATTATCACCGCCTTGAAGATTGTATTTATTTACTCTCTGCTCGGTTTAGATTTTACGGTCGATGTGTTTATGGTGACCATACTCATCTCCGTCCTGTCCGCCTTCATCATTGGCGGCGTGCCGGGCGGCGCTTTTCTCGGGGAGATTTTTATCGTCACTACCTTAGGGTTACCGATGGAAACCATCCCCATTCTAGTGGTGATAGGCGCCATTACCGACGCGCCGTCCACCGTGATAAACGTCGTCCACGATCTGAATGCCAGCCAGATAGTTGAACGCCTCAATCGCAAACGGATTGAGTCATAACAGGGCAATTGCCGAATAATTGCCAACGAAACTCATCTGATTAGAATGCCAACCCATTGAAACAGAGCACATTTGTGCCGAGTAAAATCGCTATGCTGCCACAGTACCTACACGCTTAGTTGCTCAAGCGAGTCGGTCATATGTAAGCAATACGGTTTTTCATACATAAACAATGGAGTGGTTATGCGTTGGTTGGTTTGGTTAGTTGTGTGTGGGTCTCTCACAGGATGCGCAGCAGTAACGTCGAGAATGGGGGCAGATTCAACTTGGGGTCACTCTTTTTCGAGTGTGCAAACGGCTGTCGATAATGGCGAGGAGTGTGTAGTGATATCCGCGATATCTGCTCCGCCTCTACTGCTGTTTACTATCCCACTGACACTGGTGGATATGGGCGGCTCACTGGTAGTTGATGCCGTGATGCTACCCGCTGATTTGGCGATCACCCCAAGCAATCCTGAGCTTCGCACTCCGCGGTCTATGTTCTGTCGCTATAACTACAGCATTTAAGCGCATCCGCCACCCATAAATTACCTTAGCCTCAACCAGTGAGACTAAGGGTTGATGTTATATCGGCATTGGGGTAACTAGGTCGACTTAGCGCACCCCATTCATAGCCGCTTCGAGCAAGCCCTGTTCAATCCGTTAACGATGGGCTCTTATTACCTCCAGCAATTTCGCGATATCGGCCTCATCGTTATAGATATGCGGCGATACGCGTATTCCTAAACTGCGGGCATCGACACTGATATTCGCCTCCGCCAACGCCGCCATGATGGGTGCTTGGCGCTCGCCAAATTGTAGGATCAAGGTGCCACTGCGTTTATCTGCTTCCCGCGGCGAGACCAACTCAGGCTCTAATGTCTGTACAACAGCCTCCATCAACTGCAAGTTATGTTCACGCATCGCCAGTGAACCAATATTGGCAAAATATTGAATGCTGTGAGCAGCAATGGCATAGGGCGCGATAGAAGGCGTACCGCCCCAAAACCGCAGCGCAGTTGGGTGATAGCGGAAATCATGGATATCAAACTCGAAGGGGTTTTCATGGCTAAACCAACCCACATCCTGCGGCTGACACTGGGGCAAAATCGCCGGATTGACCCACAGATACGCAGCGCCGGGGCCAGAGCATAACCATTTCACACTCGAGCCAATCATAAAGTCCGGCTGTAGCTTGGCTAAATCCAGCGGCAAAATCCCAGCCGATTGCGCCACATCCACTAGGCTCAAGCAGCCACGCTCACGGGCAAGGGGAATTATCTGCGCCAATGGCGCCTGCTGACCCGTATTGGAATAGGCATGGCTAACAAAGACTAAATCGACATCGGCACAGATATGCGCGTCCCATACATTGGGGTCGGTGACATCTAAGCCCTTGGGAATAAAACGCAGTTCACAGCTTGCGGGCAATGCCTTTTTAAGGACAAACCCCATGCTGGGAAAATCAATCTCGCTCATCAGCACCACGGCGCTATCGCGATTTAACCTATCCAGTGACATCACCAACTTGGTCAAGGCGCTCGATAGATTCACCTGCGGGCAAAAGTCCTGCGGCTGACCATTGAATAGGCTTGCCAGCGCCGCGGTAAAGTTATCGATGACGCCCAACCATTGACCCCATGGTTCGCGGCCAGACTCTTGCCAAGGTGCAAAAAACGCCTGCTTAAATGCCTGTTCGGTCGATTTGATTGGTCGTCCCACCGAATGGTTAAGTAGATAGCCTGGGCCTGCGAGGCAAAAGTCCTGTTTTACATTTAGCAGCATGGCCTTACCTTAAACTGTCTTTGAGTTTTTTCAGATCGTAATAACGGGTGCGAATATCGTTACGCAATACCGCGGCGCGTCTGTCCCTTAAGCGCTCGAGGGAGCCGAGCAGTACATGCAATGGTGGACCACTGGCGGTGACCTTGGCTAAATGTTGCTGCTCCATATTCACCGAAGGCTCGGCAATGTATTTAGTCACCAATTCATTGTGGTGTTGAATGGCGGTTTCGCCATGTAATTCACAAACTTCAATAAACAGCTTGAGGTTTTCCTGATACCAATCCTGCTGCACGCAGGCCTTTGACTGTAAAAAATCATCCATCAAATTCGGGCGACGCATGCATTCCCGTAAGATTTGTTGATCCTCGGGCATCATGTATAAAAACTTATCCACCAGCATTTGCGAATAAGCCGATTCGTTAGCAAAACAAAGACCTAGGGTTAAATCGATGACGTTAATCCCTGCAAAGTCGCCAGCATTGGCGCCGCGATATACCACAGAGCCAACCCGATAGGGTTTGTAATAGGGACGCACGCAATAGAAGAAGCGGTCGGTATCTAAACGTTTGAATAATTGCTGATTTGATTCAATGACGTCCTGCAATGCCTGCTTGGCGACCCGCAGTAAATCGTGGCTAATCGGATGAGAGATCCCCAAGGGCTGAATTTTTAGTAAGGCATCGCTAGCACGCTTATAGGCCAAGATGCCCTTAGTGTTGTAATCCACAAACAGCTTTTCGTCGGGCAGATCGGTAAAGCGTTTGTAGATACCATTGTGGGCGCGGTTATGGGTGGTCAAATGAGCAGTAGCGAAGCGTGGCGTCACGCCGATGGAGGCGCCGATATGCATAGCCAGCGCCGAAGCTTCTACCAGTGGCGAAGTGGTTTCCCGTGTCGGTTCGGTAATTTCATGGCGACGACAGGCGGCCATATAAAGGCCGACATTCCCCAACAGGTCGAAGGCACTGTCGAAGCCTTCATCGGTATTGCCTTCATCGAGCAGCGCCTTAATCAGCTCGCGCCCTTCGCTTTCTAGTGTTTGCTTAAGCTCGGTGCCGATATCTTGCACATTGGCACGGTCGCTCTGCTGGTAATAAAGCTGTTCGAGCTGGGAGTTGAGTTCCACAAAGCGACTGCGGATCCACTCATCGAAGGCTTCGGTGTTATAGGTGGCAGGTTTCACTTGGACATCCTTGGAAATTGTTATGGTTATTTTTACCGGAGCAAGTACTGATAGACGCGTTTTTACTTGGCTACTGGCGTCTTTAGCGTATCCGAGTTAACAAGAATGCAACTTCTGCTCGCGCGTTTCTAGCGCTAGCTCAAATTTATGAAAAATCCAATGCCACTTTTTATTTACACCTTGCGCCAGCGCAAGTTCTCAAATCCATTCCCCTCGCACAATAGCGCCAAATACAGCTAGTTCTAATGCAATTGTGCGGCAGGTTCCGCAGGGGTGAATCAAGTGATTTTAATGGAGTTCATTGTCGTACTCGGCTGTTTACTGCTCGGTACCCGTTACGGTGGTATGGGGCTCGGGCTGATAAGTGGTATTGGCTTATTTTTACTGACCTTTGTGTTTGGTCTCGCCCCCGGACAACCGCCGGTACAGGTGATGCTCACCATTCTTGCGGTGATCGGCTGCGCCTCAGTACTGCAAACCGCAGGCGGTTTAAATGTGATGATGCAGTTTGCCGAGCGTTTACTGCGCCGCCACCCACAATACATCACCATTCTGGCGCCGCTAACCACTTGGACCTTAACCTTCTTATGCGGAACTGGCCACGTGGTTTACACCATGTTCCCGATCATCTCCGATATCGCCCTGAAGAAAAACATTCGTCCAGAACGCCCGATGGCGGTGGCCTCGGTCGCCTCGCAAATGGCGATTTGTGCTTCTCCGGTGTCGGTCGCCGTGGTTTCTATGGTATCGATTTTGGCGGCGCAGCACGGCGTTGGTCATGCCTATAGTATGCTGGAAATTTTAATGGTGTCCGTACCCGCCTCCCTGTGCGGCGTTTTAGTGGCGGCACTTTGGAGCCTGCGTCGTGGTAAAGATTTAGATAAGGACGAAGAGTTTCAGGCGCGAATTAAAGATCCCGAACAAAGGGCGTTTATCTACGACAAGAGCGAGACTCTGCTGGATCAAACCTTTCCTAAGGAAGCCTATTGGGCAACGGGGATTTTCTTTACCGCTATCGCCGCCGTGGTGTTACTCGGTTCCTTTAGCGAACTGCGGCCTGTGTTTGAGGTAAAGGGCAAGTTGGCGCCGCTGTCGATGAACTTAGTGATCCAGATGATGATGTTGATCGCTGGGGCTTTTATCTTAATGAGCTGCAAAGTCAAACCCACAGAAATTGCCAATGGCCCAGTGTTTAAAGCTGGCATGGTGGCGATTTTCTCGGTATTTGGCGTGGCTTGGATGAGTGATACTTACTTTATCAGCCATATGGATGTGCTGAAGGAAAACCTCTCCCATGTGGTGCAAAACCAACCTTGGACCTATGCCTTAGTGCTGTTTTTAATCTCAAAACTGGTCAACAGCCAAGCGGCGGCGCTCACGGCTATCGCGCCCATGGGCTTGGCTTTAGGCGTTGATCCTAAGCTGTTGATTGCCTTTTTACCCGCAAGCTATGGTTACTTTGTACTACCTACTTATCCAAGCGATTTGGCCTGCATCGGCTTCGACCGAACTGGCACCACCAAAATTGGTAAGTTCATCATTAACCACAGCTTTATTATTCCGGGATTGATCGGTGTGGGTACGGCGTCGACCGTCGGTTATCTGCTGGCGACCACCTTACTGTAAGCACGGTTTGAAGCGATAAAACACATAAGGCCGATAATGTGAAAGCATTATCGGCCTTATGATTGATACGAAAGAAAAAACTAAGCGCGATACATGGCGAGAAACATACGGATATTGGCATCGATAATATCTTGTTGGTACTCGTCATGACTTTTCATATGGAACAATTTAGGCCAAAAGGCGAATGCCTTAAACATGCCCCAAAACTGAGTGGCCGCCAGAGGGATATTATCGATTTTCAACGCCTTATGAGCCACGGCTCCGGCAAGCCACGCCTCTAATCCACCTTCTTGCTTGGCCAATCGTTCCATGGCCTCGGTCGCTTGGATGGGTGAACGAATAAACTCAGCCATCACCACCCTTGCCACGCGCAGAAAATCCGGTTGCTGATACAACTCCCAGCAGCGGCGCGCGATATGTTGCAATTGAGACTCGAGGCTCTGCTCGGGATTAAATGCCAAGGTGGCCGCTTCCTTGGTGCGCGTCCATAGGTCGCTTGTTGTCGCCTCGAATAACACTTCTTTGCTGGGGAAATGATTGTAAACGGTGCGCTTGGAGACATTGGCACGCTGGGCAATTCTATCCATGCTAGCGCCGGCAAAACCATTGACCATAAATTCTTCCTGTGATGCGTCGAGGATCGCTAAACGCTTCAGTTGGGAATGTGTCAGTTTTACTGCTTTTTCTGCCATTGCGGTACGCCATCAAAATATTTGCCGATATTTTACACTATTGAGTTTACTTTTGCACAACCATGAGTAAACTACACTGTGTAGTTTACTTTTATCAAATTTACAATGCGACTCAAAATCACCTTGGCCCTACTGCTACTCGGGAGCGTTATTATGACCTTAGATCCCAATATCATTGAAACTAGCCCATCAGAGGATCAACGCTTTCGTAATGAAGCGCCAAATACTCACAGTGGTGAAGGTAATTTACCAGCCATTTTATGGCGCTATGTCACTGAACGTATTCCCGATAAGAGTCCGAGCCAAGCGCTACCGATTCAGCCCATGCGGCTGCCTGCCACGGCTGATGACACACCTATGCTGTATAAAATCAGCCACTCGACCGTGCTGTTACAGTTAAATGGTCAGTATTGGTTAACCGATCCCGTGTTTTCGAAGCGTGCCTCACCCAGCCAATGGTTTGGCCCAAAACGTTTCCATACTCTGCCTATTGAGCTCGAAAACATTCCGCCACTCGCTGGGATTATCTTGTCCCACGATCATTACGATCACTTAGACAAGCAAAGCGTAGTGGCGCTCGCCGCGCGCACTCAAAAATTTATTGTGCCACTGGGCGTCGATAAGCATCTTATTGGCTGGGGCATTCCCAAGGAAAAAATTGTCGCCCTCAACTGGTGGCAAGCAACCGAGCACCAAGGTGTGCGCTTTACCGCCACCCCAGCGCAACATTTTTCGGGCCGTGGACTTAGGGATAAGAATCAAACCCTGTGGGCCTCTTGGGCCATTCAATCCCCAGAATTAAATATCTTTTTCAGTGGTGACTCTGGCTATTTTGATGGCTTTAAAAAGATTGGCGATAAACTTGGCCCCTTCGACCTCACCTTAGTCGAAACTGGCGCCTACGATGAGATGTGGGCCGATATCCATATGCAACCTGAGCAATCGCTACGGGCGCATTTAGATCTTCAAGGTCAATACCTTATCCCAATCCATAACAGCAGTTTTGATTTAGCGCTGCACAGTTGGTATGAACCCTTAGAACGGATCGCCGCAGCGGCGAAGGCCTATGCCGTTCCCCTGCTGACCCCTGAGTTTGGTCAAGGGATTAACCTCAATGAGCTAGCCCACAGCCCTGCGCTCAATCAAGGGTGGTGGAAATCATACTTACCCAAAGACAGACCCGAGTTTGAAGTGGTTCCAGTCAAACTCGCCTCCAACAAATAGTCATAGCCGATACCTCCTTAGTGGTGCTTAACCATTGCGCCGCTAAGGATCTCCCCACCTATAGCACAACGAAAGTATTAAGCTCCCAGCAAACCGCCAGTTCGCCTAGACGTTTTTAACGACAACAGCATACAATCCGGCTTTGTATCCTGCTGAATCAATTTATCTTTTGAGAATGTCGTACTAAAGATGGTGAAAGGTTTTCGTTTATTGCTGCTCACAGTGAGCCTAGTCTGCGGCTTTAGTTATCTCGGCTACCACGGGCTGACTCGTTATAACTTAAATACCGACTACCAAGTGGGTGATGTGCTCGACTCACTCAATGGCGTCGAGATTTATTATAACGGCGGCGTCAACACTAATGAGGGGCGAAACCTTTCCCTTGACGGCTATAACCTAGGTATCAAATACCAGTGCGTAGAGTTCGTTAAACGTTACTTTTACCTGCGTTATCAGCACAAAATGCCCGACAGTTTCGGTCACGCTAAAGACTTCTTCAATGACCTGTTGCCCGATGCGAGCTGGAATGAAAAACGCGCCCTGCGGCAATATACCAATGGCAGCCAAAGCAAGCCGATGGCCGATGATTTACTGGTATTTGCGCCATGGATGTTTAACCCCTACGGCCATGTCGCCATTATCGCTAACGTCACTGAGACCAGTGTCGAAATTGCCCAGCAGAACCCCGGCCCTTTTGCTCCGTCGCGGGAGGTGTTTCCCTTAGCACAACGTGAAGGCCTGTGGTGTATCGATGCGCCGCGCACCAAGGGTTGGTTACGCTGGGAAGCTCCCGCTGCCACGATTATGGAGGGAAGTGCTGAGGAGAATGTGGAGGCAAATATCCAAGTTAACCAACAAGCTATTCCCCTTAAACTGTGAATATCGTAGAGGTAAAAATGAGACTACTTGACTGGTTAAAACGACACCTTGGCCCTAAGGCAAATACGGACTCACAGACTGCGGATCTTCAAGCAATTTTTAGCGAAACACTAGCGCCAAGCCTGTCTTTACCCAGCCAGCAAGTTTATCCCATCGTCACCCCAGCGATGCAGCCTGACTTAGCCGCCTATCAAGTCCATTGTTTGTTGAACAATCAAGATAAACAACGACTCGATGCCTTGCTCAGCAACACAGGATTTGAGCCAGAAGCCAGTTGCGATGTGGTATTCAGTGGCGTCTTGCATCATGCCCAAGGGCCAAGCAAAGTATTTCTGCATCAATATGCTGATTTTGCAGGGTTCTGCGTGCTACTCATTAGCAATGATATCTTGCTGCTGCAACAACTAATCGCCTTTAAAGCCGCGCCACCTGCACCGTGGGAAAGCTTTCCCGAGGTCGATCCTGATACGCTCGGCAGTCTGCAAGGCAATATTGAGTTTTGGTGCGATACATTTTGGCGACCTTACTGGTTATCACTCAGCGAGGCCGAGCGCAGCCAGTATCCCGCTAATTGGCATGAATTCAGTGAGTTTCACTAGGGCGTGTTGACGTTTCGAGATTAGATTTTGTTCGTTCCGGCAAGCACGTGCTAGCGAATCGAGGAATGATGTGTCGTTATTCGACTCAAATGACGAGCGGCTCTTATGACAGAAAGTAAGAGCAAGCGCTTGCCAGACGACCCCTTCGGGCAGCATTGGGCTGGCATTTCTGCTGCGTTATCGTCCGTTTATGTAGAATAACTACACTGCGCGGACTTTGCCTTGCATAAAAGCCAGCCAAATTGCTGCAAAAACAACCCTGAAACGTCAACACGCCCTAAAAGAGTTATACCGAGGTCAAAATGAAGCTCAAATTTATCGCACTCGTCATGCTACTTTTTATTCTTGCCGGATGTTTAGTGCCAGAACAGCCCCTCATCCCAGTCAAAGGCGCTAGCAATAAGGATTGGAATAGCCAAACCTTTTGGTATGAACCCTGGGGCAGTTCAGGCACCCACAAAGGCATTGATATTTTTGCCGCAGCCAATACGCCCGTAATCGCGCCAACGCCACTGTTACTGCTGTATAAAGGGGAGTTTTTTAAGGGTGGCAAAGTGATCGTCGGACTCGGCCCGAAATGGCAAATCCACTATTTTGCCCACCTCGATAGCATTAACACATCGGCAGGTTTATTTGCTGGGCGCGGGGATGTGCTCGGCACTGTCGGTACCACGGGGAACGCCAAAGGCAAACCACCCCATTTGCACTATTCCATTGTCAGCCTATTGCCTAGACCTTGGCTGATAGACACTTCCACCCAAGGATATAAGAAGGCGTTTTACTTAAATCCAATCAACTATTTAGACCCTAAGTAATAGACCCTAAGTAATAGACCCTAAGTAATAGACCCTAAGTAATAGACCCTAAGTAAAGGGTTGGTCGGTTAAGCATTCTCGTTAGCGACGAGCTCTGCGGATTGTTCAATGGGCTGCGTCATCTCGGTTTCTGCCGCGATGGCCTGTGCCGCACGCTCGGCTTTAGAAACATATTTAGGCTTATTGCTGCTATGCAACTTAGCATTGGCTTTTTTCGCCTTCTGTTTAAGCGTTTCGTTAATCTTCTTTTTGCGGTTCATATGGGCACCAAGGCGAGAAAAAGGTCGCCATTATAAGCTTCCTTCGACGCGGCAACAAATCGGAGGCATAGCCTACAAACAAACCCTCAATCTAAATGCACCTATTTGTTAGCCGAATCACAACTCCTAAAAATTGCCACTTTTCCCACGCATTTTATTTACAACTCGACTAGACAAGCCCAATTCACTTCCTTAAAATACACGACAATAAAAATCGTTATCATTTGCAATGTTGTTTAACGGAATAGTCTGATGCCAAGGATATCGGTGTAGCAAATTCACTCGCCCTTAGCAGGAAGTTATATGACGTTCAAAACCTCGTTTGTTGCCCTTGCCGTCTTTGCGGCCCTCACCCAGTCCGCCGTCGCTCAAGAAGCCCCAGATACGGGAACGAATAAGAATAAAGACATCGAAAAGATCACTGTCACCGCGAGCCGCATGGATAAATCGCCAAGCTCTATCCCCAATACAGTGACTATTATCGACCGCGTGCAACTCGAAGAGCAGTTCCGCACCACTAAAGATTTGTCGACCATTATCGGTAACTTAGCACCTAGCTTTTCCCCCAGCCGCCAGAAGATGAGCAACACGGGCGAAACCCTGCGTGGCCGTCCGCCCTTAATCATGATCGATGGTGTACCCCAATCCAACCCACTGCGTAGTGGTGGCCGCTCAGGGCAAACTATCGATCCAGCGATGATCGAGCGTATCGAAATTATCCACGGCGCCAATGCGATGCACGGCTTAGGCGCGCAGGGCGGCATCATCAACTACATCACCAAAAAACCAACGGGCGATAACCAGCACGTGGTTAGCTTCGATGCCACTGTGCCCGATTCGCTCAAATCTAACGGTGTAAGTTTTGGTGCCAGCTATGCGTTTTCGGGCGAATCCGACCTGATCGATATGTTGAGTTCGGTGAGCTATCGCAATAACGGCGTGTACTACGATGCAAACCACGATGTGATTGGTGTGGATACGACGCAAGGCGAGTCCATGGACAGCCAGAGCAAGGACTTCTTTATCAAACTCGGCCACAACTTTGCCGAGTCGCGCTTAGAGCTGATGGTTAACCATTACAACATGGAGAACAATGGCGATTGGATGCCAGTGAAAGGCGATATCACCACTGGCAAGCCCACGGGCGCAATCGAAGAAAAACAACCTTGGGAAGCGGCGAACAACCAAGTCACGACGACTAGCCTCACTTACACCCACGAGAACATTGCCGGCCAACAGCTGAGTGTCCAGTTATTCAATCAGGACTTCGAGGCAGTGTATGGCGGTGGCTGTAACAAGACCTTCTATGATCCTGCATTGGCAAACAACAGTAACTTAGTGCAATGCGAAGGCCCTAAAGGCGAGAGCTGGTACTATGAGCAATCGCGCAACTCTTCGGTCAAATGGGGCTTAAAGACCTCGTTAATTGCGAAAAATATTGCCGATACGGGTATCGATGCCGCCTATGGTATCGACCTATTCCGCGATACCACTGAGCAGGCTTTAGTGCAGACGGGTCTATCGTGGGTGCCTGAAAGCACCTATGACAACTTCGCGCCTTATTTGCAGTTAGATTATGATTTAATTACCGATCTTACCCTATCGACTGGCGTACGCTACGAGCACGCTAAGCTCAATGTCGATGACTATAAGACACTCTACGGCGCGGGAAATAAAGAAATCGAAGGGGGCGAAGCGAGTTTCGACGAGACCCTATTCAACATAGGTATCTCCTACAAGATCACGCCAGATATCCGCGTTTACACTAGCTATAACCAAGGCTTTGGTATGCCTGATATCGGCCGTATTCTGCGCGACGGTAACAGCTTCCCTGGTACGAACCCAAGTATCAGCGACTCCCTATCTCTTGCACCGATAGTGACGGATAACGTGGAGTTTGGCGCCGATTACCAAGGTGAATACTTAAGCGCTAAGATTTCCTACTACCGCTCAGCCACGGATTACGGTGCCCGTTTAGCCCTAAACAGTGACGGCTTCTACGACGTTAAACGTGAGAAGAGTGTGATTGATGGTATCGAAGCCAATATCACCGCTTACCTGACCAGCAACGACGATCTGGGCATGAATCTGGCGATCCAGCGCGGTGAATACGATTCGAATGATGACAACAAAACAGATACCGATCTCGATGGTGCCAATATTTCACCAAATCGTATCAACCTGTTCTGGACCCATAATTTCGATAACGAGATGTCGACGCGCGTACAGGCAAACTACTTTATGGACCGTGACTTCGAAGATGCCACAGGCGAGAAATATGCCGAGTTTGATGGCTACACGACTGTCGATGCGTCATTCTCTATGCCGCTCTGCACTGGCACCTTAACCTTAGGCGTGCAAAACCTGTTTAATAAGGATTATTTCAACTACTACTCACAAACCATGGGTACAAATGATCGTTATTTCAAAGGCATGGGCCGCACTGCGACTATCGGCTATACAGTGGCATTCTAATTAGTACGCTAAATTTACCGTATAAAAAAGCGCAACCTAGGTTGCGCTTTTTTATTGGATTATTGGAATCACTAATCTTTAGTGACCACCCAGAGGGCGTGTAATAAACCGGGAAGCCAGAAAAATAAACACAGCACAATGTTAATTAATAGGTCTTTGCCTGCGCCCGCCTTTAAAAATACCGCAACGGGTGGCAAGAGAATCGCAATAATAACTAAAAGTAATTTGTTGGTATCCATAACGAGCTTGCTCCTATACAAGGAAAATCATCACACTGCTAACTTCGCAGGAAGACTCAGGATTTGCAAATATTTTATCCCGCAACACACGCATTCAATGCTAACACGACGCAACAAAACTAATCCTTAGAAGGCCAGTCGAGCGAGTCTGGCTCACGCCACGCAGCCAATGCCGCGCTTACCGTCTCCTCAGCAAATGCCTCGCCCTGCTGTGGCATATCGAGATATGCATAATCCTGCCAGTGACCATCCTCATGTTGATAGCGAAAATGCAGACAATAGGCGTGCAGATAACAGCGGTCGGCGACATCCGAGCCATAGAGGGCATCGCCTAAAATCGGTACCCCAAGGCTAGCAAGCGCAACCCGTAACTGATGGGTTTTCCCCGAGTGGGGTTTGAGTAAATAAAGCCTTAGCCCTTCGCCAACACTGGTGGAGAAGAATTGGGTTATCGCGGGATTTTCTTTGGTTCTAAGCAACTTAAACATGCTGCGGCGGGATTTGGCCATATCGCCAATCACCCAGCCTTGCTTCTTCTTCGGCTTGCCTTTGGCGAGGGCGAGATAGTATTTCTGCACTTTATGGGCACTAAAAAGCTCAGTCAACTGCCGCGCCGCCGCTGGATGTTTGGCTAACAGTAACAGCCCAGAGGTGGGCGTATCGAGCCGATGCACGGCAAAGAGTTTTATCCCTAAATCCTGCTCCAGCTGCGCCACGACACCCGCGGTGCCATCTTGGCTGTGAAAATGCACATTAGGCGATTTAGAAATAACAAGAAAATCAGCCTCATCGGCTATGATTCGGTACATGAGGTTCTCAACAGTGTCACGCGGATATTGGCCTAAAACTGAATGGTCACGACTAGGCCTGGATGATTATCCGAAAGAGTAATTTGCGCATTGTGCCGCGACATGATCGCTTTGACCATAGATAATCCTAAACCCGTGCCCTGCAAATGCCGGCTTGGGTCGAGACGCACTAGACGCTCAAACACCCTTTCCTTACTGTCATCGGGGATCCCTGGGCCGTTATCGCAAATCTTAATTTGGGCGCCAGATTGAATAATATCGATACGAGCGCCTTGGCCTGAGTACTTCATCGCATTGTCGACCAAGTTATATAAGGCTTGGAACAACAAGTACTTGTCACCATAAATCTTATGGTCTGATAGGAGCGATAGACTCAAGGTTTGCTCATTCGACTCGGCGACCGCGTCAGCCATATCCAACAAATCGGTACATAGCTGCGCCAAACTCAGCTCCTGCAAATCTAAGGTTTGCTGCCCTTCCTCGATGCGTGTCAGCGAGAGCATGGCATCGAAGGTCGCAAGGCAGTGGTCGAGTTCTTCGGTCAAAATCGCGCAACCTTCGCTGATTTCATCGGGGGATTTAGCCGCTAACTCCTCAAGACCAATGCGAATATGGGATAGGGGCGTACGCAAATCGTGGGCAATATTATCTGTCACCCCGCGCACCGCCATCAGGTTATTCTCAAGAATATCCAGCACGTTATTAAACTGCAGCGCCAACATATCGAACTCATCCTGACGCCAACTGAGCGGCAGACGCGTGTCGTAATGCCCCCGCTCAATTTGCTCACTCAAGCGGTTGTACTGCACTAAGCGGCGCAAAATCGCCTTAGAAAACAAATAGCCCAATGCCAAGGTTAACACTATGGTCAACATCACGGCCGTGGCGGCCGCACTGATAAACTTATCGATCAAGGTGGCTAAGTTATCGGTACGGGTTGCGATGAGCACAGGGCCATAGCGGGTCATCACTAGGCCGCCGGTGAGGATATGCAGCTTATCAGGGCCGCCAGTTAAAATCGGGAAATCCCGAGTTTGCGGCAGCATGGGCATGCCTTCAGGCATAAAGCTTAAGGCACCGACCATGTCGTAACTATTGCGCCAGGCGATGAGCGCCGTCTGCGGATCGGCGGCACGAATTTGCGCCGCAAAACTACGACGGTCGACAGTAAGAGCAAGCTGTTGATAGCGTTGGGTTTCTGACTCGAGATACTGAGTCACTTGGTACTGCTGTTCGATGATGAGCTGCCGATAAAGGGCAAACAGCAAAGCGCCTATGATCACAGTCACTAAGGTCGAGAAGATAATAGTGATGCGCCAGGCGCTGCTTTGGTAAGGCTTAATGCCTTTGGCGTAAGCGATAACCCGCTCCCCTTACGGTTTCAATTAATTCACCGTGACCTAACTCTTCAAACTTGCGGCGTAACTTGGCGATATGCACGTCGATCACATTGGTACGGGGGTCGAAGTGATAATCCCACACCGCTTCGAATAATAACGTGCGGCTAATGACCTGATTGGCGTGTTCCATCAGATATTTAAGCAGTTGGAATTCTTTGGGTTGCAGCATTAAATCGTGGCCATCTAAGGTCACGTTGCGGGTAAGCAACTCCATTTTTAAACCGCCGACCACCAAATCTGTGGTAATTGGCACGGATTGGCCCCGTTGCATCAGTTTTTCGGCACGCACGAGTAGCTCCGAAAAGGCAAAGGGCTTAGTCATATAATCATCGCCGCCCGCACGCAGACCTTTCACCCTTTCATCCACATGGGCCAGCGCCGACAGGATAAGCACTGGGGTTTGGTTACCCGTGGCTCTGAGGGCGGCCAGCAGTTTCAAACCATCGAGTTGGGGCAACATGCGGTCGAGAATCAAGAGGTCATACTGACCACTGGTGGCTTGCAGCAGGCCTTGATGACCATCGCTGGCGGTCTCAATATTATGCCCCTGCTCAAGAAATCCTTTAACGATATAGTCGATCGTTGTCGCATCATCTTCAACTAAAAGTATTTTCATCTGTATGCTGCGCTCCCCTGTCTTCACTTAGCGGTGATGCTCAGTGCTAATCCCACTTAAGTAAAGGTAGTTGCCGTAAATTTTCAATATCGAATGCCAATTTATACTTACCAGTATCATCCAGCAACTTTAACTCTAAGTAGCTGATACCTAAGTCATGATCTAACTTCGCGTCGGTCAAAAAGGCCTTATGGTCCTTAGTCGCCATCGCAATAATGCCGGAGAAGGTTTGATGCTTAGTGCTGATAAGGCGTGCGGCTTCCACTTCGCCAACATCGTCGGCGGTGACTTTACCCGCTTTTTGTTTCAATAACTTACCATCTCGCGCCCGATATTCGAAACGGGTAATCGCATTCGCCAGCGGATTAATCAACTCAAATTGGTAGACTAATTCGCCTTCCTGCATTTCCATTTCAAACTCGGCAATCACGCCAGGAAAATCCTTCTCAATTTGCTGCATCACGCTTAACGGCGGCAGATATTCACCGCTCGAAAGCATCGAATACATGCTCTGGGCTGCGGTGGCAATCCCAGATACCAACATGAATCCTAGCAACCATAGTCTCATGGCTCCTCCATAAAAATCGGCTAAGTTTGTATCTTATGAGACAAACAGTTAGATGTCGATGGCGTGCCAAAGCTACCATAATCTCTATCACTGTTTGTCCATGACGGCGCCTAGTTCATCACCCATGTGGATTGCTCAATCCGATTGATTCAGGCTTGGCCAACACTGACGAATGTATTCAGTTTACCTAATACCTACTGAAACACCGATGGAAACAAGATTAAGCTTTGATCATCTAGGGATTTAACGGCAACGCAGCTTCGCAAATCAAGCTGAGTTATTCGTTAATGGAGAATAGATTTCGCGAAATGCGGGAAAAAACTTAGCTACTCTAAAATATGAATTTGCTCAGATTTAAGCGCAACTGTGGTTTGCATTCCCTTGGTTAAGCCCAGCTTCTGCGCAAGGTGAAGTGACACTTCCGTATTAAGTTGCAGCTCAGTCCCAGTGGCATAACAGACCACCCGTACCGACTCACCCATCACCAGCAAGGAGTCGATGGTAACATCTAACTTATTAAAACTGCGGCATAAACGCCCATTGGTGATAGCGTTAAATCGAATGCCTTGATTCGGGATCACCCAACGCACTTTACTGCCCACGCTGCGGTCTTTGCCCAAATCACTGGCGATCAGCTGCTCACCAAACTTCAGCCAAGTGATGTCTTTAGTACGGTCTTGGAACACCACTTCACCATCGAAAATATTTCTTAAGCCCATCTGCCGCGCAACGGCCTCGTTACGTGGGCGAGATAACACCTCAAACGGCGCGCCCTGCTGCAACATCTGGCCTTGGCTAATCAAGATCATCGAATCGGCCAGCAACAGCGCTTCATTTAAATCGTGGGTCACCATAATCACGGGGCAAAGCAGCTGCTCTTTTAGGCGAGCAAGTTCGAGGTATAAACGCTCGCGGGTTTCTCTGTCCACCGCCGAAAAGGGCTCATCGAGTAACAACACTGACGGTTCACGGGCAAGGGCGCGGGCAAGCGCAACCCGCTGGCGTTGACCGCCAGAGAGATGCATAGGCAGTCTATCGGGCAATCCATGCAAATTGACCCGTTCCAACCAGTCCTTCGCCCTCGCAATTCGCTCCGATTTGGGAATATGGTCAAGCCCTGCAACCACGTTCTCGAGCGCGGTAAGATTAGGAAAAAGCCCAAAATGCTGTGGCATATAGCCGATATGGCGCTGCTGCGGCGTTAGTGCGGTGCGACTTTGATGGTCGAACCATGGCGTCTCACCAAACACAATACTGCCCGCATCGGGATGATTCAGCCCTGCGATCATCCGCAGTAACGTTGTCTTACCGCCCCCCGAAGGCCCGACGACAGCCAACACCTCACCCGCTTTACAGCTAAATTCGGCGCTCAGTTTAATATGTTTATGGTTTTGGATCTGGCAATGCAGATCAGCGATGATTTGCGCCACGCTGACCTCCTAAACGCCGCGATAGACTGGTGGTGAGAGCCAATGCGGTAATCGCAAATAACAACAGCACCAATGACATAGTGCCAGCAGCGCCAAAATCGAAGGCCTGAACACTGTCGTAGATGGAAATCGAGATAGTCTTGGTCTCTCCGGCAATATTCCCACCCATCATCAGTACGACCCCAAACTCACCGAGTACATGGGAGAAACACAGCACTAAGGCAGTCAACACCCCAGGCCATACCATAGGTAATTCAATTTTCAGCAGAATTTTAAGTTTGCTCATGCCGCAACAGGCTGCAGCATCGCGCACGTCGTGGGGAACCGCCTCAAAAGCGCGTTGTATCGGTTGCAACGCAAAGGGAATATTCACCAGCACGGACGCCAGCACTAACCCCGAGAAATGAAACACTAATTGCTGCCCAGTTAGACGCTCTAACCATTGCCCTAACCAGCTTTGGCTGCCAAGCCCCACCAGCAAGTAATAGCCAATCACAGTCGGCGGTAAGACTAAGGGCACCATGATGAAGGCCTCAACCCAAGACTTACCCACAAACTGACGATAGGCTAAGGCTCGCCCCGCCAGAATCGCCAGCGGGATCAACACCAATACCGTGATGCTACTGAGCTTGACCGATAACCAGAGTGCCTGCCAATCCATGTCTGGCCTTACTGAGTGGGTAGACCAAATCCGTATTGCAGGAATACGGCTCTGGCGGCATCAGATTGAAGATATTGATAAAAACGCTCTGCGGTTGCTCCCGCTTTTGGCATCAACGCCATGCGTTGATTGAGTGGACCATGCAATGCTTCGGGCAAGGCAATCGCCTGACCTAAGGCCTTAAACTGTGGCGCTAAGGCAAGGGATAACGGAATAATACCGCCTTGAGTGGAACCACTCACGGCAAATTGCGCCGCTTGGGAGGCATTTTCGCCCAGGATTAACTTAGTTTGTAGGCCGTCCCACAAACCTAGTTTTTGTAGAAGTTCACGAGCGCGCTCCCCATAGGGCGCATGTTCAGGATTAGCAATTGCAAAGCGCTCCAGCTTGTCCGCAGCGAGCAAGCTTTTTACGCCATTCAACTCGGCATCTAGGGTTAAGGGGGACTTGTTTGGAGCCACTAAGGCTAGGCGACCGACCGCGTATTGCACGCCAGCATCGCGAGTAAAGCCCGCTTTTTGCAGCTCATGGATATAACGCTCATCGGCGCTGAGCAACAGCTCAAACGGCGCACCATGTTGAATTTGCGCCACAAAATTACCCGATGAGCCGTAGGAGACTCGCACCTTGAGTCCGGTTTCGGCGCTGAAGTTTTTAACAATATCATCGAGGGCAAACTTGATATTGGCGGCGGCCGCAATCGCAGGCACTGTCTCTGCGCGGCTAACGGCTGGCATCAAGGCAACACAGCACGACAATGCCAGAGCAAATACTAGACTCCAGATTTTGCCTAACCCTGTCACACCATGCATAAACTCACCTCTTACTCTCGCCTGCTGCTAGCTCAGTCTTACGTTAGTCTTTGTGTTGCCACAATTGCGCCGCTTGCTCATCGGCGTCCTTGGCTTCGACCCAATTCTTACCCTTGTCCCCCGCTTCTAATTTCCAGAAAGGGGCTTTGGTTTTCAAAAAGTCGATTAAGAATTCGCAGGCCGCAAAGGCCGCCTTGCGATGGGCACTGGTGACGCCGATAAACACAATTTGCTCACCCAAAGCCATAGTACCGACACGGTGGATAACAGTGACTTTATTGAGCGGCCAACGCTCACGCGCCTCGGCCACAATTTGCTCGAGCACACGCTCCGTCATGCCGGGATAGTGTTCTAAGGTCAGGTCGGTCACCACTGAGCCGTCGTTAAAATCGCGCACCTTGCCCACAAAAGTGACAACGGCGCCATCGCTATTGTCTTGGGCTAATTGGTGATACTCATCGGCCACATTAAAATCGACGGTTTGCACCCGCACATTTGGCAGTAAACGCATATCAACCTCCGGTCACAGGCGGGAAGAAGGCGACTTCATCACCATCGCTCACTCGGGTATCCCATTGGCTGATGGTTTGATTCACCGCCACCAGCAATTTATCTGAGGCTAACACTTTGGCCCATTTATCGTCGGTGGCCGCGAGTGTTGCGCGTAATCCTTCTGCGGTTTGTGTCTGCTCGCTCGCTTCCACACTCAGTTGGGCAGTCCCTAAAAGCTCACGAACTTGGGCAAAAAACAACACGTTAATCATATTCTTATCTCGCTTTACGTTATTCAGCTTTAAAGTGTCCCGACTTGCCGCCGCGTTTTTCGAGCAGGCGCACCTGTGAAATCACCATGTCTTTCTGCACGGCTTTACACATGTCGTAAATCGTCAACGCTGCGACAGAGGCCGCTGTGAGCGCCTCCATTTCGACACCGGTTTTGCCGGACAATTTACACAGGCTAGTGATGCGCACGCGATTATGTTCAGGCTGAGCCTCGAGCTCGACTTCGACCTTGGTTAGCATTAACGGATGGCATAACGGAATTAAATCTGAAGTCTTTTTCGCCGCTTGGATCCCCGCGATACGCGCAGTGGCAAACACATCGCCCTTATGGTGGCTGCCGCTCATGATCATCTCGAGTGTCGTGCTCGCCATCTCAATAAAGGCTTCGGCACGGGCCTCGCGCTCGGTCACGGCTTTCTCGGTCACATCGACCATATGGGCATTGCCGTCGGCGTTAATATGGGTAAATACATTGCTCATTGAAGCGATCCTTTAAACTGATGCCAAATTCAAGCATAGGGAAGTTAAGCGCCATCGCGAAATCTAACTTAATGAAAGATAACGCGATAAGCAGACTAAAACCTAAGTTAGATTAACCGCCAATCGAGGCCAGATGTTGCGTCACGCCGGTAATGCCCTGATGCAGATAATGGGTTTCCTTCTTCTGCGCCAGTTGACCGTGTAACCGCTCGATTAATTCCGCTTGCTGACTCGGGTGTTGCAGTAGATCACGCAAATCGATGCCAGACTCGGTAAAGAGGCACAGGTGCAACTTACCCTTGGCCGAGACCCGCAAGCGATTACAGCTCGCGCAGAAGTTAGTGGCGTAGGGCATGATCAAGCCGATACGCCCCTTAAAGTCACTGTGGCTGAAGTTTTGCGCAGGGCCATCGTCGGCACGGGGCGTATCTAATTGCCAGCCCTCAGCTTGCAGCTGCGCTTTAATATCGGCACCCGCCAAATGGTGAGCTTGGAAATACTCGCGGCCAAGGCCCGTTTCCATCAGCTCAATAAAACGCAGATCGATGGGCGTGTGCTTAATCCAATTCAAAAAGCGCGGTAAATCTTTATCGTTCATACCTTTGAGCAATACCGCATTGACCTTCACGCGCTCAAAACCCGCGGATAAGGCGGCATCGATACCACGCATCACCTCGTCGAACTTATTCTCGCCGGTGATCTGGTAAAACATCTTAGGATCTAAGCTGTCTACCGACACATTGATACGGCGTAACCCTGCGTCGAACCACTCTTGGGCATGCTTCTCGAGCCTATACCCATTAGTGGTAGTGGCTACGGTATGAATACGAGGATTGTCGGCGACCACTCGAATGATATCGGTAAAATCTTTACGCAGCGTGGGTTCGCCGCCAGTGATACGGATTTTTTGAGTGCCAACCTGGCTAAATGCGGACACAAGGTTTTCTATCTCACTGAGAGATAAAAACTGTTGTTTGCCATTCGGATGATAACCATCGGGGAGGCAATAACTGCATTTGAAGTTACAAACGTCAGTGACTGACATTCGTAAGTAATGAAATTTACGACCAAAATTGTCTTGCAATTGAGACATGATCACCTTTCCAAGTGTGGGAGGCGAGTGCATTTCTTTACTCACCCCAGTGGCCTTATTACCACGGCTACACCCCCATATCTGTCGACTTAGGTAGGCAAGCTCGGAGAACCGTCATTCGTGATTATAAGCCGAAAGTACTGCCTAGCTATACCCCTAAACAGGTATTTCTTGATCCGCTTCAAGTGAGCGTGAACAATCTGTGACAGTGCTCACCCAAAGATTTGTCATTCTTTAGGCTAAACAGCCCGCTTAGCCCCTGTGCCCTGCGATGATTTTGAGGTAAGGTGGACATCAGCAATAAAACGCCCGTTTACAAACAAACTACAACACCCGGTAAAAATCGGGGATATGCGAAGGAAGAGGTGAACTGATGGAACGCGAATCAATGGAATTCGATGTTGTTATCGTCGGCGCAGGCCCAGCTGGCTTGGCCACTGCGTGCCGATTGATGCAGATATCACAGAGTTCAGGTAAAGAGATTACCGTCTGCGTGGTTGAAAAAGGCTCCGAAGTGGGCGCGCACATTCTATCTGGCGCCGTATTCGAACCACGTGTGTTAGATGAACTATTCAGCGACTGGCGCGATTCAGGCGCTCCTGTCACCACCGCCGTGACCCACGATGAAATCTATCTACTCAACTCCGCCACCGACAGCAAGTTGATGCCCAATGCGTTTGTGCCTAAAACCATGCACAACGAAGGCAACTATATTGTCAGCGTGGGTAACCTCTGCCGTTGGCTCGCGACCCGCGCCGAAGCGCTCGGCGTAGAAATCTTCCCAGGCTTTGCCGCCAGCGAACTACTCTTCAATGAAGATAACAGCGTGAAGGGTATCCTGATTGGCGATATGGGCGTCGGTGCCGATGGCCAGCCGAAAGACAGCTTTATGCCCGGCATGGAACTACACGCCAAATATACCGTGTTCTCAGAAGGTTGCCGTGGTCACTTAGGCAAACAGCTGATCGCGAAATACCACTTAGATAATGGCAAGACACCACAGCATTACGGTCTAGGCTTTAAAGAAATCTGGAAAGTTCCCGCCGAACAACACGAGCAAGGTAAAGTGGTGCACACAGGTGGTTGGCCACTAACCGATGGCGCATCGGGTGGCGGCTTCCTTTACCATATGGAAGACAACCAAATTGCCGTGGGTCTGATTATCGACCTCAACTACAAGAATCCCCATTTAAGCCCGTTCGATGAGTTCCAACGTTATAAGACTCACCCTGTCATCGCCAAATACTTAACTGGCGGCGAGCGTTTGACCTATGGTGCTCGCGCAATCACTAAGGGCGGTCTGAACTCACTGCCGAAGATGAGTTTCCCCGGCGGTCTGCTGATTGGTTGCGATGCGGGTACCTTAAACTTTGCCAAGATCAAAGGCACCCACACCGCCATGAAGAGCGGTATTGTCGCGGCTGAAACCTTAGCCAAAGCGATGCTGGCCGAGGTTGAAGGCGGTAAAGATCTGGATTGTTTCCAAACCCATTTGGAAGAAAGCTGGTTACACGAAGAGTTGTATAAGTCGCGCAACTTTGGCCCAGCAATGCACAAGTTTGGCACTTTCCTCGGCGGCGCATTTAACTACATAGATCAAAACTGGTTCGGCGGTAAGTTCCCCATCACTCTGCGTGATGAGCACCCAGACTATGCACAAATGGCCCCTGTCAGTGCCTACAGCAAGATTGATTATCCCAAGCCCGATGGCAAACTCAGCTTCGATAAGCTCTCTTCAGTTTACCTGTCGAGCACTTATCATGAGGAAGACCAGCCTTGCCATCTGCGCTTAAAAGATAACAGCATCCCGCTCGGGATAAACCTGACGCAATTTAACGAACCCGCCCAGCGTTACTGTCCTGCTGGCGTGTACGAAATCGTTGAAGAAGCAGGCCAGCCTAAGTTTGTGATCAATGCGCAAAACTGCATCCACTGCAAAACCTGCGACATTAAAGACCCTAGTCAAAACATTACTTGGGTCACGCCCGAGGGCGGCGGTGGTCCAAACTACCCGAATATGTAACTTAAACGGAATAAGGCGCTCATTGAGCGCCTTATTTTTGCTTGCCTTCACGCCACACTTTGGTCACAATTACGCCATAAAAATCACATGCTTCAAATCAGCAACTCATTTCCATCTATACTCTACATAACAAGATCTACCGCAAGAGCAACAGGTTAGGCCCAATAAATGTCTTGTACGCTGTTTTATTCGGCATTCGACCTAAACAAAGGTTAACTTTTAACATTTCTGTCCGATACTTGTTATTGGCTAGAAAACGTCGACCGATATTTCTAAACGTCTAACACAGGCATATTGATATTTATGATATTGAATAACCTTACTATTAAGCAGAAAATCCTGCTGACAGTGACATTTGCTGTGCTGCTGTCGACCATACTCGTGGGCGTCCTCAGCCAACGTAGTGCTAAAAGCGTGGTACAGCAGCGTATGCTCGGGTCGGAAATGCCCAGCTTAATGATGCAGATCCGCAATAAGATTGAGCTAGATATTTCGAGCTTAATGAATGCCGCCGAGCAACTCGCCAGCAGCCGCATGTTACTGCAATGGCTTGAAAACGGTCGTCCGCAGGAGCAAGAACCGCAAGTCGTTGCCCAACTGAAGGACATCACCCACCAATATCACTTGGCCCAAGCCTCCTACGCCGATAGACAAACCGCCGCTTACTACACTCAGGATGGTTTTTTACGTGTACTCACCCCAGCGCAGGATGGTTGGTTTTTCGGTTATCGCGACAGCGGCCAAGAGCGGATGCTTAACGTGTTTACCGAAGCCAATGGCGAGGTAAAACTCTTTATCAACTATCAGCAACCTAATGGCCGCGGACTCGTTGGCCTCGCCAAATCCCTCGATGATATGGTGCGTCTACTGGGTTCCTTTAAGATTGAAGAAACCGGCTTTGTCTACTTAGTCGATGCTAAAGGTGAGGTAAAACTGCACCCCGACGCCAGTCAAATTGGTAAAAGCAGCCTCAAGAGCTTGTACTCGGGCGCGAATATCAGCTCATTGCTCAATCGTAGCGACTTCAACCTGATCGATACCCAAATCCAAGGTGAAAACACTTTCGTAGCCAGCAGCTATATTCCCTCCATGGATTGGTATTTAGTGGCACAAGTGCCCGAAGCCGAAGTGTTCGCCCTACTGACGGATGCCGCCTACCAGATCTTAATTTGGACCTTAATCATTGCCGCGGGCTTTATCATGCTGGCGATTGTGGTGGCCGGTTCGGTAAGCCGCCCTATCGCACAAGTGGCGGCCATGTTCCGTGATATCGGCGAAGGTGAAGGCGATTTACGTCAGCGCCTCCCCGTTAAAGGCGAAGATGAAATTGCCCAACTGGCACAAGGGTTTAATAGCTTTATCAGCAAAATCCAAGACTCAGTGATTGAAGTTGCGCAGACCAGCGAACAACTCGGCTTCTCGGCGAAGGATGTGTCAAATCAGGCGCAGCAAACCCTTGAAGACAGCCATGAGCAAAAAGATCGCACTATGATGGTAGTGACCGCCATCAACGAGATGGGCGCCACGGTAAATGAAATCGCCAGCAATGCCGCCCAAGCAGCTGTTGCGGCCAAGGATGCCGATACCGAATCCAATAGCGGCCAAGTGGTGGTGACCCGTGCTCGGGATACCATCAATCAGCTCTCCCAAGATGTGGAACAAGTCGGTGAAGTGATTGAATCCCTCGCGACTCATACCAAGTCTATTGGCGGCATTCTCGATGTGATCCGCGCGATCTCTGAGCAAACTAACCTGTTAGCGCTGAACGCCGCCATTGAAGCAGCCCGTGCCGGTGAAGCAGGACGAGGCTTTGCCGTGGTAGCCGATGAAGTCCGTAATCTGGCATCGCGCACCGCCGCATCGACCAACGAAGTCCAAGGAATGATCGACAAATTGCAATCCGAGGCCAGCCGAGCGGTGAATGCCATGGCCCAAAGCCGTGCGCGCTCCCACGAAGGGGTGGCCGCCGTCGATGAAGCCAGTCAATCTCTGGTAGGCATTAGCGACCGTATTGGCCTGATCAGCGATATGAACATTCAGGTGGCGGCAGCGACGGAAGAACAATCGACCGTGGTGGAAGACATCAACCGTAACGTGACCGAAATTAACGAGATCACCCAGCGCACCGCCAGCACGGCACAGGCTGCGGCACAGGCGAGCTTAGCGCTAAACCAACTCGCCCATCGCTTAGACACCTTAGTAGCGAAGTTTAAGGTGTAAGCCTTGGTAGGTTAAAACCAAACAAAAACGCCTTAGCGAATTCTCCCTAAGGCGTTTTTTATTACTCAGCGTAAAAAGCGATTAGTTATCGGAAAGGAACTTAATCGTCAGCGGATAACGATACACTTGCCCTTCACTCGCCTTAATGATCCCCAGGATAGTGCAAACTAAGTCGAGAATGCCGAGGATGATCAAAAAGATAAACCCAATGCCCACAAAGGCTAACAGCCCGCTGATAATCACATAGATCAACAGGCTTAATTTAAAGTTCAAGCAACTACGGCCGCATTGGTCGACAAAAGCCGACTCTTCACGCTTCATCAACCACATAATCAGCGGTCCGAGAATCGAGCCTAATGGCACTAAATAACCGATTAAACTGGAGGCATACACCAGTAAGCCAAAATCTCTTTCACTCTTAGTCACTGACTCTATCATTACACTTTCCCTGTATTATCGTTTGAAAAATAAAGTTTATTTACCTTTTGGCCCATACAAGCGCATCTGCCAATCTTCGACTTGTTGTGTCGCTAAGCGCCGCTGCAGGCTATTCACCCAGCTTTGTGCCAACCCTTCACAGGAGGCGAGTCTATCATAGGCTTTGGCATCGTATTCAGGTGAAAAGTACAACGCCATGGCTTCGGCGACACTGATATCGGTTTTACGCTCGACTAATTCTATCCTGTCGTTTAGATGAATCACGCCTGGGGTTAATACTCTGTAAAACCAACCGCATAGCTGACTCTGCTGCATGGCGAGGGCGAAGTCTCTATGGCCAAATTGCAGGTTCAATTTAAAGCAAGGTGAGCGCGGCTGAGTCACCTGCACTGTGACGGCACCGATTTGCAGGATATCGCCGATATTGACCTCGGTTTCATTCAAACCAACCGTGCTGATGTTTTCCCCCATGCTCGGCGCATCTTCGAGTTGGGTGATTAAATCCCAGCGACGGTACTGACCATAATGCTCGCGGGGAAAATGATGCAATACTCGGTCGAGGCCGCCATGGTGCTTAGGATCGGCCTGCGCATCGCCTTCGACACGGTCGACATTCACACGCAACTCCTGCGCCGATTTTTTACCGTCGATACCAGTAGAAACACCGTCAATCTCTTGCAGAACCGCCCCTAAATACAAACCCGATAATCTATTTACCAATAAGGTCGACATTTGTTACTCCTACATCATCGCTATCCGTCACCTACCTCTGCCCGAACGGCTTAACCACTCAAACGCGGCAGTGAGCCCAAACTATCCCCTTGGCAGATTCGGCCATCAAAGCAGCATACTACTGATTGAGAACTACTTGATTGCGCCCCGCTTCTTTCGCCTGATACAGTGCGAGATCCGCTCGCTTAATCAAATCTTCCGCAGGCTCGAGTTTTTGGTATTCGGCAACCCCAATACTCACAGTAATAGCAATGTGCACGCCATTCACTTTAAGCTCCCGTTGGGAGATTAAATCGCGAAATTGTTCTGCCAATTCAGCAGCCTGACTTAAATCCTGCTCAGGCACTAATATCAAAAATTCCTCACCGCCCCAACGACACAGCACATCCTGGGTTTTTAGTTGACTCCTTAATAGGTTAGCCACCGTTTTTAGTACTAAGTCACCAATGCTATGACCATAGCTATCGTTTACTTTCTTAAAATGATCGATATCGACAAGCAGAATGGAAATCGGCGCTTGGGATAACTTGGCCTTCTCTAATGCCTGATGGAAATACTCTTCAAACACTTGGCGATTAGCGGCCCCAGTGAGCTTATCGGTTGAAGCCATGACCTCAAGTTTGCGCTGATAACGACCTAGGGTCATGTTTGAAATCAGTAAAATCCCAATCGTCACCAGTAAACTTAAGGCTAAGTTACCCCAAAAGGTATTGAGCAGCTCTTGCTCCTGCGGCGCATCCTCCTGCTCTACGATAAGATACCATTTAAATTCAGGCACTAAACGGCTGTTTAAGTAGGCGGTTTTACCGTTGCGTTGGTAGCTAAAGGCCGCACTTGGGCTGGTTAAAATCCGCGTAGCGAGTTGCTCAAGCCCTACGCTGGTTTGCAACGAATCGGCACCATCATACTCATCACCATGGAGCGTGACACGACCTTGTCTATCGGTGAAGAACACCCGACGGTTGTAGCGCTTCTGATAGAGTTCAATCAATGCCTTGACCTTCTCAACCGCAAGGCCAACGCCAGTAACACCAATAAACTTACCTTCAAAATCGAACACTTTATAGTTCACAAATACGGTTGTCTTAGTGCGATCCGCGGTGTCTGAATCGATATTGATTTCGTAATGCTCTGACTCGGGTAAAGAACGTACGCGAAAATACCAGGCATCATTTGGATCGATATCTTGGATTTTCTTCAATATCCCCGTCGAATGGTAATAGTTGCGACTCTGCTCAGAGACAAAAAAGCTGGTGACTGTATCGTATTTTTCTTGAATTTCTTTGAGGTAACGGACCAGTTTTTCGGGCTCTTGCTCGTGATTCAACATCCAATCACGCACAAAGGTATCCTGCGCCATCAGCGAGGAAATAAAGATGGGACGCAGCAGATCCTGTTGAATTTCTGAATAAATATTGTCGCTGGTTAGAGGTAAAGTATTGCTCTCAATCTGCTGACTCAAGGAGTCGTGGGCCACTTTATAACTAATGCCACTGGTGACTAAAAAGGCCACAAGCAACAGCACTGACAGTAGCCAAATAAACTTCTTTTTATCATTCCAAACGTGATTGCCCATTTCCAACTCCAACAACGGCAGGCTTATTATTTTATTTCAACGAGATGCGTTGCCTGAATGTTAACGTAATCCCTTGCCGACCGCACAATATTTCCACAATATGAACGTTCGGTAACGGAATAACATTATTCGAGCTAAAAAAATGCCCCGTTGGGGAAACGGGGCAAACATGCGAACCAACAAAATGGGAGAAAAGCACAAGAAAACGTTAAGGGACAAGAGCTATTCGTCACTGAGCACACTCTATCAAGCCCAGATGACAGAAAGATGACTCCCTTTTATGCCCTGCTATTTATCTCCCAACTTATGCTTCTAAATACTGCTTCAATGCATCGCCAGGGATAGAACTGTCGGTGGCCACGGCAAATGCCGCCCAAGTCGCACCTTCGGCCATGGCTTGGGTAATGGTTTTTCCCGCGCATAATCCATGGATAAGCCCTGCGGCATAGGCATCTCCCGCCCCAGTGGTATCGACAACCTCAGCAGGCACAGCCGGGACATGCTGCACATCATCTCGGGTATACACCTTAGCGCCGCGCACACCATCGGTGACGACAAAATAGCGTAATGATTCTCCGCCAATGCTCACGCCATAATCCCACGAGGCGACATCACAGCGCCCATGCATATCACTCACGGACGCTAGCAACACGTGGCAAGGGCGCGGTCTGTCATCCTTCGCTAGCTGCGCGATCACAAGGCAGTGATCAAGTGCGGTTTTCGCCCAACTAACCGTGCCCTCAGCCGAAGTATTGAAATACAGCGCATCCCAGTGTTGCCATTTAGGCGGCACCGATAACTCAAAAATAGGCCGCTGCGGACGAATGATGGTGCGCTCACCATCGGGCGTCATCACCAGCAACATTTCACAGGTATTTCCCGCGCGGCGCTGCACTAAACGACAATCTAGCCCTTGAGTACTCGCTTCAGCGATGACCCAGTCGCCCATTTCATCCCGCCCGACTTGGCTCACGAGGGCAACCCTATGGCCCGCCCACACCAGTCCAAGACCAGTATTGGCGCCACCACCACCTAACCTTTGTCCGCCATCTTGATAATGAAAGCGCCCGCCCGTTTTCAGCGGCTTATCAAGGATCAACACTCGGTCACAGTTAAGATTGGCCACCAGCAAAATATTTGCCATGACAGGACTCCATAATGAAAAAACGGACCGCGCGAACTCTCGGCGAAGACTCGGTTAAAAGAGCCCTCAATCTAGACCAAAACGCAGGGTGGCACAATCTCATCAGCCAATAAGCCGTACCAGCGCATGACAGCTTAAACAGGCTTTGGCTGTAAGACTTTGACTATAACCAAATTCAGTAAAGGAACACTGAAACACTAAGAAGCGCAAACAAATCAAAAATAACCACATGAAAAATAATAAAAATATTCATTAAAGTGTCTATTTCAGAGGCTAAGTCATAAAAATGTCATCAAGATTCAACCTTTTATTAGATTAGCAAAAGGTTAAACTGATTCTTCAAGGATGAAAAACTGAAGGAATTTGTATGCTAATGGAATGGCTACATAGGGACACTGATGGTGAAGAACAACTCCGCCGCTATCGCGAATGCTTAGAGGAATTTAACGAGTTGGAATTTCATGATGCTTATGTCGCGAAGATTCAACACGAATATCAGTTACTACAAGTGTTGTTTGAGGAGCAGTCGGTTCAACATTATGAGCCTAACTGCTCCGAAAAATAGGACTGACGTTAATCGACCGTCTTAAAGGGTGAAAGCGAGGTAAACTTTACATCCAGCTGCCAATCTTGGATCACCATCTCCGAAGGTTGCCAACTGTCATCCACCCATTCGTAAATGAGGCCAGGATCTTCCTCTGCGTTCACCAATAAACGACGACCATCTTTTAACACAACAGTATAATCAAGCCCTTGAGCATCAACACTTTCAATATCCCCCAATACTTTGTGATGAATGCTTGAAATTGCGCCTGTCGCTTTCACGGCATCAGTTTCTTTCGCGCCGCTGTAAAATCTCAGTGCCTCATTGGTAGCGGGTTTATGAAATACAAACTCTTCAGTCACGCCCACAACGATCGACGGATCAAGCTCATACCAAGCGGGTATCCATAATGCGTTCATTACCATCCCGTTATATCCTGCATAATAATTTTACGGACGAGAACATTCTGCCTTAACCTTGGCAGATAAAATACTGGTCAGGGATAAAATAATTTTAACCTTCTGCAGACAATTCCCCTCAGGCTGTAACCCACATAACTGCAATAAAAATGGCGCGGTTAAGGTCATATGCTGTACTTCGAGTTAATGATTGGAGCCATGCTGACTTTCTGTTAGCTTGAAAAAACAGCTCAATAACTGCCACATTTTGTTGATAGAGTGATCCAATAAACCCGCGTCACGTATTGAGCCTGACAACCCATAGCCACCACTATGGCACCAGCTTGCCCTATGGAGAAATCGAATATGCCAGTTTTGCAAACACTCAAACTTACGGGTGAGAATGAGGCGCTGAAACGTCAAGAGCTTAAACAATACTTCAATCAAACTTGGGCACTCTATGAATCCCTCTTCGAGCTGATAAGGCACGACCAAGCTTATTACGTCAAAGCCGAACCACTGCGTCATCCGTTGATTTTTTACTTTGGCCATACTGCCACTTTCTATATCAATAAACTCAAGCTGGGTAAGTATCTCGATGAACGCGTGAATGATCACTTTGAATCTATGTTTGCCATCGGTGTGGACGAAATGTCTTGGGATGACCTCGACGAAAACCACTATCAATGGCCAAGTGTCGCTGAGGTAAAAACGTATCGGGGGCAAGTCAAACAGGTCGTCAATCAACTGATTGATAGCATGCCAATCACTCTACCGATCAGCCAAGACTGCCCCGCTTGGGTCATCTTGATGGGCATAGAACACGAGCGCATTCACCTAGAGACCTCTTCCGCCATTATTCGCCAGCTACCATTAGAGGATGTGAGTGCCAATGCCCACTGGCCAGAATGTCAGGATGTTGGCAGTGCCGAGCCAAATCAGCTACTTGCCGTGGCGGGTAAAAAAATCACCTTAGGTAAAAAAGAGCAAGACAACACCTATGGCTGGGATAACGAATACGGTAACAAGAGCTTTAAAGTCGCCGACTTTAAAGCCTCAAAGTACTTAGTGAGTAATGAAGAATACCTAGCCTTTGTCGAAGCGGGGGGCTATCAAACCCAAGACTATTGGAATGAGGAAGGCCAAGCTTGGCTGGCGTATACCCAAGCTCAAATGCCACGCTTTTGGCGCCGCCGCGATGATAAATGGTGGCAACGTAACCTCACCAGCGAAATCCCTTTGCCGCTCAATTGGCCCGTCGAAGTCAATCAACTCGAAGCTAAGGCCTTTTGTAATTGGAAGGCGCGCCAAAGTCAGAGCAATATTCGCCTGCTCACCGAAGCAGAATGGTATATCTTGCGGGAAAATGTACCGAGCGATGCCCCCGATTGGCATGAAGTCCCAGGCAATATCTCGCTGGCTTATTACGCCTCTTCCTGCCCAGTGAACCGCTTTAAACACAATGATTTTTATGACATTGTCGGCAATGTCTGGCAATGGACCGAAACCGCTATCGACGGTTTTAATGGTTTTGCCGTACATCCGCTCTACGATGATTTTTCAACGCCTACCTTCGATGGCAAACACAATCTGATTAAAGGTGGTTCGTGGATTTCAACGGGCAATGAAGCTATTGCAGCCTCACGCTATGCTTTTAGGCGTCACTTTTATCAACATGCCGGATTCCGTTACGTCGAGTCGTTGCAAAATCCAGAACAGATGGCCGAGGTTAATGTGTACGAAACCGATGAACTGATTTCCCAGTATTTAGAATTCCACTATGGCGCCGAGTACTTTGGTGTGCCGAATTTTTGCGTCAACGGGGTGCAGCAGGCACTCAACGAAATCCAACTCGAGCACACCACCAAAGCCTTAGATATAGGTTGCTCAGTCGGACGTGCTAGTTTTGAGTTAGCCAAAGTGTTCGACCACGTGGATGGCATCGACTTTTCGGCGCGCTTTATCCAGCAGGCTTACGCCCTGACCGAGCAAGGCGAAAAACGCTACACCATTCGCACCGAGGGAGACTTACAGGAATTAAAGAGCGCCAGCCTTGCTAAGCTGGGATACCTTAGCGAAGCCAAAAAAGTCAATTTTATCCAAGGGGATGCCTGCAATCTCAAACCAATCTACACAGGATATGATTTGGTCTACGCCTCAAATCTAATCGACAGATTGAACGACCCGCAACACTTCCTCACCAATATTGGGCAACGCATCAATCAAGGGGGATATCTGGTTATCGCCTCACCTTATACTTGGCTCGAAGACTACACGCCAAAGGAGAAATGGCTTGGGGGGATTAAAGTCAAAGGAGAAAACTTCACAACTTTAGATGGGTTAACCGAAACCTTGATAGGCCAATTTGAACTGGTTGCGGTGAAAGAAATCCCCTTCGTTATTCGCGAAACCAAGCGTAAATTCCAGCATTCGATTTCAGAGATGACGATCTGGCGTAAGCGTTAGTTTTGCAAGATTAATAGCCGCCCTAAAGAAAAATCCGCCAGATAATCCTTTCTGGCGGATGCATAACAAACGGCGCAGTAATAACAGTCATCCAGTTGCAAGAACGGCGAATGCTAGGCACTGCTTACTCATGCCTAGCACAGCGTCCTAGACCTTAAACTGAGCCGTTGTTAAACCAAGTTGGTTTGCAAGCCCTAACAGGCTGCGAGTACTGGCGGCCACTTGGCTGATGGCCGCGCTATTTTCCTCCGCCGCCGCACTGAGCCCTGCAATCCCCTGAGCAATCGTCGCCGACACTGTGGTTTGTTCCTCCGCAGCCGTTGCCGTTTGGATCATTAAGGCTTTGAGTGTATCGAGCCGCTTGGCAATATCATCCACCGCCGCTTGCATGCCTTCGGCATCCTCTGCGGTTTTAGATGCCTCAGATGAACAAGTCACACTATGCTGCGCCAACACAGCCGATTGCTGCTGAATGCCTTGCAATACCTTTCCAATATCCTGCGTCGCCTCTTGCACCTTCACGGCGAGTTGCCGCACTTCATCGGCGACTACAGCAAAGCCACGACCATGCTCGCCGGCTCTGGCAGCCTCAATCGCCGCATTGAGGGCTAATAGATTGGTCTGCTCGGCAATCGCATTAATAACATCCAGAACACTGCCGATCTTTTGGCTATCGGCCTCAAGATTACCGACCTGCTGATGAATGGCGGCAAAGCTTGCTAGCGTCACCTGTAAACTTTGGCGGGTACTCGCCAGATTCTGCGAGAGAATGCCACTCGATTGAGTACAGGAAGAAACCTCATCGGAAGATTTCATGGTATTGGTGCTGATCTCTGCGGCGGCATAACTCATTTCCTCCACGGCCGTGGCTAACATATCGGTTTCTCTGGCCTGCATCTGAATACTGCTGTCGGCTTGGCTCATTGCCGCCGAGTTTTGCTCTGCGGCGGATTCTAACTCATGGCCCATCCCCACCAATTGGCTAATAATTTCCTTTAATTTGGTCTGCATTCTCGCCAGCCAACTCATTAAATGATTATCGGCATGGGCGTGGGAGAGACTATGGGTTAAGTCCCCGGAGGCGATAAGGCTGGTCAAATGGCACATATCCTCGGGCTCACCGCCCAGAGGTTTAAGTACAAAGCTGGTCACGAGTTTTGCCGCCGCAATCGCAAGTACCACAGACAAAGCACACACCATCAGCCCGATATACATCATATGGTAGGCAGGCGCGGCGATTTCACTCACATCAATCTCGGCCATTAAGCCCCACTTGAGCCCCATTTCAATAACAGGCGAGTAGGCTGATAGCACTAGATTATGATTGTAATCATATATCTGCATAACTCCCTCTTGCCCAGCTAACGCAGCCTTGACCGCCAAGGTATCAACCCCATTTTGGGCAATTGTGCCCGCAAAAGAGGCTGATACAGTGCGATTTTTAGGATCTAAAAAGGAGTCGGAACGCATTCGATTGTCGGGACCTATCAGATAGGTCTCACCCGAATCCCCCATCCCTTCACGGATTTGCATCACGCGGTTAATTCGCTCAATAGACACCTGCGCCGCCACCACAATGCGCTGTCCATGGTACTGAATGCTTTGACCAATAAAGGCGGCCGCTTGTCCATTCGATGGCGCATAGGCGGAGAAGTCCTGTAAAAACACAGTATCCCAAGTTGCAGAGGCCTTATCGAACAATTGAGCCAGTCCTGAAGTTCGGTAAGGGCCGGTACGCAGATTAGTGCCATAATCAGGCTCTTTCGCCACAGTGTAAAAAACCGAACCGTCATCGGAGATGATAAAAAGATCATAAAAACCCAGCAGCTTGTTGAGGGATTTGAGCGTTGAGTCTAAATCGCTCAGGGTTTCTAAATTCGGCTGACTGGCGATCACCGCACTAACGGACTGTAAGTTATCGGAGAAATCTTGGAACATGCCATTGATCTGTCGCTGCTTAATTTCCCGCACAGCCACTAAACGTGACTGAGCCTCGGCAAAGAGTTCATTTTTAGCAAGATAGGTGACTATCGCTGTCGCAAGTACAAGCGGCAAGAGGACAATCAGTAAACTGATCAATTGAATTTTACGCGTAAATCCCATGGAGACACTCCTTGTCGCACTCAAGATTCCATAATTGCAGGCAAAACAACTACCGTTAAAACTATAGGTGAAGATTGAAACCTCGACCAAGTGAGGCCATTTTTTTATTCAGTACGCAACTCCCTAATAGAGTAGACATTAACCTTACTCAGACGCTTTTATGCAAACCATCCCAAAACGTGTACTGCTCGATGAAGCAGAGCCGATAACTGGTTTATGAAATTAACGATGAAAATTTTCACATTGACGACAGCATAAAAATCACATTGAATTGAATACAAATTCAAATCACACACTTTGGGAGCGTAAAATGGAGTTAATCGAGCAAGTCTCAGTCGCGAAAAAAGCCAATATTTACTTTGAGGGTAAAGTTGCCAGCCGCAGCGTATTCTTCAGCGATGGCAGCAAAAAGACCTTAGGTGTGGTTCTCCCTGGAGAATATGAGTTTTCCACCTCTCAGGGTGAAATCATGCAGGTTACCAGTGGCAGTTTCGAGGTATTACTGCCCAATAGCACAACCTGGCAAACCTTTAGCGAAGGCAGCCAATTCGAACTTGCAGCCAATGTCAGTTTCAAAATCCGTAACAATGCAATAGCCGAGTATTGCTGCAGTTACCTGTAACCCCTTACCGAGGAATGCTTAACCAGCTTAGGCATTCCTCTATCAGTTACTCTCCACTATTGATGTAAATTAGAACACTAGACGACTGGTCTAATATACTTTATGCTCCTCCCCCATGAAAACAGAACCCCAATCGACGCGTCAGCATATTCTCGACGTTGGATACTCACTGATCCTCAAACAAGGCTTTTCGTGCCTAGGCTTAGCCCAATTACTCAAGGCAGCCCAAGTACCTAAAGGCTCGTTTTATCACTACTTTAAATCCAAAGAGCAATTCGGTGAGGCCTTGCTAGCGGGGTATTTTGAGCAATACCAAGCAGAACTCGATTGCCTGTTCAACGAGACTCAACTCTCAGGCTTTGAGCGCCAAATGCAGTACTGGCAAAAATGGTTGCACGTGCAGCAGGACGGTTGTGTCGATCAAAAATGCCTTGTCGTTAAGTTAAGTGCAGAGGTGGCCGATCTGTCTGAGGCCATGCGCCTTGTGCTTTTAAAAGGCTCGGCTGGCATCATCGAGCGCCTAACTCAGTGCATTCAGGTGGGGATTACCGATAAATCCATCTGTGAACAGGATGCCCAAGCAACGGCAGAGCTGCTGTACCACATGTGGCTCGGCGCCAGTTTGATGAATAAACTCGGCCACAGCCATGCCGCTTTAGCGCGCGCCCTTGCAATGACCGAATCTATTTTAAAGACCAAAACCATGGGTTAATGCCAGCAACACTGGCACACCAATGCATCAGCAACCCGTTAATGAACAATGAAATATCGCTTCATCGGCTTGATTTATCATTTAGTAGCCAACCAATCTAGACGACTGGTCTACTAAAATCATTTTCCAACCATAGGACACATAGCAGTATGTTCAATTTCGCCTACTACAACCCAACCCGAATCCACTTTGGTAAAAACACCATAGCTGAAATCGACACCTTAGTGCCTCGCGATGCCAGAGTCATGGTGTTATTTGGCGGCAGCAGCGCCAGACGAACTGGCACATTAGCCGAAGTAAAACAAGCGCTTGGAAACCGTTTCGTGGTCGAGTTTGAGGGAATCGAGCCTAACCCAACCTACGAAACCCTGATGCAGGCTGTCGACCAAGTTCGTGAATTAAACATCGACTTTTTACTCGCAGTCGGTGGTGGTTCTGTGATCGATGGAACTAAGTTTGTTGCTACGGCAGCGGTATTTGAAGGCGAGCCTTGGGATATCCTCACCAGCTGGGGCGCGAATGTGACTCAAGCCATGCCATTTGGCTCGGTATTAACCTTGCCTGCGACGGGTTCAGAGATGAACAACGCCAGCGTGGTGACCCGTAAATCGTTGAAAGCTAAACTGCCATTCCGTAACGACTTGGTTTATCCGCAATTCTCAATCCTCGACCCTACTAAGACCTTCACCCTGCCAGAAAGACAAGTGGCGAACGGCGTGGTCGATGCCTTTGTGCATATCACGGAGCAGTACCTCACCTACCCGGTCAATGCAGCTGTGCAGGACAGATTCGCCGAAGGCTTACTGCAAATTTTGATTGAACTAGGGCCACAGGCACTCACACAGCCCGAAGATTACGATATTCGCGCTAACTTGATGTGGGTCGCGACTATGGCACTCAATGGCACGATTGCGACCGGTGTACCCCACGACTGGGCAACACATATGATCGGCCATGAACTCACAGCCTTGTATGATATTGACCATGCCCGCACCTTAGCCATTGTATTACCAGCATTATTGCGCTGCACTAAAGCCGCTAAGCGTGAAAAGCTGCTACAGTTTGCAGACAGAGTGTGGCATATCAACACCGGCTCTGAAGACGAACGTATCGAGGCCGCCATTGCGAAAACCCAAGCCTTCTTCGAAGCTATGGGCATTGCAACCCATTTATCTGCCTACGATTTAGGTAAAGAAGCCGTCGATGCTGTCGTCAATCAGCTTGAGCAGCATGGCATGGTTGCCCTAGGCGAACATGGCAATATCGATCCTGTCATGAGCCGCGATATTTTAACCCTAGCGCTCTAAGCTTTGGTTGCCGCCGTCAACGCACCATAGTGGTGCGTTGACTCTCCCCTAAAAGAGGCAAACTCCCCTGCGCCTCAACATCAAAGCCGCTCTCACCTTTCCCATACAAAACATTTGCCGCCAGAACCACGCTCGCCGAAGATTTAAAGGCATAAAAACAAACCCGCGTTTATTCCCACGCTAAACCTCAAGCGAGCTGAATAAACACCATGATTTTTGGTGAAAAAACGACTAATCTTGTAGAACTTCATCTCCAAGGCATAAGGACTTTCGCATGCGTGCATTCACCCTCATCAGCTTATTGCTGCTCAGCCTGTTCGCCCAGGCAACAGTGTACAAATGGGTCGATAAGGATGGAAAAGTCCATTATTCAGATGAACCACATCCCAATGCCGAGGTTGTTGAGTTAAAAGAGAAAACGCTCAATCAAATTGCACTCCCCCCCGTAAAAAATGATGCGGATGACTCGCAAGTGATCCAACAAATCCAGTATCAAGTCGTCATCACTTCCCCTACGGAAGAGGAAACCGTGAGAGACAATAACGGAGACTTTCAAGTCACCGCCACTGTCACCCCAGAGATCAAAAGCCAGTATCTGATGGCACTCAAACTCGACGGTCAAACGGTCGGTCAGCCTCAAGTGGGCGGCATCTTCCAACTTAAGAACATCGACCGAGGTGAACATACCATTGTTGTCGATGCCATGACTCAAAACGGCAAAGTCTTTGCATCTAGCTCTCCACGAAAGATATTTCTTCATCAAGCGGCGATGAATCCAGTCCCGAAAAAACAACCAAAATCAAACTAAACTGTTTAATAACAATTGATTAGGTTGTTTTTGTTCAATCTAGCCCTTTGATGAAGTCGAGTTGCAGCCTGCACCAAATCGGTGCAACATAATGGTGCAACCCTATTTTCAGGAATGGTAGATGGATAAAGAGACTCTGCTTAATCATTTAGTCACCGCGGTACTTGTCATCGATAAGGATCTTAAGCCTTGTTATGCCAACGCCGCCGCAGAGCAACTGTTAGGTGTCGGTAGCCATAGGTTAGTCGAGCAAGCCCTGCCGGAGCATTATCAAGCACTTGGCGTCGAAGCGCAGATCCTGAGCGATGCGGTGAAAGCCGGCCAAGGCCTTACGGTCAACACCGCCACCTTAGTGACCTTAGATGCCCAACATCATACCGTCGATCTGACGCTGATCCCGCTCGAAGATGAAGCGCAGTTAAGCCTGCTTGAGCTTAGACAGGTCGACCAACAACGCCGGATCCACCAGCAACTCAGCCAAGATGCCCAGCAACAGGCGGCGCAATTCCTAGTGCGAAATTTGGCCCATGAGATCAAAAATCCCCTGGGCGGCCTGCGTGGCGCGGCACAATTACTCTCGCGGGAATTAGACGATCCGGCACAAAAGGAATTTACCAATCTGATCATTGAGCAGGCCGACCGCCTGCGCAGCCTTGTGGACAGATTGCTCGGCCCGCAGCGACCGACCCAACATAGCCTGCACAACATTCATCAAGTGGTGCAAAAGGTCTATAAACTGGTGGAAATGGCCCTGCCCGCCAATATTCAGCTTAAGCGTGACTATGATCCCTCGATCCCCGATATCGAGATGGATCCCGACCAAATGCAACAAGCTGTGCTGAATATTTTGCAGAATGCGGTGCAAGCCCTTGAGCATACAGGTGGCGAAATCCTGCTCCGCACCCGCACACAACATCAGGTCACTATCGGTTCGCAGCGCCACAAGCTCGTACTGACCCTGTCGATTATCGACAATGGCCCAGGCATACCACCAGAGCTGATGGACACACTGTTTTATCCCATGGTCACTAGTCGTGAGCAAGGTTCGGGGCTGGGCCTATCGATTGCCCATAACATTGCCAGATTACACTCGGGCAGAATCGATTGTGTATCCAGCCCTGGGCATACCGAATTTATCATTTCGTTACCGATTTTAAGCGCCAAATAATCAAGACAAACCAACACATACCGTATGAGGAAGCAAAATGCGAATGAGTGAACAAGTGTGGATCCTCGACGATGACAGTTCGATACGTTGGGTGCTCGAAAAGGCGCTCCAAGGCGCGAAACTCAGCACCGCCAGCTTTGCCGCGGCCGAATCACTCTGGCAAGCATTAGAGATTTCCCAGCCACGGGTCATAGTCTCAGATATTCGTATGCCGGGCACCGATGGTTTAACCCTGTTAGAAAGACTGCAAATCCACTACCCGCATATTCCCGTCATCATCATGACTGCGCATTCGGATTTAGACAGTGCGGTCAGCGCCTATCAGGCAGGGGCATTTGAGTATTTACCCAAGCCATTCGATATTGATGAAGCGATATCCTTAGTCGAGCGCGCCCTAACCCATGCGACCGAGCAAAGCCCAGCACCAGCGGCGCAGGAGACGCAAGTCAAAACGCCCGAAATCATAGGTGAAGCGCCCGCCATGCAGGAGGTATTTCGCGCCATCGGCCGGTTATCACGCTCCTCAATCAGCGTGCTGATCAACGGCCAATCGGGTACGGGTAAAGAGCTGGTTGCAGGCGCATTGCATAAACACAGTCCACGTAAGGATAAGCCCTTTATCGCCTTGAATATGGCGGCAATTCCCAAAGACCTAATCGAATCAGAGCTCTTCGGCCATGAAAAAGGCGCCTTTACCGGCGCGGCCAACGTGCGCCAAGGACGCTTCGAGCAAGCCAATGGCGGCACCCTGTTTTTAGATGAAATCGGCGATATGCCGCTGGACGTGCAAACCCGCCTGCTGCGGGTGCTCGCCGATGGGCAATTTTATCGCGTCGGCGGCCATAGCGCCGTTCAGGTAGATGTGCGGATTATTGCCGCTACTCACCAAGATCTGGAGCAACTCGTACTCAAAGGCGGCTTTAGGGAAGACCTATTCCATCGGCTCAATGTTATCCGCGTCCACTTGCCGCCGCTGTCACAACGCCGTGAGGACATTCCCCAACTGGCGACCCACTTTTTAGCCTCCGCCGCTAAGGAGATTGGGGTCGAGGCCAAAATCCTCACCAAAGAGACCGCCGCCAAGCTATCGCAACTGCCATGGCCAGGGAACGTGAGACAACTCGAGAATACCTGCCGCTGGCTCACGGTAATGGCCTCAGGGCAAGAAATCCTGCCCCAGGATTTACCACCAGAGCTACTTAAAGAACCCGCCAGCATTAATCCTATGGCAAAAGGCAGCCAAGATTGGCAATCGGCACTCACAGAGTGGATTGACCAAAAACTGTCTGAGGGAAATAGCGATTTATTAACTGAGGTTCAGCCGGCCTTTGAACGTATTTTGCTCGAAACCGCATTACGCCATACCCAAGGTCATAAACAAGAAGCGGCAAAACGTTTAGGTTGGGGAAGAAATACCTTAACGCGAAAACTCAAAGAATTGTCTATGGATTAACCATCCATTAAAAAGCAAAAAAGGGATATCACTATCCCTTTTTTATTATTTAGATTAACTCTAAATCATTAGAACTGGTAATGTACGCCAATCGCCAGTTGCTTCATATCGGTGTCGATATCTTTCATATTCAAATAGCTGTGGTCAGCATCTAAATCACCTGTGGTGACATCGTAGCTAAAGCGCACATTTAAACGTTCGGTCACGGCAGCATTAATACCTACGCCATATGTCCAACCAAAACCGGTGAAATCTTCATCGAAACCAAAACCGTCAAAATTCATAGCCATAGATGCAACACCAACTTTTGCATAAGCTGAGAACATATCATTGATTTGCAAAGTAAACTTAGGCGTGAAGGTTAATGCGCCCGCGGTGACATCCGTATCTCTGTCGCCCAAATCGGCGGTCGCAAATAAATTGGCTTCTAAACCAAACCACTCGTTGAAGTTGTAACCACCGTAAACACCGAAACCTGTGCCAGTATCTGAATCATCAACAACATCCACAGCTACGCGGTTTAGTGCGCCACCCACATAAAAACCAGTAGTATCGGCTGCCGCTGAAGCTTGGCCGGCCACTAATGCAGATAATAAAGATACCGCAACTAAAGATAGTTTTTTCATTATATTTTCCTAATGAGTTAACTTGAGTAGTAAACGCGGCGGATATTACAACAAACAAATAATAAGAGTGACATTTTGTAAAAACTAAATACGTTTCATACAGGAAGTATTCAGCTTTAAATTAAAAAATAACAAACTTGATATACTTAAGTATTAAATAACATACTCAATATTAAATACTAAGTATTAACTGACTATACGCAATAAATTCATTATGCCAAAATAACACCAACGCATTATCGAACGACGTTTTCGCTCATCGAGACATTCAATAATCACCACCTTCCCCGACTGCTCGCAGGTCACACGGCTGCGCCACATCAACAAGGGCCAAATATGCAGTCGGTAGTCCCGCTGTGCAATATTAAATGGAATCGTTCTCGGCCAATAATATAAAGGTTGGCGCAGGATAAGCTCGCTCCAAACGCCCGTAGGAGGATTGACTAAATGCGGTTCAGGGAGTTTTGAACCTAGCCCCGCGCTCGCGGCGAGGGCATGTTCGGCAATCAACTCGAAGCGGGTCGATAATCTATGATAACGGCAGATGAGCCGAGTCTGTTCGGCTAAGGGGTGAACCTGTTGCTGCGTCCATGACATAACCATTCCTTTGGCTGTTTAATAACGATTCAAACTTATTATGATGAGGCCGCAGCACTAGGTTCCACCTGCACAGGATCTTGGTGAATAATCACCTCGGCATCTTCAAAGGCGGCTTTCACCCTCAGTCCCGTGGTATCGGCAATACTGTGGGCTTCGTTCAGACTCAAATTGCCATCCAACTCTAAATGGAATTGAATAAAGATAGTCTTACCCGCTTGGCGTGTGCGCAAATCATGCAGCCCTTGGACTCGGGAGTCTTCCTTAGCGATTTGTTTAATCCGTTGACGAGTGTCCTCATCCAGCTCACGGTCGAGCAGTGCTTGAATAGAGCGGTAACCTAGATCAAATGCCTGTTGGCCGATATAGCAAGCGATAAGCACAGCAAAAAGCCCATCGGCCCACCACCAGCCATATTGGGACAAGACGAGTGCGAGCAACACGGCACCATTAAGGAATAAATCCGACTTATAGTGCAACGAATCGGCCTCGACTACCGTACTATTGGTTGCCGCCAGCGCCCGCTTTTGCAACATCACTAATGCTAATGTCAACACAATCGCGACGACTGAGACCACCACACCTAAAGTTGCGTGCTCGACCGGAGCGGGATTGAGTAACCGCTCCCCACCATAAAACAGCAGCAGGAATGCCGAGCCCATAATAAAAGCCGATTGCGCCAGCGACGCTAACGGCTCGGCCTTACCGTGGCCGTATCTGTGGTCATGGTCGGCAGGAACGATAGCATAACGAATGGCGATAAAGTTGATGATTGAGGCGAGCGCATCGGCGAAGGAGTCCGTTAAGGACGCCAGCATACTGGCCGAGCCAGAATATAACCAAGCTAACAGCTTGATAAGAATAAGGGTCAAAGCGGTAGCCACGGAAGCGCGACTAGCCAGTTTGACCCAAAAATCGTATTGGGAAGTCTGAGTCATAGGGGTCTATATCGGGAAGCTATGACCCTATTGTATATCAGCTTACAAGCTTAACCGCGAGGTTCTTTACCAGCTTGTGCTTCAAATCGCGCTTTAAATTTAGCTTGCTGCTCCGGTGTCAGCAGATTGTAGATTTGATTCTGCATCTTCATACGTTCAATCGCTTGGGCTTGACGTTTTTCCTGCTGTGCACTCATCAGCGCCTTAGCTTGCGCCTCATCGAAGGTAGCGGAGGTGATCAATGCCTGCATTTCAGCACGATGCGCTACACGCTCCTCCTTGCTCGGTTTATCTTCGCTACGTGCGGCGCGTTGCTCAGCAAATAGCTTTTTAATGTCGGCCTTCTGTGCATCGGTTAAATCCAAGCCCTCAAACATTCTGTGCATACCATCATGGGCCATACGCTCGCCGTGTTTGTGGAACTCACCACGAGGATGGTCACAACCTTGGCCTGGCTCGGCATTAACTGTCGTCGCGAATACCGCGGAGCTTGCTAGGATGGCAAATAGGCCTGCTTTAAAAGGAGATAATGTTTTCATCATGTTAACCTCAATAGTTCAACGTTATGTTGTAAAGACAAGATACAGTGACGACCCTTTTAAAAGCCGAATCACTTTCGACGATTACAGTCTAAAGCGTCATATGTAAGTGAGGGCGTGACCTGAGTAAATCAGTGTAAAGTTGCGACAATAACTAACAAATTCCCTATTCTTTACTTTGGCTTACATTGCTACACAGCAATTGACATCAAAAGAGGTATACTCAGGCAAAATACTCAAGCCGTCTGTGGTTTAGCACATCGCTTTGAGTCTTTCGCACCAGTTCACCCAGATTAAGGAACACTATGAGTCGGATATTATTAATCGATGATGACCTTGGTTTATCAGAACTCCTCGGACAATTACTCGAGCTCGAAGGGTTTAAGCTCACGCTGGCCTACGATGGCAAGCAAGGCCTAGAACTGGCCCTCGCGGGTGATTACGATCTGATCTTACTCGACGTGATGCTGCCTAAATTAAACGGTTTTGAAGTGCTACGCGCCCTGCGCCAACACAAGCAAACACCTGTGTTAATGCTCACCGCCAGAGGCGATGAGATTGACCGTGTGGTAGGCCTTGAGATCGGTGCCGATGACTATTTACCTAAGCCCTTCAATGACAGGGAGCTTATCGCTCGGATTCGCGCCATCATTCGCCGCTCACACTTAACCGCCCAAGAGATCCACGCCACCCCAGCGCAGGAGTTTGGTGATTTGCGCTTAGATCCCTCACGCCAAGAAGCCTACTGCAATGAGCAGCTGATTATCCTAACGGGAACCGAGTTTACCCTGCTGCACACGCTGGCGCTGCATGCGGGTGAATTGATGAATAAAGAAGAGCTTAACGAGATAGTGCTCGGCAAAAAACTCATGCCCTTCGACCGCAGCCTAGATATGCACCTCTCGAATCTACGCAAAAAACTCCCCGAGCGTAGCGATGGCAGACCTAGGGTGAAAACTATCCGTGGCAAAGGCTATATCTGGCTACCATAACGGCGGGAACAACTGTGCCTAATCGCTTATTTATCAAATTACTCCTAGGATTTTGGATCTGTAGCTCGCTGATTATCGCCTTAGTCGGCCTGCTACCCTTACTACAGCAAAATCATGACCGCGCCCCAATTCCGCCGCATCTGCAAAAAGTGCTGGCAAGCATAGCGCAGCGTATTCAAGACAATCCCGAGCTAGTCACGTCCGATTTTCTGCGCCGCTGGGAAAGACGTGGCGATATGGAAGGCAAACCCCTTAGGCTTTATCTGGCCAACAGCCAAGGCCAAGTGATTAATACCAGTCGAGTAAGCCGCGGCGTACGCAGCTTTATGCTAATGACCGACGAGGAAAAACAACCGATTAGTCATCAATTTAAAGATGAATTGGTCTTCGGCCCACACCAATTTACCCTTCAGGGTGAAACCTACTATCTCTACGGTCGCTTGCCGGATATTCACCCTCGTCCCTGGTTCTTCTTCTTTATCGAAAATAAGCTACTCACCCTAAGCCTAGCCATAGTGCTCTCGGGATTACTGTGCGCCATTCTCGCGTGGCATTTAGGTAAACCATTAAACTCGCTCAAGAAAAGTGCCGATGCCCTCGCCGAAGGTGATCTCAGTAACCGCGTCGATAAGGCGACCACTCAACGTAACGATGAAATCGGTCAGCTCGCCACCGCCTTTAATAGCATGGCGGACTCGATTGAAGCCATGGTGAAGAATCAGCAACGTTTGATGGGGGATATTTCCCACGAACTGCGCACCCCACTAACTCGCCTACAATTGTCACTGGCACTGGCCCGCAAAAAAGGCCAACAGACTACGGAAACCGACCGTATCGCCTACGAGGCAGAGCAACTAGAGAAATTGATCGCAGAGCTCTTGGAGTTGTCGCGGGTCAAACTCAGCACCAATGAGACTAAGGTGCGCCTCGGATTGGCCGAATCCCTCAGCCAAGTGCTAGATGACGCCGAATTTGAGGCCGATCAACAGGGCAAAAAAATCACTATCGATATCGATGAAGCTATCGAGCTTAGCCATTATCCGAAATCCCTGTCCCGGGCGATAGAAAACCTGCTTCGCAACGCGATTCGTTATGCCCAGAGCGATATTCATCTGCGCGCGAGCCAAGCCAACGGCCAAGTACAGATCACCATTAAAGACGATGGTCCGGGGATTGATCCTGCGGAGCTTGAGGCGATTTTCAAACCCTTCTATCGCCCCGATTCGGCAAGGCAGCGGGAAAGCGGTGGCTGGGGCTTAGGACTCGCCATTACCGAAGCCGCTATTAGCGCCCATAAAGGTAAAATCAGAGCCGAGAATCGCCAGCCCCATGGCCTCGAAGTCAATATCAGTTTGCCAACCTAAAAACGTAAGGCCCGCGAACTCAGTTTGCGGGGCTTATAGCATCAACAGTCAACTGCCGTTAATCCTTAATCCCTAGCTGTTTTAACTTGCGATACAAGGCATTACGACTAATACCCAAACGCTTAGCACATTGGCTCACATTGCCCTCACAGGCACGATAAGCCTGCAACACGTTCAGATTTATGGTTCCGTGGAGCGAGTCTATGGTGGCGGAGCTAGACTCGGACAGTTCGAGCGAATGCGCCGTTGTTTCTGCTTCGACAACCTCAGTTAAGGTGTACGGCTCACACGCCAGGTTCATTAACTTTTGAGCAAGGTAATCGGGGAGATGATTTATCTCGAGTACAGCCTCACCTTCGGCCATCAAACAGGCCACCTGCATTAGGTTATCCAGCTCCCTTAGGTTGCCGGGCCAATCGTAGCGCATCAGTTGCGCCAACAGCTCAGTACACAAGGTTTGCGCGCTACTGCGGTGACGGCGGTGCAACTTATGGATGATGCGCTCAATATCCTGCCGCTCACGCAGCGCAGGCAGCCGCACCTGCAATCCATTCAGGCGATAAAACAAATCCTGACGGAACAGCCCCTGCGCCACCAGCGACTCTAAATCCATATGGGTCGCGGCGATGATCTGAATATCGACCTTAAAACTTTGATTACTGCCGACAGGGACCACCTCACGCTCCTGCAACACCCGAAGTAAACGGCTCTGCGCCGCCAGTGGCATCTCGCCAATTTCATCGAGGAACAAAAAGCCGCCGTGTGCCTGACGGATCTTACCGATAAAACCAGTTCGATTGGCGCCAGTAAAGGCCCCCGCCTGATAACCAAATAACTCAGACTCAACCAGCTCTGCGGGCAAGGCGGCGCAGTTTACTGCAACTATAGGCTGTGCGCGGCGGGTACTCTGGGCGTGAAGCTTTTTCACAAATTGCTCTTTGCCGACACCCGTTTCGCCAAGCACAAGTAAAGGAATTTGCTTAGTGATCACCTTGTTCGCCTGCTGCCAGGCACGCTCAAGTAACGGGTCACGAAACCTGACACCCAATTGGTTCAAGGGTTTATCTTGAAGGGTTCTGGTACTTTTCGTCTGCGTCAGTGCCAATGCTTGCGTCTGCACATGCAGCGCCGAGTCGCGGTGAAAGCCACCCGCTCGCGCCCAATTGTCGCCGAGGTGTTGATCTAAACTGTCCCCCAGCTTGGCTTGGCTCAGCAATTGTTTAGCCATGGGATTACAACCCACAATCCGCCCGTCACTGCTAGCGATAACTATGCCTTGCCAACCGGAATTTAATAGACTCGGCTGCGCCGCGAAATCGATTCGATAATGACTATCGGGCAGATGACACAGCAGTGCCGTTTCGACCTGCTGCGCCAGACTCGACACTAGCATCAAGGTTTGCTGCGAATGCCGTTGCTGCTCACTGGTAATATCGAGCACTCCGAGCATCTCGCCTTGGGGTGAAAAAATCGGGCAAGCGGTGCAACTCATAAAGCGGTTTTGGCGGATAAAATGCTGCTCGCCGACCACTGACACCGCCTGCTTGGCCGTGAGCGCCGTGCCTATTGCATTGGTGCCCTTATACTTTTCGAGCCAGTTGACCCCAATATCGAGCGCCACATCCGCCAGCTTGCTGGAATAGCGGCTCACGCCCCAATGTTTCAGCACATAACCATCGGCATCGGAGAGCAATAATCGACTATTAGAGTGCGCCATCAGTTGATTAAACAGCGGCAAGGCATGGGATTGTACTAATTCGATGAGCTGCTGATATTGTTCATGTTTATGTTTGAGCTCCGCGCGCGTGAGCCTGAGATCCTCACCAGCATGAAACTCTGATAAGCCAGCACCTAAGCTGCGCTGCCATGAATCGGTTAACCATGCCTGCGTGGTTGGAAAATGCGGTTTTACTGTCATAGCCAAGCTCCCCGAGCGCTGTTCCATTTCGGCACACTCACGGTGTGTCGTTGGATGACAAAATGACCACAGGGCACCTTTCCTTCCGTGAGAGCCCTATTATTTTGGATCTGCAAAATTAGCTTTTCATCATACTGTTAGCTCAACAAGTGTACAACTCCTGCCAGTTTGGCACTGTCCTTGCGATGTCTGTTTATACGCAGCACTCAAGTGTTGCGTAAGAGAACATCAACTTAATCAATAGCTTTGTCAGTCAACTCGATTGGCAAAGGATAAAAATAACAACAGTGCTAAAACCTATTTCAACAAGACCCTTTGCTGAGACGCTGCACATTTAGCGTATTCGGCAGCCACAGAAGGAAAACACTATGATTTATGCTCAACCCGGAACCGCTGGTGCCATCGTTAACTTTAAGGAAAAATACGCCAACTTTATCGGTGGTAAATGGGTCGCCCCAGTCAACGGCGAATACTTCGATAATCGCTCCCCCGTCAATGGTCAAAACTTCTGTAAAATTCCCCGCTCCGACTACCGCGATATTGAACTGGCGCTCGATGCTGCCCACGCCGCTAAGGATGCTTGGGGAAAAACCTCGGTCACCGAGCGTGCGAATTTACTACTGCGTATCGCCGATCGCGTTGAGCAAAATCTCGAATACTTAGCCGTTGCCGAAACTTGGGAAAACGGCAAAGCGGTACGCGAAACCCTCAACGCCGACTTGCCTCTGTTTGTCGACCATTTCCGTTACTTCGCCGGCTGTATTCGAGCACAGGAAGGTAGCGCCGCCGATATCGATGGCAACACCGTCAGCTACCACTTCCCCGAGCCTTTAGGTGTCGTCGGGCAAATTATTCCGTGGAACTTCCCGCTGTTGATGGCTGCGTGGAAAATCGCCCCTGCACTCGCTGCAGGTAACTGCGTAGTACTCAAACCCGCCGAGCAAACGCCCGTATCTATCCTTGTGCTGCTCGAACTGATCGAAGATCTGCTGCCGCCCGGCATCCTTAACGTCGTCAACGGTTTTGGCGCCGAAGCGGGCCAAGCTCTCGCCACCAGCAAACGTATCGCTAAACTGGCCTTTACTGGTTCCACCGAAGTGGGTTACCACATCTTAAAATGTGCCGCTGAATCGCTGATCCCATCGACAGTCGAACTCGGCGGTAAATCGCCTAACCTGTATTTCGCCGATGTGATGGACCACGAAGACGAGTATTTAGATAAGGCCGTCGAAGGCATGTTACTGGCCTTCTTCAACCAAGGTGAAGTCTGTACTTGTCCATCAAGGGTATTAATCCAAGAGTCGATTTACGATCGCTTTATCGAAAAAGTGCTCGCCCGTGCGCAAACCATCAAGCAGGGCAACCCGCTGGATACCGCCACCCAAGTGGGCGCACAGGCCTCCCAAGAACAGTTCGATAAGATCTTAAGCTATCTCGCGATTGGTAAAGATGAAGGCGCGCAGGTGCTTTTAGGAGGCTCGCTCTGCCAACTCGAAGGCGATCAAAGCAAAGGCTATTACATCAGCCCAACGATCATGAAAGGCCATAATAAGATGAGGATTTTCCAAGAGGAAATCTTCGGTCCGGTAATTTCGGTGACCACCTTCAAGGATGAAGCCGAAGCCTTGGCAATCGCCAACGATACCGAATACGGCCTTGGTGCGGGTGTGTGGACGCGGGACATGAACCGTGCCCAGCGTCTAGGTCGAGGCATTCAAGCGGGTCGCGTTTGGATTAACTGCTACCACGCCTATCCTGCTCATGCGGCCTTTGGCGGTTATAAAAAGTCGGGCATCGGCCGTGAAACCCACAAGATGATGCTCAATCACTATCAAAACACCAAAAACCTATTGGTGAGCTACGATATCAATCCGCTCGGGTTCTTCTAACCAAACGGAAACTTTGCCTTGATAACAAGAAAGGGCCATTGGCCCTTTCTTTGTTTTTATCGCATTGAACTATAAGAACATACCGCCAGAAGCCTCGATACGTTGGGCGTTTATCCATGCCGCGGCGGGTGACAACAAGACACTGATTGCGCCGCCAATATCCTCGGGTAATCCCACCCGCCCCAAAGCCGTTTGCTGCGCTAAAAACTCATTCATCTGTCGGTTATCCCGCACCGCACCACCACCAAAGTCCGTTTCAATTGCACCGGGAGCCAGCACATTAACGCGAATGCCCCGTGGCCCTAACTCCTTAGCCCAGTATTTGGTCATGGTTTCGACCGCGCCTTTCATGGTGGCGTAGGCGCCAAACCCCGGGATTGCAAAGCGCGTTAACCCCGTAGAGACATTGATAATACTGCCGTTATCGGCAAGTAGAGGCAGCAACGCCTGAGTTAAAAAGAAGGGGCCTTTGACATGGATATTCATCAGAGTATCGAACTGCTCCACGCTGGTTTCTGCCATAGGCACATGGATACCAATCCCAGCATTATTAACTAGATAGTTAAAACTATCCCGCTGCCAAGTCTGTTCGAGTGCGGTTTTTACGCGTAGCGAAAAATCGTTAAAGGATTGGCTATCACCCACATCTAACGGTAAAGCGACAGCCTTGCGCCCGTGCCATTCAATTTCCGCGACCACCTCGGCGGCGGCAGCAGCATTGCTTTGGTAGGTTAGAATAATATCAACACCTTGTGCGGCTAAGGTCAGGGCCGCATTTTTACCTAAGCCACGGCTTGCACCAGTGATCAGCGCGATGGGAGTTGTGTTCATTGTGTATCCTCTTCATTCATCTATGTTAATGCCGCCGCACAGCATGGCGATCCCACTGCACACAGCTTATTACTTGCACAAAGAGGGATAAACACACTATAAATGGCAAGACTGTTAGCCATTAGAGAACAATTGCGATGCAAGATAGACTACAAGCCATGCAAATTTTTATGCGGGTGGCTGAATTAGAGAGTTTTACTCAAGCCAGTATCAGCCTAGGTCTGTCGAAAACCCATGTATCGAATGTCGTAGCTCAGTTCGAAACCGCACTAGGTGCACGCTTACTACAACGTACCACCCGCACGGTGCGCCTCACTCAAGATGGTATAAGTTGTTATGAGCGCTGCAAAAACTTGCTCACCGACTATCAAGAGTTAGAAAGCCTTTTCCAGCTACAGGCGACGCAAATTTCGGGGCGCTTAAGAGTCGATATGTCCACAGGGATTGCGCGAAACTTAGTGCTTCCCCATCTTCCTGAGTTTATTGAGCAATATCCCCAAATTGAGTTGGAGCTAAGCAGCACCGACCGTAAAGTCGATATCGTTGCCGAAGGTTTTGACTGCGTGATCCGCGTTGGTAGCGTGCAGCAAGAAGGCGTTATCGCCAAAAAGATTGGCTACTTTAAGATGCTTAACTGCGTTAGCCCAAGCTACATCGTAAAATATGGCAGACCCTCGAATATAGAAGAGCTTAGCCAAGGGCATAAGCTTATCCACTACGTTGGCCAGTTAGGCGGCAGTGATTCAGGATTTGAGTATCTGAGCCAAGATAATCACGAACTATGCGCCCTCGCCTTACCTAAGCTAATCACAGTCAATAATGCCGATGCCTACAGCGCGGCCTGTCTTGCGGGATTAGGGATTATTCAAGCGCCGAATATTGGGGTGGCAAAATATCTCCAAACTGGAGAACTGATTGAGATCCTGCCAGATTACCCTGCGCCCTCAATGCCGGTGAGCCTGCTCTATCCCCATAGACGCCACCTTTCTAAACGCCTTCAGGTATTTATGGCTTGGTTAACCGAGCTGCTAACGCCTTTTTTAGTATCGCGTTAACGGCCAGTCTCAATATTCGCTAACCGCTGCGACAGTTCCGCCATCGAGCTTGCAGTGCGGGGATCACACTCAGGGTTGGCTATTGGGTTAAATTCGAGGCGCAGCCCGCCAAACCTACCAATACGACTTGGCAGAATATGCAAATCCCAAACTAACTGATCGTAGTAATGCAGCCGCAGGCCATTATCCGCAACAGGCCAATGGGCATAGAGTAAAAATGAATGATAACTCTGCGAGAGGGAGCGACTCGCCACTAATTTAAAATTTGCATCGAGCAGGCTGCACTCGGTCGATTCTTCAAAGGGACAATCGTAGGAGGTCAGCAGTAAATAGCCTTGGGTGCCATTGGGCAACGAGCAGCAGTACTGCGCCTCAAGCTGCCTTCCCGCAATCTTGGCCCCAGTAGCTTGCTGATTGAAATACAAAGGCTGAGTGAGCGCCTCGGTATCGGACACTCGCAGTGTAAAGGCTGTTATCGGCTGCATGCTGTATCCTCCCTGTGCCTTGAAATCGCTAATTTCGCTTCCAATACAAGCCCATCAATATCAGGTATCCCACAAAATACGCCAGCAAGTCGAGTGGGTCGAAATGGCTACCAATCACGATTCGCGCCAAGCGATTGCCGCCCAGCCCCAGCTTGTCCACTAAGCCCCAATACTGGCCAAATTCGATAGCGAAGGCAAACAGCAGCACAGCCAGCGCCAACCATGGCGTGTGCCAAAACCGATTGATTGACTCCCCTTTTGCATTCACCACGGGCACTAGTGTGCGCGCCATGCAAAACAACAGGATCACCACTAACACGTCACCGACAAAACCGCGAATAAACCCCGAAGGCGCAAAACGCGCGATCAACACTTCGATGATAAACAGCAACACCGCATAAATTAAAAATGATTTTCGATCGGGCCGACGGCTAAAAAGATGGACAGGCATAAACGGTTAATCCCTTACCTCTCGAAGATGAAGCGGCAAAATCTAGCTGAATACCAATAGCTTAACAAGATTAGTTCGATGGATTTTTCACTTATTTACCCAGTTAGCTCATCAGAACATCGGGCAAGTTCACTCCGCAAAATTTAAGCGCCGTTTAAGTTTGGCTTTAGTAGCCTGCAAGCACACCACCTTAGGAGCAACAGATCATGTCCTCAAATATGCAGCAAAACATCAAAGTCTGGGATCCCTTGATCCGTATCTTTCACTGGTCATTGGTGGGCTTTTTTACCTTAGCCTACCTCACCGAAGGTGAAGACGAATGGATGAACATCCACAGTTACGCTGGCTACAGCATCTTAACCCTACTGGTATTTCGCCTGTTATGGGGTGTGATTGGCACTCACCATGCGCGTTTTATCAACTTTGTCACCCGTCCGAGCATCGCATGGGCTTACTTGAAGGAACTGTTCACGGGCAAGGCGAAGGATTACATCGGCCACAATCCCGCTGGCGCACTGATGATAGTCGCCCTGATCCTCAACATAGGGTTCACGGGCTTCTCCGGCATGGCGCTTTATGCCACAGATGGCCAAGGTCCACTGGCCACAAGCTTTTTCGCCTCTTGGCCCGAGGGCGCACTGAAGGAAGTGCATGAGTTTTTTGCCAACTTAAGCCTGTTTCTTATCGTCACCCATGTCGGCGGCGTGATCGCCAGCAGCCTGCTGCATAAGGAAAACCTCGTCAAAGCCATGCTAACAGGTAAAAAGCAGCGCCCGTTGATCCAACAAGATGAACATCAATAACCGTCGAAATTGACCGTTCAAAGGAGTCAGAGATGAACAACAACCAGAATAAAAGCCTGATGGGACTGGCACTCACTGTGGTACTGCTCAGCAGTTTTAATGCTAGCGCCGCCAATACTAAGGTCGCCAGCTTGCCACTCAGCGCCGAGCGAATCGGCTTACAACTGCAACAATATCAGGCACAAGGTGCAGGCCCCTTTAGCGCCGCAGCAGGACAAGCACTGTGGCTACAGCAGAGTGAAGACCGCAGCTGTGCCTGCTGCCACACCGCCAAAGTGACAGACTCAGGCATGCATCAAAACACCCGAAAGCCCATCGAGGCCATGGCGCCGTCGCTTACCAGTAACCGTTTAACCGATGCGGCCAAGATTGAGAAATGGTTTACCCGTAACTGTAACTGGACCTTTAAACGCGAGTGCACGCCTCAAGAAAAAGGCGACGTACTGCTGTGGCTGAGTTTGCAATAACGGCGTTATTCACATCCATTTTAATCAGTAAAACCTAAGGAAATATCATGACTAAACAAGCCCATCCCCTAAGCTGGATTGTAGGTTCAACACTCACCGTCCTCGCCCTTGCGATAGGCGTCGTAGGGCTCAGCTTGACCTTTACCGGTACAGGTTATGCCGACGATGGTCGAGAGCTGAATCAAGCTATCCCACAAAATGCAGAATACTCGGCAGAATGCGGTAGCTGCCATATGGCGTATCCCGCAAATTTACTGCCCGCCGAAAAATGGCAGGCAATCACCAGCAACCTAAGCAACCACTTTGGTGATGATGCCAGCATGGCGCCTGAAGCAGCGGCTAGAATTGAGCAATATCTCGTTCAACATGCTGCGCAAAATGGTAAGGTGATGAAAAATAGCAAACCTTTGATTGCCGGAATGGGGCCGCAAAAAATTACCGAGCAGGCATTTTTTATCCGTAAGCACGATGAGATCCCAAGACGCATGGTGCAAGATAACCCCAAAGTCGGCTCATTCAGTCAATGCAGCAATTGCCATAACCTCGCAGAGAAGGGCATATTCGATGAAGATACCGTTAATATTCCTGGCTTTGGTCGCTGGGATGATTAACAGCCCAAGCTGTCTAGCCCATGATGAAGACCTCTCCAACAAAGTGGTCGAATGGGTGAAGGAGGGTAAAGTATTACCCTTCGACACCATAATGCAACGCTATGAGTCGCGCCTTAAGGGGCGCTTGCTCGACCTCGAGGTCGAGCAAAAACACGGGCGCATCATCTATGAACTCGAAATCCTGCGCGACGATGGCGTGGTCTATGAGATTAAGATCGATGCCAAAACGGGTGAATGGCTTAAGGAAAAGGTCGACTGATGCGCTTACTCTTGATTGAAGATGATGCCAACTTAGTGGCTCGCCTCATCCCCGCCCTTAACAAGGCGGGCTATACCGTTGAACATGCCAATAACGGTATCGATGGCGCTTTTCTTGGTGAGGAAGAAACCTTCGAAGCGGTGATCCTCGATTTAGGCTTGCCCGGTAAGCCGGGCTTAAGCCTACTGAGCCAATGGCGCCAAAAGGGCCTGCTGGTGCCTGTGTTAATCCTTACGGCTCGCGATGCTTGGCACGAACGCGTCGATGGCCTAAAGGCTGGCGCCGATGATTATCTCGGTAAACCTTTCCATGTTGAGGAGCTGCTCGCCAGATTAGAAGCGCTGATCCGCCGCCACTTTGGCCGCGCCGATAATCTGCTGCAACATGCGGGCGTCTCTCTCGATGTGGATAAACAAGCGGTGACCAATGCCGAAGGGGACGTTATCGAGCTGACTAAGATTGAGTATCGCCTGCTGCATTATTTAATGGCCAACCCGACTAAGATAGTTTCTAAATCCGAGTTGAGCGAGCGCATCTACGAAGAGGAACAAATCAAAGACAGCAATGTGATTGAAGTGTACGTCAACCGACTCCGCCAACGCCTAGGCAAAGACTATATCGAAACGCGACGCGGCCAAGGTTATCGACTCAAGGATGCCTAAGCGTGTATTCACTCAAAGCCTATCTCACCCGCAATCTGCTTATCACCCTCACCTGCGCCATGGCGCTATTGTTGTATTTGCTATTTCAAGGCATTCAAATCTTAACCCAAGACTTTGTCGCCTCGCGCCTACAACACGATGCCGATAGTCTGATCTCCGCCCTCGAACCACAAGCCGATGGCACTTGGTCGCTAAGTACAGACAGGCTCCCCAATGTCTATCACAGGGTCAATTCGGGCCACTACTTTGCGATTAACATCGGTGAACAGTTATTACGTTCACGCTCTCTTTTTGATCATGTAGTTTCACTCCCCAATCTTAAAATTGGCGAGCAACAACAAGCCACTCAATACGTGGGACAGGAACACTGGCTGATGTTCAGCCAGACCATAGTCAAGAATGGGCAAACCATTACCCTGTGGGTAACGGAAGACATAAGCTCGCTCGAGCAAACCCAATTACGCTTTCTAGGCTTTGCGGCGGTAGTGGTACTGCTGACCATTATGATCCTACTATTTGCGCAGCATCTGTTGCTCAAGCGGGGCTTTAAACCGCTAGAGCAAATGCCAGATGCGATCAGGCAACTGCGACTCCAGGGGCAAGAAATCGATACCCAGCACACGCCAACAGAAATTAGCCCATTGATTGAGGAAATCGAACGCCTCATAAATCAACTAGGACAAAGGGTACAACGTTCACGCAATGCCTTGGGTAATCTTGCCCACGAAATGAAACGCCCTCTGCAAGGGCTACAATCCTACCTCGAGAGTCTTGCGCCTGATCAAAGACGCGAAGGCAGTAAGGTGCTCGCAGATCTGCACCATATCATTGAGCGAGAGCTTAAACGCACTAAAATCGTCGGGCTTTCAACCCCTGGGCGTTTCACCGTGCTCAATGACGACCTACCGCCACTTATCCAAGTGATGCAACGCATCTATCCAGAACGTCAAATCCGTTGTCAGTTTGATAAAACACTCGTAATGCCCTTCGATCGGGACGACTTGCTGGAACTGCTTGGAAATCTACTCGACAATGCCTGTAAGCATGCGCATCAACACATACAACTTCGTATTAAGCAGACGAATACCAGCAATCAAGCGTATCAAATAGAGGTCAGCGACGATGGCGAAGGTGTATCGGATAGCGATTTAGAGGTGATTACGGAGCGTGGGATTCGGCTCGATGAGAGCATTCAAGGCCATGGCTTAGGCCTGTCGATTTGCAAAGATATTGTCGAGAGTTATCAGGGGGAACTTAGCTTTACGCATTCAACACTTGGCGGGCTAAAGGTTAGCGTGATATTGCCTCAGCCGCATTAAGCGCACAGCAAAGCAAACACTCTGCTGTGCGATGGGCATTACGACTTGTAAGGCATAGGGCCAAGATAATCTTTCTTACCCACATCCACACCGTTGTGGCGCAGAATCGCATAGGCCGTCGTCACATGGAAATATAAGTTTGGGATGGCATGCTCAATCGCAAACTCATACCCCGTCAAATACTTACCTTCCCAACGCGGTTGAGAAACATGGATAGTCGCCGCATCGGCAAAATCTGCCTCAGTAAATTGAGCTAAGTACTCGATAACAGAAGCAATACGCGCTTGCAGCTCAGGTAGCGTCGTTTCAGTATCATCATGCTTAGGCACAGTTTCTAAATTACCCGTCAGACGTGCGACCCCAATCTTAGCGGTATCACAGGCAATCTGGATCTGACGGATTAGATTAAATTGATCGGGTGCTAAGCGGGAATTCAATAATACCGCCATATCCACCTTCTTCAAGTTGGCAAAAACCTCACCCTTTTCCAGAATAAGACTCAAATTTTTTAGCATCTTGCTAAATTGAACAGCCGTTAAATCATAAAGCATGACATAAACTCCTGTGATAAACGCCACCAGATTGCAGCACTTCGGATTATCTTGGGGCAAATAACATGATTTCAACAGCAGAAAATAAAGATTTATTTTGCGTTAGCCTGAGGGCTGGTAGACGAAGAAAGATTGGAGCGGCTAAAAAGTGGTACAGATAAAACGAAAAAAGCCTCATCTTTCGATGAGGCTTATCTCTTTGTGTTGGCGGAGCGGACGGGACTCGAACCCGCGACCCCCGGCGTGACAGGCCGGTATTCTAACCAACTGAACTACCGCTCCAACTCTGTCTGGTCATTGACCAAATTAGGCGCTTGGCGATGACCTACTCTCACATGGGGAGACCCCACACTACCATCGGCGCGATTGCGTTTCACTTCTGAGTTCGGGATGGGATCAGGTGGGACCACAATGCTATTGTCACCAAGCA
>NZ_NAJR01000011.1:0-156832 GCF_002196695.1 Shewanella sp. Shew256 | reverse complement strand
ATGGGCGCTCCGGTGGACTAGAGTCCCTATACACCTATAACGGGTTAACCACCGATATCAATGTCGAAGGACGCTTAATGTCGCGCACCTATGGCAGTCAAGGCTGGTTATATGAAACCGTGGATGCACAAAATGGCACCAACCGCTTTGCCTACGATAGCGCCGGTAGACCGTTAGTTATCCGCGATGCTAACAATAGTGATATCAAAGCAACTTACAACGGTTTTGGCCATAAAACCCAAGTTATCGACCCTAACCAAGGCACCACCAATTTTGGTTACAACAGCGTAGGCGAACTGGATAAGCAAACCGATGCCAATGGCGTGGTGCAAACCTATGTACTCGATGTACTGGGCCGTGTCACCAGTAAAACCACCACGGGCGGCAGTGCACCAGGTACGGCGACCTTTGTGTGGGACACCCTCAAGCAAGGCTTACTCACCTCTGAAACCGAAAACGGCGTCGCTCGCACTTATGCCTACACAACTGCGCTGCAATTGGCGCAAACCACAGTGACCGTTGATGGAGTGAGTCGCACAGTTAAACATCAGTACGATGGCTTCTATGGTCGTCCTAAGGCACTCGAATACCCGAACGGCTTAACGCTCAAATATAGCTATAACGATTATGGTTACCTCGAGCAGACCAGCAATGCTGCTTCTGGCTATCTCTATCGTCAAGTCACAGCCATGGATGAAGCAGGCCATATCACAGGCGCTGAACTTGGTAACCGGGTGATGTCGGAATCTCGCCGCTATTACAGCGAAGGCACCATGGCGAGTGTCGAAGTGGATGGCCCGCTGGGGCGTATTCATGCGCACTACTATGATGGCTATGATGATTTTATGAATCTCACCAGTGAACGTGATGGGGTGACAGGCCTAACTAAGAGCTACCGTTATGACACGCTTAATCGCCTAACGGAGTATCAGTTTAGCAATACCAATCCGACCTTTAGTGCCACGGTTAACTATGCCTACGATAAGGTCGGGAACTTCCTTAAGAAAACCGACTACAGCGCCAATAGCAGCACTGCCTACCGTTATGGTGGCAGCGCCTGCCTGAACAAGCCAAATGCAGTATGTCAGCTGACTAAACTCAATGGCACCACAGTCAACTTCCAGTATGACAATCGCGGTAATCTGCGGATCGGTGATGGTCTCACCATGACCTACAATGCCATGGATAAGCCACTGAGTGTCTCAGGCCGTGGTACAACCACCAGTTTTGTCTATGGCAGCGATAATATGCGCGCCAAGCAAAGCCGTACGGTCGGCAGTGCAACGACAACCACTTATTATGTCGATAAGTACTATGAAGCCGACAGTGATGGTAGCTGGCGTGCTTACTTAGACGACATTGCGGTACTCAGTTATACCTCACAGCGTGGTCATTTGCTGCAATTTACTCTCAAGGACCGCCTCGGCAGTGCAACCACCCTAGCCGACCAAAACGGCAATATCGTTAGTCAACGTTATTTTGACCCCTTTGGACGAACCGCATCGACAGGAGGTGGGCATCGTACTGATATGGTGAATAAAAATACCCTGCAATCAAAGCTGCAGGATTTGGATATCACCAATAAGAACCGCCGTGGTTTTACCGACCACGAGCATCTGAATGAACAGCAGTTAATTCATATGAACGGTCGGGTGTACGATTATAACCTCGGCAGGTTTATGTCGGTGGATCCGTTAATTCAGAGTCCGACCTCGACCCAGAGCGTCAATCCTTACTCGTACATCATGAATAATCCGCTAGCAGGCACAGATCCGACGGGGTATGCGGCGTGTTCCTCAACTGGAAGTCACCTTAAAGGTCAGAGTGGTGTATTCTGCTCAGCTATCGAGTATGGTTCCGGCGATTCAGGGAAAAAGCAAACCAGATCTGAACCCACTAAAATTAGTAATGGCGCATCTCTGGTGCAAGAGGAATTACCTGCAAACCTTCAAACCAGTGAACGGAATGGGCAAGGAAGCATTGCAAGTAAGTGGGACAATGCTACCTCAACTGAACAATTACTTGAGCTTGGTCAGGGCTTAATTGATTATTTTAATAATGCTGGAGGTGGTCATTGGTTGTTTAGCGCTTCAACAGCAGGCGGGGCTGCAGAGTTAGCGTTTAGTGGTACTTCGTTAGCTTCTAGTAAAGGAGCTGCTATTGCATTATTTGCAACAGGCACAACAATGAATGAGTGGGCAATTATAAGAGGAGCATCTCAAACAGCTGGTTCATACTCTTTAGATTCTATAGGTATGTTTGGTAAAGGATTAGCTACAATGGCTGGAGGGGCTGCATTAGGTATTGCGTTTGCGCAGAACTATCTTCTCTATAAAGATAGAAACATCTCTAGTTCAGAGTTTGTGGGTAAAACAATTTTTGATTTTTCTGCATTAAGAATTGGTTCATCTTCTCCTATAGGATTTCTAGGAGCTTCATTATATGGAGCAACAGATATGATGTATAAGTCAAATAACTTAAACTATCAAAAAGCTTCAGGAATAATTCAGATGAAGCGTGATGTTATAGATGGCTTCAATGGAAGGTATAATAATTTTTACGAAAATCAGAAGTTAACCCTGCCGTATAATGTCAACCCGTGGCAGTTGCTTCCGAATCATTAAGGGATGAAGATGAAAATTATTGGTTTATTGAAATTATACTTAGCTAATAGCTATAGAAAAAAAATGAGTTCTTGGGGTCGTAAGGCTATGTTATTTGTGCGGATGGATTTAATTTTATCTTTATCTGCAATTTTTTCTCCAATCGCAATATTATTTTCTATTCTAACCTTAGATGATCCCACTTATGCAGCCATATTGATTCCATTTTTTGGATGGTGTATAGCTTCATTCTTAGCGTTGAAATTTTCAATATATGATGATTTAGAAAAAATCAATACATCCAAAGCAGGAATGGTTAACTTTTTAATGTTTATTATAGCGGTGTTCAGTATTTTTATTAGTTGTCAACTGATTATATTTTATTATCCACAAAATTAAGTTACACGCGATTCAATGGCTGGGGCTGAAGAATCCCCTGATGATTTTCAGATAAATAATTAAATTAGAGTGAACTTGCACCTTGAATTGTGATCTGATGGAAGTGCGAACAAACATCAATCACAGGGCTTCAAGGTGCAAGTGTTAACTGCCGATTCTTTGCAATCCTCTGATTTTACATCGATTCAGGAGCGAATTAACTCGCTAAACACCCCAAATAATCCATTACCCCTCCCTGTGCAACAAACTGACTCCGCAACTAACGAAACTCATATTCCCCACAAGTCTCTCGTCCAATTCGATGGCGCAGCTCACCTGAATGAGTAAACGGGCATTCCATTTCATTTTGCCGATTATCTCGAACTGATTGATTGGACAGGCCGCGCCATCCGCCTTGATAAGAAAGGCTATATCGATAATCAACGGCCGAAACTACTCAATGAATTAGGTATTGCGCCCGATGCGTGGCTCACATCAGCCAAAGAGTTTCGTCGTCAATACAGTGGCATAAGTGGTCGATGGGATAGCATGTGTGAATTTAAAAAGCAGCATAACAGCGGCAAATGGTGTAAAGGTAAAGCCTCAAGCCAAGCGTTACATCCTTAAGTTGCTCACGACTCAGCGTTTAGGATTATTTTTGTTTATCCGAAATGAAGATAACTTCGCGCAAAACATAACACGTTTTTGTCCCGAAGCGTGTTGAGTAAGGTTATTAAATCTACAGACAGGCTACGCTGATGCTAAACAGGTGAGCCATGGTGATTAGCGAGCCGACCGTCCGCCCCATGGACGGGGCGGTCGAGCATCCACGGATGGACTAGCTGCGTGTCGGTGAGCAAATACCATGGGTCACCTATAAATTGTTGATTACATTTAAGCTCTTTAGTAACTGGTCACTCAGTTGTTTTTCCTCTTTCATTTTTAACGCCCTTTTGTCCCTTAGTTATTGAGACTTGAGACAATAAAAAAGCGCTAACCTAGGTTAGCGCTTTTGTTTTTGAATAAAGGTTATATTTATCGCACTAAGGTAAACAGTGGGGTTTGACTGACCGCTTGAAAATCCAGCGCCATGGTTACACTGAGTGCTGTGATGGTAATAATTGAAAAACCAAACACTTGTCTGGCCCAACGTGGCATATCCACATCTTGACGATAACCTTTGAGGGCCATAGTTAGCCACCAGAGGCTGGTGGCACAGGTCACGGCCATAAAGGCGGTGCCTGTGTAACCTGCGAGTGGCAGCATGGTGCTGACCAAGGCGAACACTGCGATATAGAGCACTATATGGTGCTTCGCCTTGGCCATCCCTTCGGCGACTGGCAGCACGGGGATCTTCGCGGCTGCATAGTCATTAAAGCGGAAAATCGCGATGGCGTAGGAGTGTGGCATCTGCCAGAGGCTGAACATCAGCAATAAAATCACTGCGCCCATATCCATTTGCCCCGTTACGCTGCAATAGCCCACCACGGGCGGTACCGCGCCCGAAAAGCTGCCGACTAAGGTGCCGTAAACCGAGTTTCGCTTCATATAGAGGCTATAAATCCCGACATAAACGACATAACCAATAGCGGCAAACAGCAGGGCTAAGGCATTGGTGAACAAGGCTAAGATACCAAATCCAAGCACGCCTAAGGCGATGCCAAACAGCAAGACATGGCTTAGGGGAATTTCGCCCGTGACGGTGACGCGTTTGCAGGTGCGCTGCATTTTGGCGTCAATGTCACGGTCAATACAGTTATTAATCGCACAGCCTGAGGCGACGACTAAGGATAATCCCACTAAGCTTGCCAGCATCAAGACCAGATCCACATCGCCCTTAGCGGCCAATAGGAAACCGCCAGCAACGGAAATCAGATTCCCGAAAATGATGCCAGGCTTAGTTACCTGTACATACCCTTTGAAGCGTGCTTTCCATTGCGTCGATGTCAATCTAGCTTGTGTGTTCATTTGCTGTGTCTCGTTACATCATCAAAGCGTTAGCTTCGAGAATGATCCATACCGACAAGCCAACCACCATCACGATGATCAGCGCGGTAAATAGGAAGGAGAAGGTGTTGATCTTGCCTTCCTTAGAGAAGTCCAAGTGCAGGAAGTACTTAAGGTGTACCAAAATCTGCACCAGTGCCGTGACAACGACAATGGCAAGCGTCGTCGATTGCTCGAAGTGATGGGTCATTACCGCCCAGAATGGGATGGCAGTTAACACCACTGACAGCACAAAACCGACTAAGTAGGACTTGATGCTGGCGGCCAGATCGTCTGCGCCATGGCTATGATCATGCGAATGAGTATGTGTGCTCATTACAATGCTCCCAATAAGTACACAACGGTGAATACACAAATCCACACGATGTCGAGGAAATGCCAGAACAAGCTTAAGCAGCTCAGGCGAGTGATGCTGCGGTTACCTAAGCCCGTTTTAGCGACTTCAATCATCATGATTGCCATCCAAATTAACCCAGCGGTCACGTGCAAGCCGTGCATGCCCACTAAGGTGAAGAAAGATGACAGGAAGGCGCTGCGTTGTGGGCCGTTGCCATGTTCGATCAGGTGATGGAACTCATAGACTTCCATGCCGATAAACACACAGCCCAGTGCAAAGGTAATGGCTAACCAAGTGAGGGTCGCCAACCTGTTGTGGCGCTTAGCGAAAATCAACGCAAAGCCATAGGTAATACTACTGAGCAGCAGGGCTGCGGTTTCGATCAGCACAAAGTCCAGTTCGAAAATGTCTTTACCCGATACACCGCCGTCGGTGTTCATATAGAGCACGGCGTAGGTGGCAAATACCGATGCAAACAGGATGCAGTCGGTCATCAGGTAGAGCCAAAAACCAAATAGGGTGTTGCCACCCGTGTCATGCTGCTCGTGGTGCTCCTCGGCGTGAGCAACTTCTAAATCAGCTGGGATTGCAACACTCATATCAGCCCCTTACTACATTGTTTAAGTGAGCATTTTCAATGCGTGCCACTTCATCGGGTTGAACGTAATAGTCGACATCGTTGTTATAAGCACGGAATAAGAACACGATAAACGCGCCCACCATGCCCACAATCGCGAGCCACAGAATGTGCCAAATCGCAGCAAAACCAGCGGCAGTAATGCCCAGCGCCATTAAGATACCGCTCGGAGTATTTTTCGGCATATGGATTGGCTGATAGTGTTTGAGGCGTTGATACGCGGTGCCTTTTTCTTTGGCATCGGTAAAGGCATCGATATCAGACACTTGTGGCAACTTAGCAAAGTTGTAGAACTGTGGTGGTGAGGCGGTTGACCATTCCAGCGTGTGGCCATTCCATGGGTCGCCCGTGGTGTCACGGTTTTGGTCGCGGTCACGGATACTCACGTACAGTTGCACGAATTGCAGAATGATACCGACCATGATGATGCAAGCACCCACGGCAGCGATATAGATCCACAGGTTCCATGCTGGGTTATCAATGTGGTTGATACGGCGAGTCATACCCATAAAACCGAGTACATACAGCGGCATAAAGGCCACATAGAAACCAATTTGCCAGCACCAGAATGACGCTTTACCTAAACGCTCATTTAAGTGGAAACCTGTCGCTTTCGGGAACCAGTAAGCAAAACCGGCTAAGTAACCGAACACGGCACCACCGATAATGGTGTTATGGAAGTGAGCGATCAGGAACAAGCTGTTGTGTAGCACGTAGTCGGCGCCAGGTACGGCCAATAACACGCCCGTCATACCACCAATGGTGAAAGTCACCATAAAGCCTAAGGTCCACAGCACTGGCACAGTTAAGCGCAGGCGGCCGCGGTAAATAGTGAACAACCAGTTAAACAGTTTTACCCCAGTCGGGACCGCAATCACCATGGTCATCACACCGAAGAAGGCGTTGACGTTGGCGCTGGAGCCCATGGTAAAGAAGTGGTGTAACCACACGATGAAGCCGAGGATCGAAATCGCGCCGCTGGCCCATACCATTGAGGAATAGCCGAACAGACGCTTAGAGGTAAAGGTTGAAATTACATCTGAGAAGATACCGAACGCAGGTAAAATCAGGATGTACACTTCAGGGTGACCCCAAGCCCAGAACAGGTTGATATACATCATGGCGTTACCACCACCATCATTGGTGAAGAAGTGGAAACCCATGTAGCGATCGAGTGTTAACAGTGCTAAAACCGCGGTCAGGATCGGGAACGATGCCACGATCAGGATGTTGGCCCAAGTACAAGTCCAAGTGAAGATGGGCATTTGCATCAGCTTCATGCCTGGAGCGCGCATCTTAAGCACAGTCGCGATAAAGTTGACCCCGGTTAAGGTTGTCCCTATCCCCGAAATCTGCAGCGCCCAGATATAGTAATCGACCCCGACGCCCGGACTGTAAGCCAGCTCAGACAACGGTGGGTAAGCCACCCAACCGGTACGGGCGAACTCACCTAAACCTAATGAAATATTGATCAGCACGGCACCAGATGCGGTTAACCAGAAGCTGAGGTTGTTCAAGAAGGGGAAGGCAACGTCGCGGGCACCGATTTGCAGTGGCAGCACTAAGTTCATTAGACCGATCATAAATGGCATCGCCATAAAGATAATCATGATCACGCCGTGGGCGGTAAAGATTTGGTCGTAATGTTCTGGCGGCAGATAACCCGCGGCGCCATTGGTGGCCAGTGCCTGTTGGGTACGCATCATGATGGCGTCGGAAAAACCGCGGATCAGCATGATGAAGGCAAGCACTATGTACATGATACCGAGGCGTTTATGGTCAACCGAGGTTAACCAGTCGTGCCAAAGCACACCCCATTTTTTGTGTTTAGTGATCAAGGCTGCGACGTACAGGCCTATCACGGCAACAACCGCAAGGGTCACCATGATGATAGGCTCATGATACGGGATCGCATCTAAGCTTAATTTACCGAGAAAAGACATGATTACTCCGCCTCCACTTGGTGAGTGGATGAGTGTTCTGTTGATGAAGTGTCAGAATGGGTTGAGCTTTCCATGTCGGCCATCTTCTGTTCGCTCGCCATATGCGCCATATCGTGGTGCATGCCAGCCATATTGTGGTCGGCACTCATGTGTTCCATACCTTCATGGCCTGCCATGTGCTCGTTTGAGTCCATGTGCATGTATTGCATAACGATTTGATCGAACATGCCGTGACTAACTGAGCCAAAGTATTCAACAGGATTGTTTTCACTCTTCTGTGCTAAGGCTTGGTAAGTCGCAGAGTCTAAGGTCTTAGTCGCCTGTTGTTTTGCCTTGGCTACCCAAGCATCGAAGTCGGCCGCCGTTGGCGTGGCAATGGCTTTAAACTTCATGCCCGCAAAACCTGCGCCGCTATAGTTAGCGGAAATACCGTCATAGGTACCGGGTTCGTTGGCAATTAGGTGCAACTTAGTCGTCATCCCAGCCATTGAGTAGATTTGGCTACCTAACTGCGGGATAAAGAAAGAGTTCATTGCGGTATCAGAGGTGATCTTAAAGTTCACTGGTACATTCGCTGGGAAAGCCAGTTCGTTTACCGATGCAACACCTTGTTCTGGATAGATAAACAACCATTTCCAGTCCATAGAAACCACTTCAACCGTAATTGGCTTTGCCTCGTGTTCGAGTGGTTTGTAAGGGTCGAGATCATGGGTTGAACCCCAAGTGATCACGCCCAAAATCAATACGATCACAATAGGCACAATCCAAACCACGGTTTCAATCGCGCTTGAATGGGACCATTTAGGGGCGTAAACCTCATGATCTCGGCCATCGCGGTATTTCCATGCGAAGAACAAGGTCATGAAGATCACGGGGATAACCACAATCAGCATGAGTAGGGTAGCGATGATGATCAGGTGCTTTTCATCGACACCGATCTGGCCCTTGGGATCCAATACGCCGCCATCACAGCCTGCGAGCATCAGGGCTATCGCCGCGAATGCTACTTTACTTAAATTTCGAATTAACAAAGGAAGATTCCTCTAACCCTAAGGTTTACAACTCTGCCCAGAGAGATTGGCAGTAGCATTGAGCGGCGTTATCCGAAGGCAAATCCGAAAGTGGCTCGAGCGCGGCACAAAAAATGCCTGCCACCCCAATGCAAGATTGAGGATCGACTTTCAGCGCTTAATGCTAAATTTGAATTTTAAAACAGAGAGTTACAATGGTGGGGCGCGACAACCGTGCGCAAGGTGCTCGAGGGATTTTAGCCTTGGGGGTGCTAAAAACAGGGCAGCATTAGTTAAATCTAAGCTGTTGAAAAACTTGAAGCCATTGTCGAACAGATTCCACAATTGCTTAATAATCTGGGGGTTGAGCAGTAATATGCTCAGCAGCGTGGCGCCGAAAAACTCGATTAAAAATCCATCGCTCAGGGTGATTAACTCACCTATGTCGATACAGCCACCGACCATCACCGACACTAGGTCAGCAGCGGGCAGCACAAACAGTAACCCGAAGATCAGGGCTAAGTTTGTCATACTGAAGTGGGAGAACCTCGCTACGAGATTCAATCCTTCAGCGATAAATTGGCTGAGTGCGAATTTCAATTAACAGGTCCGGCTGAACGAGAGGAAATTGTTGGCTGAATAAAAATTCAAGCTGCAACTTTTTTGTGCGGGCGGGAGGATAACAAGAAGCGGGGATTGATTGAAAGTGGATCCCGGGCTCAAAACGGCTTTTGCATTAAAAAAACCTTAATTAAAACCAAAATAAAACAAACAATTAACAAAATTAACTGAATTTATACTCATTACACTCGCAAAAAATAGGGTTAATGTGAGCTGCGTCAGAAAACGCCTTGGGTTAAATGTAAACAATTTGAGCTGGAAAAATCACCTAAACTCGCTGCGCTTTCGCCCCTTTTCACGGAATTATCTTTACCGCATTGATGCGGGTTAACCTCCTCACTCGTTAATGCCCATCCTTTGGCTGCGCTTAAGAGTTGGCGTGAGTCTAGCAGATTTCGCCATAGCAAACCGACCGCTAATGAGGCGTTTACGCTGGTGAGCGACAACAGAATTGATGATTAGCTTTTACTAAGCTTGAGATTGATTTGTAGATTAAGGCATTATGTGGCCTATCTGAGTTGCGGCTTAGTAATAAAAAGGGATTGGATATCAAAGCATTTGCTCACTACCTTAAGGTCAATCTACTCGTTGCCTTGGCTTACTTTGTCGTTGGCAAAATCGGTTTGTTGATTGCCTTGCCTCCCGGTTATTCGGCTGCCATTTGGCCTGCGGCGGGTATTGCCATTGCCTCCTGCCTGATATGGAGCAAGTATTCGCCCTGGTTTGGTATCTTGGTCGGCTCTTGGCTGATTAACATCAATATCGGTGGTGAGATCCATCTCGGTTGGCTGCCCTTAGTGATTGCTGCGGCATCGAGTTTACAGGCCTATGTTTCTGCCAATGTGATCCGCCGTATCGACCCCTTAGTGACCTTAGATAGACCCAACACTGTTATTAAGTCCTGCCTCAGCCTCTCGTTAACCTGCATGATTGCCACCCTCTTTGGTAATGCCGCCCTGGCCGCCCATGGCACCATTCCCATCAAGGATGTCTTTGGCAGCACGATTAATTGGTGGCTTGGGGATTTACTCGGAGCGGTAATCTTTATTCCGCTGACGATGTTGATCTTCGATCAGCGCTCCATTTGGCGCTCAAGGCGGATTCAGACTGGGCTGCCACTGTTGGTCGGCTTTTTATTCTGTGTCGGCATTTATTACTACTCGGATATGAACCAGCGGCAGCAGCTGCAGGATAAATTTCAAATTCAGTCCAATGCCATTATTAGCAATGTTGAAAGTTTTCAGGTGTCGAATCTACAGCAAGTGATTGCGCTTGCGAGTTTATTCGATAATAGCGAGCAGGTGTCTCAGGATGAATTTATCCAGTTTGGTAAGCGCAACCAACTGCAATTAGATGGGTTTCGGGCTTGGGCTTGGTCGCCACTGGTTGCCGCAACCGATAAAGACAGTTTTGAGGCCGCTACTCGTGCCGAGATTGGTGAACCATACCAGATTCGATACTTAGCCAATGGGCGACCCAATCCCGACGGTTGGTTAGTGCCGATTAAGTTTGTGCAACCGATAAACACTAGCCGTGCCGCCTTGGGTATTGATCTCAATGGTGAACCGACACGGGCGGCGGCGATTGCTAAAGTCCGCGCCACACTGTCGCCTGTGATGACCGGAAAAATTCAATTGGCGGAGGATCCCAATGGGCCTGGCGGGACGCTGTTTATTGCCCCCGTCTTCGACCGCTTAGGGAATATCGAGGGTTTTTGCTCGGCGGTTATCGACCTGCAATCGATTATCAATGCGGTGGAGCAGGTCAAAGGCTTGCACTGGCGACTCACAGACATGAGTGCTGGCGGAGCCTTACTCTACGCCAATAGCCAGAAGATTTTCCCTCAGTTTCAGGGGAACATACAAAGCGATAAGATGGGCCAGTATTATCAGGCCAACTTAATGCTGGCCGATAGGCATTGGCATATAGTGATCTATGAATCCTATTCCTCCTTGATGGGGGATACTTTTAGCCTGTCGCTGCTGATGTTACTGCTCGCCTTTATTACCTGCGCCGTAGTTGGCGGTATGACCTTAGTTTCATCGGGAGAGCGCCACCGCATCGCCGAAAAGGTGGCGGAAAAAACCATGGCACTCTCTAAGGAGATCGCCCGTAGCCAAACCTTCCAAGCGACCTTGATCGAGAGTGAGCAAAGGTATCGCACCCTGTTCGATAAGGCGCCCGTGGGCCACGCCTTAAAACGGCTAGAGGACGGGCAGTTTGTCGCCATCAACCAAGCCTTTATGGATATTACCGGTTATACCCTCGAAGAGTTGCAGATACTCGATCCTTGGGAGCTTACGCCCATTCGTTATCGGGTGAGTGAAACCGAGCAGCTCGAACGCCTTAAGCAGACTCGCCGTTACGGCCCCTACCAGAAGCATTATCGCCATAAGGGCGGGCAAATGGTGGCCGTGAGGTTAAATGGCTCCTTGGTTACCGCAGCTAACGGTGAGCAGCTGATCCTGTTTATTGTGGAGGACATTACCGAGCAGGAGCGCACCGTGGCTAGGGTTAACCTGCTGGCCCAGGTATTCCAGCAAAGCGGTGAAGGCATCACCATCATGGACGCGAATGACATTATCGTGGATGTGAATAGTGCTTTTACCCAAATTACCGGTTACACCCGAGATGAGATCATCGGCAAAAACTGTCGCTTCCTCGAAGCCGAGCGGACCGACCGTAGCAATGATGCTAGAGTGCGCGCCGCCCTCGAGCAGACCGGATTCTGGCAGGGTGAAGTGTGGGACAGACACAAGGAGGGATTTGATTTCCCTAAATGGTTGATGATGTCTGTCGTGCGGGATGAGACGGGGTCTGTCAGCCATTACATCGGTAGTTTTACCGATATCAGCGAACGCAAAGTTAATGAGGAGCGCATTCACTTCCTCGCGCACCACGATTCTTTGACTCTGCTGCCGAACCGCTTGAGTCTGCAATCGCGGTTAGAGACGGTTTTCAAAGAAGCCTTTGTCAGTCAGACCCAGATTGCCGTGATGTTTATCGATATGGATCACTTCAAAAATATCAACGACACCTTGGGGCACCATGTCGGCGATATGCTGTTGCTCGAAGTAGCGCGGCGGCTGAAGAGTATTGTGAGCAGCGATGATATTGTCGCGCGCTTGGGCGGCGATGAGTTCGTGGTGGTGTTGTCCGATACGGACCATGACGAGGTGGCTAAGGTGGCAGAAGCCCTGCGCAGTGGCTTGAATCAAACCTACACCATAGATAACAAGCCGCTGCATTCATCACCCAGCATAGGCATTAGCCTGTTCCCAACCGATGGTGACAGTGTTGAGGCGCTCATGAAAAATGCCGATATGGCCATGTACCGCGCCAAAGCGGCGGGGCGCAACAACTATCAGTTTTTCACCGTCGCCATGAACACCTTAGTGACCGAGCGTCAACAAATCGAAACCGGACTCAGGCAGGCGATTGCCCGTGATGAGCTGCGGCTGCACTATCAGCCGCAAATCGATATCAACACTGGGCAAATGGTTGGCGTCGAGGCGCTGATCCGTTGGCAACACCCCGAATTGGGCCTGGTGGCTCCCGATCGCTTTATCCCTATCGCCGAAGAGATCGATATGATCATCCCCATCGGCCAATGGGTGTTAGAGCAGGCGTTGGCGCAGCTAGCCGAGTGGCGAGAGAAGGGCGCCAAAGGGCTGCGGATGGCGGTCAATCTCTCGGCCCATCAATTGCGTAAGGACACTATCGTTGTCGATATCATCAACGTGCTTGCCAAGCATAAGTTGCCCAAAGGGGCGCTCGAGCTTGAAATCACCGAGAGTGTGGCCATGCAGTATCCCGAGCAAAATGCCAAGTTACTGGCCGAGTTGCGTCAGCATGGTATCGAATTGGCGATTGATGACTTTGGCACGGGTTACTCGTCACTCTCTTACTTGAAGTTATTGCCCTTAGACAGACTCAAGTTAGACCGCTCTTTTGTGAAGGATATCGAGAGCGATCCGAACGATGCCGCCATCAGTGCGGCAACGATTTCAATGGCACATGAGTTGGGGCTGACCGTCGTGGCCGAAGGGGTCGAGAATGAGGCGCAACTGGTGCTGTTATCGGGCATGGGCTGCGATTTAGTGCAGGGTTATTACTTTAGTAAACCCTTGGCGGCCGAAGAGTGTTTCCGTTTTATCGAGCGCAATTTTTAAGCCGTTTTTTATCCATTTAGAACTATACTTGGCTAAATCCGGCGATGGAAAGATGGATAAACTAAGGACGGCTTTATGCAAGTTATCTTCACCAAAGGTTCGAAGCGTTATGGACAATTACGTTGCGTGCGCATGGATGGCAGCGCAACCCAAACACAAATGCCCGAGCAGGGCATAGCTCCCCATGACATGATCCATTATGTCGTTGAAAAACGACTGCATATTCAGGGCGCATTTTTCGCCCAAGTGCGCGCAGGCGCCGATATCAGTTTTTCCCTCGAGCACAACGAAGCCTCCTTAGCCGTCGCGGATAAAACCTTAATTTGGCAAACCGAGTCGATTGTCGAATCCCTGCAATCTTTGCTGTGGTCAGCCGATACGCCGACCTATGCCGGGTTTTTATACCTGTTAGAGCAAAGCTGTAGCAACCGTAAACTGGCGCTGCCAGAGGTGTCTCAAGCGGACTTTGAACATATTATCAATGAGATAATGGAGCTGACCATCGAATGGCAGGGCATGGGTGAAGGCCAGTCCTTGACCCTCAAGTTTTAGCTATTTGAACATAAAGAAAGAGCGCGAATATTCGCGCTCTTTTTATTGGTTGAGATTATTCCCGGTGGCGGCGCTCTTGGCTCTGTGCCGATCTGCCTTGGCTATGCTCAGGGCTGCGGGCCATCTGCATATTTTGGCGTGAATCATTCTGTCTGGCTCGATTCTCTTCCCGCTGTCTTGGCGGCGCTTGGCGGGGCTGCTCCATACGTTGCGGTTCGGCGCGTCTTACCTCGGGGCGAGCTTCCGGTCTTTGTGGCTGAGTACGTGGCTCAAAGCTACGTGGTTGCTGCTCTCGAGTCTGATACTGGCGCTGTGGACTGTCCTTGGTTTGTTCCCTCGTCGCTTTTGCCTGCGCTTGTCTTACCTGATTATCCTGACGAAAATTGTCGTTACGCTCTTTCTGGTAACCTTCTCTTTTGGTTTGCGCCGAGTTTGTCGGTGCCACGCGGCGCTCTTTTAACTCGGCCTGAGTATTTTGGAAGCTAGGCGTACGCTCGCGGCTGTAGTGATTGTCGCGGCTTAGGTTGTTACTTCTGTCCTTATCTTGGCGCTTGTCATAGCCCTTGTTGTCGCGGTTATAACGTGCGTCTTGGTGTTCCCTCGATTTGGCATATTGGCTGGTAAAGTGCTGACCACTGCCAGTGGAGTGGGAGTCACGGCCACGGAATTTACTATCGCCGTAGTAGCGCTCTTTCACCACGGGATTGTGGTAAACCACGCCGCGTCTGTGCTCGGGTTTATGCTTCCAAGGTTGAGCACCATAACTGACTGAGTATCGCTCCCTTGGGCGATAATGGTGGGAGTGACGGTGATCGACAACGACGACTCTGTGGCTGTGCCAATGGAACGAGCTAAAGAAGTAGTTAAAGGAAATATGGATCCCGGGAGACCAGTAAAAGTAACTATGACTTGGGCGGTAAGGGTAGCCCACATAGCCACCAAACTCCCAATAAACAGGGGGATAGGCCACACCCCAGCGCCAAGTGCCATAAACCACGCGGGGATCATAGTAGGGCACATACACTACTTCGCGCCTTGCGGGTTCGATGATGATTTGGTTGTTCGCACGGGTCACCGCCATGTTGTCCATATTGGCCAAACTGTTGGCTTTATCCGCTTGTTGTCTAAGCGATTGAATGCCATCCATCACTTGGCCTTCGTCGGCTAAAAAGGCTTCGCCGAGTTTCTGGGTCCAATCTAAGTCTTCGCTCATTTTCTCTAAGACGTTAGGGAAAGCCATAAGGGCTTTAACACTCGGATCCCAGTCCTTGTCTTCGGTGCGAGACATCACCTCGTCGGTCGATAACTTAGGGTTATCCTCTAACCAACGCTGCGCCTGTACCACTTCGAGTGGATAGGTGGAGGCGATCAAAATATGGCTCAATAAACTATCGGGGTAGAGTGCAATGGGCGCAAGCATCTGTTCGAGTTCGGCTTGGCTCAGTGAAGCACTTGAACCTTGGCTGACTGATACGCCTGCGGCTTGAGTTGGCGCAGTGAACGGCAGGGCAACTAACGCCGCCGATAACACCAGCCATTTCCATCGATGTAATCTGTTCATGGTTCGCTCCAATAATCCTATTTGAGGATGTTATTGGCATCATAGGCGCGTGAATATGAACATAAGCTGAAAGTATTTTGTAGGGCAAAAAGAGTATTGCCGAGCCATTCTCAGCTTAAAAATTAACTATCTTTATGAAAAATTAAAGATTAAGCCGAGTGGGTGAAATTAACCGTAAACTTGGCGCCGCCTAAGTTTTCTGAACGGGATACGGAAATTCGGCCGTTATAGCTATCCACTAAATCGCGGACAATCGCTAGGCCAATGCCGTTGCCTTGGCGGTAAGAGTCGGCGCGGATCCCACGCTCAAATATTTGAGTTTGCAGGGCTTCGCTGATCCCAGGACCATCGTCCTCAATACAGAGCTGTAACTGATAGGCATTGCCTGTGACGGTTAATTTGACCTGTGACTTGGCAGCCTTACAGGCATTATCGAGCAAGTTGCCTAAAATTTCGGTGAGATCGGCTTCATCACCCTTAAATACGGCATGTGGTGCTAGGTCGCCGCTGAGATCTATCTGCGGCTCTCGATAAATCTTGGCCAAGGTTCGCAGCAGTTTGGCGGCGACATCCTCCACCTTAATGCCTAAATGCCAAGAAGCGGCCGCCGCCGTTTGGGCGCGTTTAAGCTGGTGGCTGATGATACGACTGATATTCGACACTTGCTCTCTCGAGGCTTCGCTTAAGTCCGCCTGACTCTTAATCACCGCCAGCGGGGTTTTTAGGCTGTGGGCCAAATCCGCAAGGGCATTGCGATAGCGTTTACGCTGGGTCTGCTCGGTATTGAGCAGGATATTCAATTGCCGCGCGACTTCCTGTAGCTCACTTGGATACTGGCTACTGAGCTGGGTCGATTTACCCTGTTCGACATCGTGGAGTTCTTGGGTAAAGCGCGCCAGCGGCCTAATGGTCCAAATCAACCAACTTAACTGAAACACCAGCATCACTAAGATCAAGATAAGCAACCAAGTCCAAAGTTGTTGATTAAATTGGGAGATTTGCTGTTGAAACTCCAATTCATCCTTAATGATATGGATAGTCACTGGTACGTTTTCGTTCAGGCTGGCAAAGCTGACGCTAAAGCTGTAGATAAGATGCGGCGCACCATCGAGGTCGATTTGCTCAAACGCGCTCTTGCCCGTGGGAGGAATCGTAAAATGCTCGGGCGGCGTGATGCCCATAAAGGATTGAGAATGCCAGACTATGCTCTGCTGATGCTCGGCATTCTCTGTGGTGGCAATGGCATAGAGGCCTGATTGAATGAGGTTAAAGCGGTTTTCGAGCACTAATTCGGGGATAAAAATCCGTTTGTTTTCAACCTCAGTCACCGCTAACACCGAATACACATAGGCACTTAGCTCGTTTTTAGCGGCGCTTTTTACTTGCTCGGCAAAGGCGTCATTGAGGGCGACCCCAATCAGCGGCAGCAGCACCAAAATAAACAGCAGCGCACTGAGGACGAGCCGAGTTTTGAGGGAGTTTAATAACTGCCAGGCAAGCGCACGCTTACTCATCTGGGGAGATGACTCTTAAACGATAGCCTTGGCCGCGCAGGGTTTCGATCAGATTGTATTGGTTATCTGGGTCGAGTTTTTTGCGTAAACGGCGGATAAAGACTTCGATAACGTTGGAGTCGAGGTCAAAATCCTGATCGTAGATATGTTCGGTGAGCGCAGTTTTCGATTTCACTTCGCCCTGATGCAGCATAAAAATCTCAAATAGCTTGTATTCAGAGCCGCTTAGGGGGACGAGTTCATCCCCTTTGCGCACTTCTAAGCTACTGGTATTTAAGCTAAAGGGACCGTTAGTAATCACTGGGCTGGCTTTACCGGCCGAGCGACGGATCAAGGCTTTGAGCCGAGCCACTAATTCCTCGGGATGAAAGGGCTTAGTGAGATAGTCGTCGGCACCCGCATCGAGACCCTCGACTTTATCCTGCCAGCTATCGCGCGCGGTTAAAATCAGGATAGGGAACGCGCGCTCTTTTTGGCGCACGCGGCGAATAAGGCTTATGCCGTCGAGTTTAGGTAAACCGACATCGATAATCGCGGCATCATAATTATATTCAATGGCTTGATACAGGCCTTCTTCACCGTCGCTGGCGACATCTATGCTGTAGTGAGCATCGAGCAAGTGCTGTTTTAAGTTGGCTTGAAGCGCTAAATCGTCTTCAACGAGTAAGAGTCGCATATTAATTCCTCGAAACACGCCCAGTGGCGGCATCCACCGAAACAGAAAAAACTTGGCCATCGTTATTGAGGATTTTGACTCTATAGCCTGAGCCACTCGACTGCACGCTGAGCACTTTTCCTCGATATTGACGTTGCGCCATCGCCACGGCCTGATCTGGACTGTTGACCACAAGGCGGCGCTGTTCATTCTTCACACCTTGGCCGCGCGATTGATTACGATCATCGTGTTTATCATTGCCCGCCATGCTGCCAAAGGAGGTGCATAAGCAAGCGACTAGGGTCAGTGTCAAACCAAGTTTCATATCTGTTACCCGCGCATGTTCGGCGATCTTAAGTGAGTAGCTAGGTGGATAGCTTATCGAGTCGACTAAGAATACCTTATCACCATAACAAACACATAGAGATCAGCCAATTGGTAAACACAATTCCTTTAAAATTCACTGCGATTCGTGGGATTTTATCGAGTTAATCCCCATCGAACCTCTTTACAGAACAGGAGTCATATCCTGTGACATATTAGCAGTGTTAACCAAAACAGATGAATTGAGGCTGAACGGCTTTTTACCCCAAAAAATCACGGTTTTTAATGTTCAGCTTATGTTCACCTTGAGTGCCCTCTAATGTCACCAATTTGAACGGATTATCCAATGGGGTATTCAAGATGAGCACACTCAATCAATCAGGTATCGTAGGCACAACTCACTCTACCTTTATCAAGGCAATGGCATTGGCAGGCGCATTACTGGCGCCGACCATGGTGAGCGCTGAGTCCTTGGACGAGTCAAACTTGGCCCCCTTTAGCGCGGCCAGTATTGGGATGGCGAAAAAAACCGATGCCGAACAGGCCGCAGAGCAAGAGCAACAGGCTCTAAGACTATTGCAGCAGTCGGCGCCCGCTCAAAGTGTGGGTGAAGCCGCTGCGGCCGCAGTTAAATCTTTAGCGCCATCGTTGTCGCCAAAGAGTCCGAGTGCTCATCGCGTGCAATTGATGGGCGCAACCCCCATGACCCGCGAACAAGTGATTGCTAAGCACACGAGTCAGCCTATCCCAAGCTCGAGTGCGACCAGTGAAGATCCCTATCGCGCCCCTGTGTATCACAGCTTTGCGATTTTTGATGCCAGCAGCCGTTTATTTGAAGACTTTGATTATGATGGGTTTTATCAAACCTTCAGCGTGACCTTCGATGTGGATGTCTTTGGCTCATATCTTAATGAGCGCGCCGACCTGTTTGCCGAGTTGTACCTCAGCCGTAACGGCGGCCCTTGGGTGCATTACTACACCACGGACGTGTTTACCATTTACGGTGACTCGACGCAGGACGATTACGAAGTACTGACTACCCTCTACACTGGTTATCCAACGGATCACTACGATGTATTAATCGATGTTTATGAAGTAGGTTATAGCGATATTGTCGCCACCATTAGCGCCGATGACACCGATGGCTTATATGCCTTGCCGCTGGAAAGTAGCGACCGTGACCGTGTTGACGAAGTGATTGTGGTGGAAGAAAGTGGTGGTGCATTGTCTATCTTTGCCTTGCTTGGCCTTGGGTTGTTCGCTGCACTACGCAAGCGTGAAAAATGGGTTTAATACCCTGAAATAAACTCTTTTGTAAGCCATCAGGGTTTTACTAAGTCAGCGCCTATTTAGAGTAAACAACGTGGCTAATACTAAAGGCAGCGTATCCATCGATACGCTGCTTTTTTATTTCGCAATGCGGGTAACAAAAGCAACCTTGCGATTTATCGGCAATTTGCCCTCCTCTGCTACAAATCCCCTTTTTCTCTCTGTGTTTATCATTTCCGATTCGGGCTAGTATGGGCAAGTTACGTTAACTAAAGGAAGAGAGACATGATTGCTCAAGGTCAAACATTACCAGCGGCGACGCTAAGCCAACTGACTAAAGATGGCATGGTAAATCATCAAGTTACCGAGCTGTTCGCGAGTAAAAAAGTGGTGTTATTTGCAGTGCCTGGTGCTTTCACACCAACTTGTTCTGAAGCGCATTTGCCAGGTTATGTGGTGCTGGCCGATCAATTTAAAGCTAAAGGCGTTGATTTAATTGCCTGTGTATCGGTAAACGATGCCTTTGTGATGAAAGCCTGGGGCGAAGCGCAAAATGCGTCTGAGCTACTGATGCTTGCCGATGGTGATGCCAGCTTTACTAAGGCGCTTGGACTCGAAATGGATACCGCTGGCTTTGGTGGTGTACGTTCACAACGTTATGCGATGATCATCGATAACGGCGTGGTGACTTTACTGAATGTAGAAGCACCTAAGTCATTTGAAGTGAGCAAAGCCGAAGTGGTATTAGCGGCACTTTAATGCTTGATTAAAAAACAAAATGGGAGCCTAGGCTCCCATTTTTATTGGCATCAAGCTTAAGCAGCTCGGGCAGGTACTGTGTTGGTGTCGGCTATGCCTAGGCTGGTCTCAATATCTTCCACGCTTTGCTGTACTTCTTGGGCAATCACTTCGCTCTGCTGCGAACTGGTTTGCGCTTGGTCTTTTAGGTTATCCATGCTGCGAACAAATTCATCGAGGTAATCGACCTGTTCCTTGGCGTTGAGCGAACCCTGCTTGGCGGTATTGGCCATTTCACTCGCTTGATTTTGTACGGTTTGTGCCACATGCCATAGGCTCTGTGCCCGCTGTTTTTGGCTATTGGTCGCTTGGGCAATGCCATCGACACTCTCGCCGAGAGCAAGGTTAGATTGGGTGAGCTGATGCAGGATTTTCACGATTTCATTTAACGACACCTGAGTGCGTTGACTTAGGCTTCGCACTTCATCGGCGACCACGGCAAAACCGCGACCTTGCTCGCCCGCACGGGCGGCTTCGATGGCGGCATTAAGTGCCAACAGATTGGTTTGCTCGGCAATGTTGCCAATCACATCAATGATTTTAGCAACATCTGCCACTGAGTTATTCAGGCTTTCGAGCGAGGCATGGCAAAGGCCAACCGCCGTCTGGGTTTGTTCTGTGGCACTCAGCACGGCTTCGGCCTCGGTTTGGCTCGACTGCATTTGACGCATGGTTTCGGCCGCGCTTTGTTCAACAAGGGCCGAGGTGTGGCTGACCTCATTGGCGAGGCTGCGGATATGCTCGGTTTGCGACTGAGTGTCGGCGACTATGGTCTGAGTGTGTTCGGTGTGCTGCGACAGTTGAGTAATGCGCGCAACCAACTGGCTTAAGGATTGGGATACTTTAGTCATTTGTTGGCGCTGGAGTTCGTCTTCTTGCTCGAATCTGTGCAGTAATTGATTGAAATGGCCTGCAATTTGGCCGGTTTCGCAGCGGCGATTGATGTCCAAGCGTTCGCGACTGTTGGACTCGCTTAATTGCATAAAGGCTTGATTGAGGCGTTTAAGGGGCTTAACCACACGGTTCTGTTGCAGGATTAAATAGCCGATAGCAAACAGCGCCATAATCGAAACCATCGCATAAAGAATGACTTGTAACTCATATTTGAGTTGTTGGTTTTTGGCGGCCTGCGCCTCACCGAGGGCGATGAGCTGCTGTTCAACTCTGCTAATGGCTTGAATTAACTGCTCTTGCATCTCCTGATTGGCTTGCAGCAGTTGGTGGGTGTTGGCGACTTCTTTATTGTATCGATTGGCAAGGCTTAACAGCTCGCTGCGATCATTTTCGCCCACTTCAATCTGTTCTGGTTCACTCGCGCCGAGGGCAAATTCATCGGCTTCCTGCTGCTCGTACACACCGATTAACGGCAGGGCGTTCAGTCGGTCACGCCACTGGTTTAGCTCCTTGCTGGTGCTGTCGAGAATATTTTTAAGTTGCTGATTTTTATCGATGAGATAGCCATCGGTAAGCTGCGACAATTGATAAACAATGCTCGGTAAGTCGCGGCTCAATTGCAGATATTGTTCGGCCACAGTGGCATTAATCGCTAAACCTTTGTCAGCGTAACTGCCGAGCCTGCGGTTATAGTCGAGCATTTCAGATTCGGCGTGGGCCAGCAGTTGTCTTGGATTGCCCGCGAGTTTGCCTGCGGCGCGGTATTTAGTGTCTAAGTCTTGAATGAATTGGCTAAGGCCAGTTTGCAATTCCTCATCGGCACTGCCCGCTGCGGCGAGGTTGAGCTCGCTTAGCTCAGTTTTAATCTTGCTCAGCTTGGCTTTGGCTTCTTCGAGTTGGGTCGCGTTGCCACTGGCTAAATAGCCATCGAGATCGCGGCGTACCCCCACGAGAAAATCCTGTTGTAGGCCTTGAAGTACTTGGGTTTGTTGCTCAATCTGTTGTCTTTGATCGCTGCTCCACAGCACCACGGCTGCTAATAGTCCAGCAAGCAATAACAACAGCGCCGAAGCTGAGAGTGACAGCGTTGAAATCTTCATGATGCAATCTTCATTGGAAACTTTAGGAAGTTAACTGCCTAGAGTTTATGAATTTCGCGTGACATAAATATGACAATACAAGTTGAATGTCAGCGTTGTCATGCCGGAATCTTGGATTTACTCCAAGGGGAGCCAGACTTGGGCTTTTAAGCCGCCCTCAGTGCGGTTAGATAAGGTCACTTGGCCTTGGTGACGGTCGATAATCCGTTTGATGATGGCGAGCCCAAGGCCCGAACCGACACTGCCGCGCGCAATATCACCTTGGGTAAAAGGCTGAAACAGTTTGGGAATTTGCGACTCATCAATCCCCGGGCCATTATCCTCAACGCTAAAGCCGATACGCTTACCATCAAATTGCGAGCTTATCCGCACCCAGCCCGAACCATAACGGAAGGCATTTTCGACCAGATTACTGAGCACTCGCTTAATCGCCAGCCCTTGGAACAGCGCCTCAGGGCAGTCGCTCAGTACGACTTCAATTTCACCGTCGCGGTTGGCTTCGGCCTGCGCAATATCTTGAATGAGTTTATTAATTTGCCCTAGCTCGCGGCTCGCCTCCTGATCTTGGCGAATGTAGGCAATAAACTGGCTGATAATGGCGTCCATATCTTCGATATCGTTGACGATACCATCTTTAAGATATTGATCTTCCTCGACCATCATCTCGGAGGCGAGGCGAATCCTCGTCAGTGGCGTGCGTAAATCGTGGGAAATACCCGCCATCAACAGGGCTCTGTCCTGTTCGAGCTGCTTCATGCTGTGGGACATTTGGTTGAAGGCATTGGTCACTTCCACCAGTTCGCTCGAGCCTTTTAGCGGCAAAGGCTCGGGAAACTCACCGCGGGAAACCGAGATTGCGGCTTTTTGTAAGCGTCTTAATGGTCTGTTTTGCTGGCGAGCAAACCACCATCCACCGGCGACACTGAGTGCACCGATCACCATTAAGTACAAGGTGAGTGGTGACAGGTCGGAAACGTTTTGCCCGATGAGTGGCACTTTAATCCACACCGACGGCGCCTGCGGGGGGCGGATCCAAATTTGTAGCACTGTGCCGTGGGTGACGCGAACTTCAGCATCGCCACCTAGGTATTCCGACATCTGCGATGACCAAAAACCGTAGTAGGTGGCCTGTTCGATTCCCGCTTCGCGGGCCTGTTGTTGGTTGTAGACCTTCATGCCATCGTCACGGACTTTGGCATTGAGCGCATCGACTATGGTTAAGTGTTCGCGGCCGATATCGATACCATCGACAAATAACAGATTGATTTGACGAGCAATTAACTGGTTGATTTGCTGGTAACTGGGCTTTAATACATACACAGCCACAGTGACATAGGAAACCAGCTGATTGATCAACAGTAGACAACCAATCAGCATAACGGTTTGGCTAAAGGCGCTGCGGGGAAGAAAGCGCCACCAAAACTTAGATTTCATCTTGATGCCAACGCACTGACGACTTCAGGCAAGAGTGGCTCATCGACGGGCGGCGCCATCGGGCACAAACACATAACCTAGGCCCCACACGGTTTGGATATACCTTGGGTTGGCGGGATCCTTTTCAATTAAACGGCGCAGGCGCGAAACCTGTACGTCAATCGAGCGCTCCAGCGCCGAATAATCACGGCCACGGGCGAGGTTCATCAGTTTATCCCGCGACAAGGGTTCGCGTGGATGGGTGACTAACACTTTTAATACGGCGAACTCGCCACTGGTGAGTGCGATGGCCTCATTACCGTGGTACATCTCGCGGGTGGCTAAGTCGAGGGAGAACTCGCCAAAGCTGATTTCGGCCTCTTGCTGCGCGGGCGCACCGGGGACATCCTGAATTTGGCGGCGCATTACCGCTTTGATCCGCGCCAATAATTCCCTCGGATTAAAGGGTTTTGGCAAATAGTCATCGGCACCGAGTTCTAAACCGATAATCCGGTCGACCTCATCGCCCTTGGCGGTGAGCATCACAATCGGAATGGTACTGCCCTGTTGGCGCAGACGACGGCAGATGGATAGCCCATCTTCACCGGGCAACATCAGATCGAGCACAATGAGGTGGAAGTTTTCACGCTCCAATAAACGGTCCATCTGCTCAGCATTGGCCGCACTGCGCACCTGATAGCCTTGCTCCATCAGGTAACGCTCGAGTAGTGCTCGTAGGCGCATATCATCATCGACGACGAGGATTTTCGAGGTTTCTTGTCCCATGGGATGTCCTTAAATTGCTCGGATTATTGCTTTTATTCTTTATGCCGTCATACAACAAAGATTAACTGGCTGAAATTGAAAACGAATCTGCCAAGAATGTGCTTAATATAGCTGGATTCAATCTGAGCGACTAGCTCATGATGTGAGTCAATGTCGACCGAATACGGCTAATTGCCAACTCATGTTAATACTAAGCAAATGAAATTGCATGGGAATCATCACATTTATCTAGTATGTAACTGAAATTGTAACTAAATTGGCATTAGCTACTTTTGATGCATTTGTTGAGTTAACTTATCAGCTTTATGGCAAAAGTATTTTGATTAGTCCAGAATCATAACGCTATGATTATCAATTATTAGGTGTATATGACCCTGTCGATGAGTTACAAGCAAGCCTCCAAGTGGGGATTTTTCGTCTTGCTCGTGGGACTTTTTTTTAGTGCCGTGCTCGCTTGGCAGGTGAGTCGTATCAATTCGCAAACCATTTCTTTGGCGCTCGAAGCGAGCGCGCAGCAGATTAGTGAGAATGTCACCAATAGGATTGCCCTCTACCAATATGGCTTGAGGGGCGCCCGAGGCATGATCCTCACGGCGGGTGAAGACCATATCAGCCGCCCCATGTTTCAAAACTATAGTCTGACGCGGGATGTGGATGAGGAGTTTCCCGGCGCACGCGGATTTGGCTTTATTCGGCGGGTCTCCAAAGAAAACGAAGCGCAGTTTTTAGCGCGGGTAAAGGCGGTCGATTGGCCTGACTACCATGTTCGTCAGCTCAACCCCAACGAGGGGGAAAAGTATCTGATTGAATATATTGAACCGCTCGAGCGCAATAAGGCGGCGGTTGGTTTAGATATCGCCTCCGAGACCCACAGAAAAGAGGCCGCCGATCGCGCCATGCTGTCGGGAGAAGTGCAAATTTCCGCGCCGATTACCTTAGTACAGGCCACGGGTAAGCCGCTGCAATCCTTCCTAATTTTATTACCTGTTTATCGAACGGGTATTGTCCCTCCTACTCCGGAAGAGCGATTGGCCCAAGGGTTTGGTTGGAGTTATGCGCCGCTGGTGACGACCGAAATTTTAACGGGATTATCGCTGAATCAGAAAATGACCAAGCTGATGTTAAGCGACGTGACGGACGATAAGCAGCCGATAAACTTTTTCGAAACCCACGCCAATGATTTAAGCCCGCTATCGGATTACAGCTACAAGTTAAATAAGACGATTTTTGGGCGGCATTGGCAGTTTGAGGTAATGGCCTATCCAGGTTTTATCAAGTCATTACATCTCAATAAGCCCAGCTTAGTGTTGCTCAGTGGCAGCTTGTTCAGTGTGTTGCTGGCGGCGTTGATTGCTATGTGGTCCTTAACCTTGCAACGTAAACAGCAAGTGTTAGCCGAGCAAGCCCGCCGCGCCAGCATGTTGGAGCATTCCCTCGACGGCATTATCAGTTATGACCTCGCTGGCAATATAACCAGTTGGAACCAAGGTGCCGAGCGACTCTTTGGTTACACTGAGCAGCAGGCGCTGGGCTTACCCAGTAGCGAATTGATTATTCCGCCCAGCATAGTGCTGGAGGAACAGGCTCTCATGGCCGATGTGTTGACCGGCAAGACGGTACTCAATCGAGTATCGCGCCATCAACGTGCTGATGGCAGCAACCTGTCGACCTCGACCACTGCCTTACCGATTTATGACGAACATGGCGACATAGTGGGTTTGAGTCAAACCATTCGGGATATCACGGCCCAGCAGGATGCCGAGCGACATATTCTCAACCTCAACGCTAGCCTTGAGCGACAGGTAACCAAGCGTACCCATGCTCTGCAGCAGGCTTTACTCGAGAATCAGGCACTGCTCGATACCATCAACCAGCAGCTACATTACTCGGTCACCGACTTAGACGGGGTGATTTTAGATGTGAATGAACACTTCTGTTTGATCAGTGGTTATGCGCGGGAGGAGTTAATAGGTCAAACCCATTCAGTGCTGAAGTCTGGGGAGCACGATGCCGCGTTTTGGCAGCGGATGTGGCAACAGATTAAGGCCGGTAAATCTTGGCATGGGGAAATCTGTAACCAAGGGAAAGATCAGCAGCTGAAATGGTTCGATACTGTGATTGGCCCAGTCTTCGATGAACGTGGCAAAGTAGAACGTTTTGTCGCGCTGCAAACCGATATTACCGAGCGTAAATTAGCCCAGCTCGACAAAAATCGGATTGCGACTCTGCTGACCAATGTGTTGGATGCAGCCTCCGAAATGACCATAATTGCCGCCGATCCACAGGGCATTATCACTATCTTCAACCGCGGTGCCGAGCGCATGTTGGGGTATTCCGCCGAAGAGGTCATAGGTAAAACCACCCCTGCACCTTTCCATATTGCCGATGAAATTGCCGCCCGCGCCGCCGAGCTTTCTGTTGAATACGGCCAAAAAATTCAAGGTTTTGACACGTTTGTCCACAAGGCGCGGGAAGAGGGCTCCGAGACTCGTACTTGGACCTATGTGCGTAAGGATGGTAGCCAGTTACCAATCTCACTGTCAGTAACCGCGATGCGTGGTAATGACGGCGAAATCCTAGGTTACCTTGGGATTGGTGTGGATATTTCGCAAATTGTCGCCCAGCAAGAGGCCTTACTCACGGCGAGTAATCACCTCAGTAAGGCGGCGGAAGTGGCTAAACTGGGGATTTGGACCTGGAACCTGCTCGATAACTCGTTGCAGTGGAACGACCGCATGTTTGCCATGTATGACCAGCCTGAAAGCCTTAAACAGCAAGGTCTTAGCTATGAGCATTGGCGGATGCGAGTCCATCCCGATGACGTTGAAGAGGCTGAAGAAAAGCTTAACCGCGCGGTTGAGTATGATGAACCCTATCATCCAATTTTCCGTGTGTTAACCACGGATGGTGCGGTGCGCTATGTGCAGGCGGGTGCCCAAATAGAGCGCGACAGGCAAGGGAATGTGATCCGAGTGATTGGGATCAACATCGATATCACCGCCCAGCGGCAGATTGAGGCGACTTTAAGGAGTGCCAAGCTGGAGGCGGATAACGCCAATGCCGCTAAGTCGGCGTTCCTTGCAAATATGAGCCACGAAATTCGTACCCCCATGAATGCGGTGTTGGGGATGTTGCAGTTGATGCAATATACCTCGCTCTCGGTGCAGCAGCAGGGCTATGTGAACAAGGCGCAAACGGCGGCTAAGTCATTGTTAGGGCTGCTTAACGATATTTTAGACTTCTCAAAAATCGATGCGGGCAAATTAAAACTCGATCCACACCCTTGCTCGATTGAGTTATTGATGCGGGATCTGGCTGTGGTGTTATCGGCGAGCCACAACAATACCGATGTGGAAGTGATGTTCGATCTCGACGCGGCGTTGCCTCCTTGGCTGCTGGCCGATCAATTAAGGCTGCAGCAAATTCTGATCAACCTCGCGGGCAACGCACTCAAGTTTACCCCTCACGGGCAAGTGATTGTCGGCCTAGAATGTATTCGCCATGAGGCCGATACCGTCACTGTGCAGTTTTCGATTGTCGATAGTGGTATTGGCATCAGCGAAGAGCAAATTGAGCGGATTTTCACTGGGTTTGAGCAGGCTGAATCCTCAACCTCCCGCCGTTTTGGTGGCACGGGACTTGGGCTGGCTATCAGTAAACGTCTCGTTGAGCTAATGGGCGGACAACTGCAAGTCACCAGTAAAGTCGGGGTTGGTAGTCGCTTCTGGTTCGATTTGACCTTCCAAGTGATGGAGGTTGAAGCCCGCGCCCGCGCCGATTTGAGCCAATATCGCATTCTGGTGGTCGACGATAACCAAATCACGACCGAGATCTTATCGAAAATCCTCAGCGACTATGGCTGTCTGGTTGAAACCGCTTCTGGTGGTTATCAGGCCATTGAAAAGGTAAAACAGGCCAATGCTGCCGGACAGCAGTTTGATGTAGTGCTAATGGATTGGCGTATGCCGGATATCGACGGTCTACAAACCGCGGAAATGTTGAAAAATGCCGGAACCGGCAGTTATACCCCGCTGGTGGTGATGTTGACGGCCTACGGCCATGAAGTGATTGCCGAGAGTCAGCACATTAACAACGTTCCCTTCGTCAACTTCTTAACTAAACCTGTCACCTCGCAAGTGTTGGTTGAAGCCGTGCTCAATGCCATCGAAGGCAAGACCATGGACTCGAATCCTAAGCCGCGCTCACAGCGTCTGTTAGCGGGGCTGACTCTGTTAGTGGTTGAAGACAATCAATTAAACCGTGAGGTGATTGAAGAGCTGTTGAGTTATGAAGGCGCCACCGTTGTGCTCGCAGGTGGCGGTGTGGAAGGGGTGGCACAGGTACTCGAAAGCGGTGATTTATACGATGCCGTGATTATGGATGTGCAAATGCCCGACATTGACGGGTTAGAGGCGACGCGGCGGATCCGTGCCGATGGTCGATTCGCCCAGTTGCCTATCCTCGCGATGACGGCCAATGCCTCGCAAACCGATAAACAAGAATGCCTCGAGGCGGGGATGAATGCCCACGTCGGTAAGCCTATCGATATGCAGCTGCTGTTGCCGAATATTCTGCGTCTAGTGGGGCGTGATGTGACATCCCTCGAGCAGCATGAGTCTGCGCATCTCGACTCACAACACAATCTCGAGGGCGAAACCCTGCTCGACGATATTCGTTTGATTTTGCGTCGTTTTGGCGGCAACCAAGTGTTCTTCGAAAAAATGGCGAGTAGTTTTGCCCCCGAAATGACCAAGCAGCTAAGCTTGTTCAAGCAATCGACCAAAACCTTTGATTACGCCACCACAGCTGCGATCAGTCATGCGATTAAAGGCATTGCCAGCAACTTTGGCGCGCGGCGTTTAGCCGTTCATGCGGCATTTTTAGAAAAACAATTTAAACAAGAAGGCCTCGAGCTGCTGGAAATAAAACGCTGGACGGATACACTGGAGTCCTTAATACACCAAAGTATTGAACAGCTTGCAGGCTTTTTACCTAAGGGGCTGCTCAAACAGCCTCAATCGATTGAGCCTGTAAATGGTACCGCCGTGGATATACAGAGTATGCGCCCCGAGCTGGATACCTTAGCTGCTCTCTTACAGGAAAATAATTTAGAAGCCGTGAATTTAGTCGACAAACTCGCAAAACCGCTATCACTGCATCCGCAATGGGCTGAACTCAATGGACTGGTTCAATCACTCGCATTTACACAGGCTTTGGAGACTTTGCGAGCGATGATGTTGGAGGATGCCTAGTGCAGTATATAAGTGAACTCATGGCGACCCAGCAGGCCGCAAAGGGCAAGATTTTGATCGTGGATGATCAGCCTTTGAATATCAAAATCTTGCACCAACTCTTCCATGAAGAATATGAAATGTTCATGGCGACGAGCGGTGAGCAGGCTTTGCAGGTATGCCAAAAGATGCAGCCCGATCTGGTGTTGTTAGACATCGAAATGCCGGGAATGTCGGGTTACGAGGTCTGCCAACAACTGAAGGCCGATCCCGCCACCGCTAATATCGGGGTGATCTTTATTACCGCCCATTTTGATGAGGTTGAAGAGGTGAAGGGTTTCCAACTCGGCGCAGTGGATTTTATTCACAAACCGATTAACCCCATCATCACCAGCGCGCGGGTCAAGAACCAATATCAGCTGAAGCGCCAATCCGATGTATTGCACTCCATCGCCTTACTCGACAGTTTGACTGGGGTCGCTAACCGCCGTCAGTTTGAGCAGCGCTTGCCCGAAATCTGGCGTTTTTGCTGTCGGAATCAAGCCTACTTATCCGTTATCATGCTGGATGTGGACTTTTTTAAGCGTTATAACGACCGCTATGGGCATCAAGAAGGTGACCAATGTTTACGACTGGTTGCCGATGCCGCTAAGGGCATGTTAAAACGCCCCAACGATCTTATTGCGCGCTATGGTGGCGAGGAGTTTATCTGTATCCTGCCAGAGGCTAAGTTATCTGGCGCCATGCGCCTCGCGCAGGCGATGGTGGATGCGGTGCAAGCCTTACACATAGAGAACTTGGGGTCAGATTTTGGCGAAGTCACTGTGAGTGCTGGTATTGCGACGATTCAACCCTTAGCCGATTTAAGTTGGGAGTCGCTCGTCGAAGTGGCGGATCAACAACTCTATCTGGCGAAGCATCATGGCCGTAATCAAGTGGTTGGTGTCGATATCGAACCGGCGCAATAGTCTAGTTTGTGTGTCGAGTAAGGCTACTCGGCATGGTTAAACCCGTGGATAGTGAGTTATGAAAGCGCATTTGATCACCCGCCAAGGCTGGATGACCTTAGATAAAGAATTAAAATACCTGTGGAAGGAATATCGTCCGCAGATCACGCTTAAAGTGCAAGAGGCCGCCGCCCAGGGCGACCGAAGTGAAAACGCGGATTACACTTACAATAAAAGGCTTTTACGCCAAATCGATAGCCGTGTCAGATACTTAGTCAAACGCCTCGAAGAACTTAAAATCGTCGATTATTCTCCCCAGCAAGAAGGCAAAATTTACTTTGGCGCTTGGTTCGAGCTTGAAAATGAAGCGGGCGAGCGCGTGCGTTATCGTATTGTCGGCAAGGATGAGCTCGACACTAAACTGGGCTATATCACCATAGACTCTCCCATGGCGCGGGCACTGATCGGCAAACAGGTCGATGATGAAGTGGTCGTGCAAACCCCCTCGGGTCCAAAGGAATGGTATATCAACGACATCCGCTATACCCCATTCGAGACGCCGCTCGAGGGCGAGCCAGAATAACCTTTAGTAGATCAAACTCTCGTCGATTTTCATGCTGAAATCGAGAGCATCATATGAAATAACGACTGCGCCTGTGGTATCTTGGGCGCAATTAGGATCAATCAAACCGTTAGGCACGATACTTTATTTATGCAGACTATTGCCCAAATTATTGCTCAGGAACTGAATGTTCAGGAGCATCAAGTCACTGCCACCATAGATTTGCTCGACAATGGTGCTACCGTTCCCTTCGTTGCCCGTTACCGTAAAGAAGCGACTGGGGGCTTAGATGACACCCAGTTACGTACGCTGCACACTCGTTTAGGTTATTTGCGCGAGCTGAATGACAGACGTCAGGTCATTTTATCCAGCATTCAAACCCAGGGTAAGTTAACGCCTGAATTGCAACGGGAAATTGAAGGCGCGGACAGTAAGACCCGTCTCGAAGATCTCTACCTTCCCTTCAAGCCTAAACGCCGTACTAAGGGCCAAATTGCGATTGAAGCGGGATTAGAGCCGCTTGTTGAAGCCTTACTGGCGGATCGTAATGCCGATATCGAGGCATTAGCTGCGGGTTATCTGAATCTCGAAGCGGGCTTTGCCGATACCAAAGCCGTACTGGAAGGCGCTCGTTATATTCTGATGGAACGTTACGCCGAAGATGCGGAATTACTGCGTAAAGTTCGTGAACACCTGAGCCAAAACAGTGTGTTAGAGAGCCGTGTTATCGCCGGTAAAGAGAAGGAGGGCGCTAAGTTTCGCGACTATTTCGAGCACAGCGAACCTCTGGCGAAAGTGCCGTCACACCGCGCCTTGGCGATGTTGCGTGGCCGCAATGAGGGTTTCCTCTCCCTATCCATGAATGCCGATCCTGCTGCCGAAGCGGGTCAGGGCAGTTACTGTGAAGTGATCATTAGCGAGCACTTAGGCCTAAAACTCGGCGATAGCAGTGTTGACCAATGGCTTAAGACCGTTGTGACCGCCACATGGCGGATTAAAATTGCACTGCAGATGGAAACCGAGTTTATCTCGCAAATGCGTGAGCGCGCCGAAGCAGAAGCCATTAAAGTGTTTGCCCGCAACTTAGGCGACTTACTTATGGCCGCACCAGCGGGCGCTAAGGCGACTATGGGTCTAGACCCGGGGCTACGCACGGGCGTTAAAGTGGCCGTGGTAGATAACACGGGTAAGCTGGTCGCACATACGACTATCTTCCCCCATGCGCCGCAGAATTTGTGGGACAAGTCGATTCGTACCTTAGCCAACTTAGCGCAAATGCATAAGGTGGAATTAATCGCGATTGGTAACGGCACTGCATCACGCGAAACTGACAAGTTAGCGGGTGAGTTGATTGCCAGCCTTAAGGATAGCCAACCGCAACTGACCAAGGTGATGGTGAGTGAAGCTGGTGCTTCCGTGTATTCCGCCTCAGAACTCGCCGCGCTGGAGTTCCCTGAGCTGGACGTGTCTATTCGTGGCGCCGTTTCGATTGCACGCCGTCTACAGGATCCCTTAGCGGAACTGGTGAAGATTGAGCCTAAATCTATCGGTGTGGGTCAATACCAGCACGATGTGAGTCAAAGTCAGCTGTCTAGCTCGCTCGAAGCCGTGGTCGAAGACTGCGTAAACGGTGTGGGCGTGGACTTAAACATGGCGTCAGTGCCTTTGCTGTCGCAGGTGGCGGGGTTAAACAAAACCTTAGCGAAAAACCTGGTTGACTACCGCGATGCCAATGGCGCCTTCAGAAACCGTAAAGAACTGCTGAAAGTGCCACGCTTAGGCCCTAAAGCCTTTGAACAGGCTGCGGGCTTTTTGCGGATCCGTGATGGCGACAATCCATTGGATATGTCGGCGGTTCACCCTGAAGCCTATGCGCTGGTCGAAAGCATTGCTAAGACTAAGCAAGTAGAGTTGGCGAGTCTTATCGGTAATTCTGAGCTGCTACGCAATATCAAGCCGCAGGAGTTTACGACCCCTGAGTTTGGTTTGCCGACAGTGACCGACATCCTCAGCGAGCTGGATAAACCGGGTCGTGACCCCCGTGGTGAGTTTAAAACCGCCAAGTTTAAGGATGGGGTTGAGGAGCTTAAGGATCTGAAACCAGAGATGATCCTCGAAGGCGTTGTCACCAACGTGACTAACTTTGGTGCCTTTGTGGATATCGGTGTGCATCAAGATGGTTTAGTGCATATCTCGTCATTAACCGACAAATTTATTACCGATCCCCATACAGTGGTGAAAGCGGGTGATGTAGTGAAAGTGAAGGTGATGGAGGTCGATGTAGAGCGTCGTCGTATCGGTTTGAGTATGCGTCTGGATGAGGCTATCGATCAGAGCAAGGCTCAAACACGCAGCCCATCTCAAGGTAAGCCACAGGCTCATAAGGGCAATGCCCAGCATAAGTCTTCGCGCCCAGCGCCAAAAGCGGCACCTGTCAATGCGGCCATGGGCAATGCCTTTGCTGACGCCTTCGCAAAGCTGAAAAAGTAATCTGACTAAGTCGGCTCGAATATACACTTGTGTGCGAGCCGACATTTTTTTACTTGTTAGCCACAAAATTGTTGCATATATGCTGCCCTAGGTAATATAAAGTCGGCATTTAATGCAACGTTAAGCAAAATCGGTTGTCATAACACAACTTTTTCACCGATTTTTCTCAAATTGACACTCCAAAGCTGAGTGGAAGTTTACTGTTTTGGGGTTATACATGCAGTCAGGTTTATCCGCTCGTGGACGTCAGCCCGCCCATGGGCCGTTTCGCGTCATTCTTATTTTCAGTCTGTTAGTGCTCGCTATTGCTACGGCTAGCCGCATCGGCTTAGGTCTGTGGCAGGGCGAACGTGTGGCCGCTGTTGACGGTTGGTCGCATCTGTTACTGCAAGGTATTCGTGTCGATATCGCAACCCTATGTTGGTTATGGGGCGTCGCTGCCTTAGGTACGGCGTTGTTTTCAGGCGATCATCTGCTTGGCCGCATTTGGCAATGGGTGCTGCGCCTATGGCTAACCTTAGGTCTGTGGGCCATTGTATTCCTTGAGGTTTCAACGCCCGCCTTTATTGAGGAATACGGCATTCGCCCGAACCGCTTGTATGTGGAGTATTTGATTTACCCCAAAGAAGTGCTGTCGATGCTGTGGGCGGGACGCAAGCTGGAGCTGATTTTCTCTGTGCTGCTCACCCTCGTGACGCTGTGGGGCGGTTGGACACTCAGTAGTAAGTTGACTAAGAATCTGCGTTTCCCACGTTGGTATTGGCGCCCAGTGCTCGCTGTCATAGTGATCGTCGTGACCCTGTTGGGCGCGCGCTCAACCTTAGGCCATCGTCCAATCAACCCCGCGATGGTGGCATTTGCCGATGATCCATTAGTGAACTCTTTGGTGATTAACTCCGCTTATTCGTTAGTGTTTGCGATTAAGCAAATGGGCAGCGAAGAAGACGCCTCTAAGGTGTATGGCTCCTTAGACAGAGAGGAGATCATCAAGACAATCAGGCAAGAGAGTGGTCGCCCCGAGAGTGCCTTTACCTCGAGCGATATCCCTTCATTGAGTTTTAACCAAGCTAGCTACAGCGGTAAACCGAAAAACCTAGTCATCCTGTTACAGGAAAGCTTAGGTGCTCGCTTTGTGGGGAGCTTAGGCGGTATGCCCTTAACGCCGAATATCGATGCGCTCTCACAGGAAGGCTGGTATTTCGATAATCTTTACGCCACTGGCACACGTTCAGTGCGCGGAATCGAAGCGGTCACCACAGGTTTTACGCCAACGCCGGCCCGCGCCGTGGTGAAACTCGGTAAGAGCCAGACGGGCTTTTTCACTCTCGCCGAATTGCTGAAAAACCACGGTTACACCACCCAATTTATCTACGGTGGTGAGAGCCATTTCGACAATATGCGCAGTTTCTTCCTCGGTAATGGATTTAGCGACATTATCGACCAGAAGGATTATAAGTCTCCGGCCTTTGTTGGCTCGTGGGGCGCATCCGACGAAGATTTAATGCGTAAGGCGAATAGTGAGTTCGAGCGTCTTCACAGTGAGGGTAAGTCATTCTTTAGCTTGGTGTTTAGCTCGAGTAACCACGACCCATTCGAATTTCCCGATGGCCGTATTGAGCTGTATGAACAGCCTAAGCAAACTCGCAATAACGCGGCCAAATATGCCGATTATGCAATTGGTGAGTTCTTCAAACTGGCAAAAAATGCCGACTACTGGAAGGACACTATTTTTATCGTGGTGGCCGACCACGATAGCCGCGTTGGTGGGGCCGATTTGGTGCCTGTATCGCGCTTCCGTATTCCGGGGTTAATCATTGGAGATAATGTTGCGCCAAAACGCGATCACCGTATTGTGAGTCAAATCGACTTGCCGCCAACCCTGTTATCTTTGATTGGTATTTCAGACTCTTACCCTATGTTAGGTCGTGACTTAACTCAGGTCAGCGATGATTGGCCGGGGCGTGCGCTAATGCAATACGATAAAAACTTTGCCCTGATGGAAGGTAAAGATGTGGTTATCCTGCAGCCAGAGAAAGCGGCGCAGGGTTTCCAGTACGATGAAAAGACCGAGCACTTAACGCCTTATGCCCCAGCGGCGCAGGCGCTGGAGAAAAAGGCCTTAGGTTGGGCGCTGTGGGGCAGCCTAGCCTACCAGCAAGAGCTGTATCGCTCGGGTAAATAACCGAATGAAAAATGCCGCTGATTAGCGGCATTTTTATTTTGAAACTTATCTTTAAACCAGCAGATTTTAAATCCAAGCTGACATAGCTGGTTCGGCTTCTGGCTGAGTTTGCTGCGCATAATATTGCCCAATACGCTGTCCAACTTGTTGATAAAACTGAGGGGATTCCCCTTGCATCGGCTGACGCGCGGCCGCAGTCGTGGTTTTCGCCGTAGTATTGGCGGGGCGAGGAGTATTTTGGCCGACCTTTAACCGAATATCCTTACGCTGCAGCGCCGCTGGGCCGCGCACTGGCACTTTAAGGGTTTTAGGGAGCGCACGATCGGCTGCAACTATGGGCGCTTGTTTCTCTTGCTGTTGCTGGCTCTGCTGCTGTGAAGACTGCTGCTGTTGCTGCTTGTCTTGAACTTGTTGCTGATTTTGCTCGAGCAAACGTGCCTGTTGCTGAGTTTGATCGGCAGTACGCTCATTTTGCGGATTAAAGGCACGTTCTTCATGGCCCTTAGTCGCGGCCTGTGGCGGAATAACGACGGGCTTGAGCTGATTGTCGACCCGAGCCGAGTCCGTCGCGACATTGGTCGTCGCTATCGGAACTTGGGGGTAGTTACTGACAAGCAGCATGAAAAATTCCTTGTGGCCTTAATGGTTAAATACTAGCCACTTATTGCACAAAGATAAAGCACTAGTCCTTGAATTGCGCCAGCCAAGGTGTGATTGCCTGCAAGAATTCTTCCCTGTGGGACACAAACGGTGCGTGGGATGCCTTGGCGAGCATCACATCTGTGATGTGGCTTGCTGTGGGCATCTTAGGTTGAACACGTTTAGGCACGAGTCCATCGAGTCGACCCCAGATCCGCAGCCAAGGTTGCTGTATCGCCGATAATTGCGGCCTAAGATCGATTTGATTCAACATATCAAGACCTTGCGTTAAGGCGGCTGCATCAGGTAGCGGGCGCGCTAGCACTAAATCCCGCAGCTGCTTGATATCGTCTTTAGCGGTTTCGCTGCCCATCGCCTGAATCGCTAAAAAGCGCTCAATCGTCTTTGGTAAATTTTGTCCAAGCTGCTCGCCAAACATGCTGAGCACCTGCGGTGGAATGCCAGGCCATGCTTCTTCCTCCCTCGCCATAAAACAGGGCGAGGACGCGATAGTCATTAAGCCTTTGACATGGGAGGGATAGCTTATGGCGGCTTGGGTGGCCACTAAGCCACCCAGTGACCAGCCGGCCCAAATCGCATTGGCGGGCAAGGCATGGATTAGCGCATCCACCCAAGTCGCTAAATTGCCTGCGATTGGCTGACTTAGGCCAAAGCCGGGCAGATCGACATAGTGGACTCTATACTCAGAAAGCTGCTCATGGAGCGGCGTGAAGACGGCGCTATTAACGCCCCAACCGTGGAGTATCACCAGATCCGGCCCTTGGCCTCGGATGTCGATATGCAGTTGGGGATGATGGGCTGGCGTCGCAGAGTTCACTAAAATACCTCTAATAGGAAGTTGTATGTCGGGCGATAGCAAATGGACTTGGTCGCAACAGGGGGCGAAGCTGTTACGCATAGTTTCGCATTTGGGGCAGCGTTACTTGGCGGGCAGTTTACCTAACCGCTGCTTACTGTGCCACCAATCCCTCAATGCAAAGGAAGCGGGATTTTGTCAGGTATGCCTGCAAACGGGTTTGTATCACAGCCCAATTTGTTTAGGTTGTGGAAAGTCCATGCCGCTTGAACTCGAATATTGTGGTGAGTGCCAACGGCATCAGCCGCGAAAAGTCATCGCACCTTGTAGTTATCATCAAGGTTTTGGCCCTTGGATAGCGGCCATTAAATATCAGGGGCAACTCGCCGCCTTACCCATTCTATGCCAAGCCTTAGTGGCGCGCATTGGTCAGCTTGAACAGCAAGAATTCATCACGCTACCGCAGGCCATAGTGCCAGTCCCTTTACACCCAAATCGGCTGCGCCAACGTGGATTTAATCAGGCTTGGCTCATCGCCCATGAATTATCGAAGCAGCTCTCGCTGCCACTGGTCAGTGACGGATTAATTAGGCGGCAGGATACCCGCCCACAAGCCGGACTCAATGGTACGCAGCGGCGACGAAATCTACAGGATGCTTTTGAGTTAAATGCTGATTTTGCCTATCAACGGATTGCGCTGGTGGACGATGTGGTCACCACGGGCACCACAGTAGCTGAAATCGCTCGTTTGTTCGAGGTGCGATACGTACATGTACAAATATGGTGTCTCGCCAGAGCCGAAGCACCAGGGTTGCTGGATGATGTGAACTGAATTCTCTAACGGTAATGTATTCTGGAGCATTTAATCGCAATCAGAGCATGTGAAGATTCGTAAATAGTTTAGAAATTTAGATTATGTAAAAACGATAGTCTAATCTAGATCTCAGCAAAAATTTTATTACTTTAATATACTAAAAATAAAGTTACTCAAATTTTATGATTAGAGTATTTAATTTTAATAAATATGGATTTTTATAGAAATGTTGGTGCTTCTTGTTGAAGATAATAGATTGCTTTCCAATAATATTATTCAATATCTTGAGCTAAGTCATATCAAATGTGACTACGCATTCAATATCGCTCAAGCAGATCGGCTTATAAACACGCAGCAGTTTGATGCAATTATTTTAGATCTTAACTTACCCGATGGCGACGGAATTGAAGCTTGCAAGCGTTGGAAGGAGCTGTGTATAACTTCACCCATCATAATGCTTACAGCAAGAAGTAGCCTAAGTGAAAGGCTAAACGGTTTTGCTGTTGGGGCTGATGATTACTTAGTTAAGCCATTTGCGATGGAGGAGTTAGTTGCTAGGTTAAAGGTTATTTCACAGCGCCGCCCAACTCCACATAGGTTAGTCATTGGTGATTTAGAAATTGACTTTGGTCATCATCAAGCATATCGAAAAGGAACACCATTAAACTTATCAAAAACCAGTTGGCAAATATTAACACTATTAGCTAGACGTAGCCCTGAAGCTGTTAGTCGGGAAGAGATTGAGCGGATGCTCTGGCCTGACAGCGCTCCCGATAGTGATAGTTTACGAAGTCATATCCATCTTTTACGACGTGTGATCGACCGACCGTTTGATGTTCCGATGTTGCACACTATTCGAGGTGTTGGTATGTGTATACGCTATGAGAGTTGATAAAATGCAATTCCCCCAACTTAGTCTTAAGCGCCATTATCAACAATGGGGTATCTTTTTTTTACTTGTAACTCTCGGTGTAAATATATTTATTCCTCTATGTATGATGTGTGCAGGAATGAATTCTATGAATGAGATCGCTATGAGTAATATAGGTCAGCTTTCAGAGTTAATAGTTAGTGAAGGAGAGACTAGTTCAAGGAATTTAAATGGTTCTATTATAAAGACTGATAATCTCACCGTTTACTCTGAGTGGGGTAATGTTCCATCTGAACTCAAAGAAATATCTAAAAATGTTGCACCAGAAAAACAAAGTGAGATTTTTTACCAACATGTTGATGGTTCGTATGTCGATGCTTTAAGTGTTTATTATAAAAAAGACGGGTCGCCTTTATATATATTGTTACATTACAGCGTAACTCATGAATTACAGTTTGCACCTAAGAATATGACTGCGATTCTTCTCCTTGTATTTATTACTTTTTGTGCAAGTGCAAGTCTTGCTTTTTATATGCAAAATAAAGTTATTACACCTATACTCAAAATAAGTAGAGCAATAAAAGAACATAGTTGGCAAGGAGAGGAAGCTCTTACACTGCCCAAACAAAAATATGCGGAGCTAAAGTCAATAGTTGAAGCATTGGAGAATTCTATATTTAAACTGAATGAACATCAAAAAGGTGAACTAGATTTTCTACGCTTTCTAAGTCATGAGTTAAGAACTCCTGTTGCTATATGTCAATCATCCTTTGAAGTTATATCTTTGCAGCAAGGAAGTTTAACTGGGCCCATGCTATCGGCATCTCAAGCAACAAATCAGATGAAATCAACAATAGAAACATTACTTTGGCTAACAAATAAGAAGTCAGCTGCTTTAGAAATGGAACTTGTTAATTTTGGAGACTTAATCTCTAGGGTTATAGATGAGCATATTAAAATTATAGATTGCGATATAACTGTTTCATTCGAAAGAGATGATACTTGTTTGTACTTAATGAGGGAGCCATTAAATATAATTATTAATAACTTAATTAGAAATAGTTTGGAGCACGGTGGTCAAGGCGTCTCTATTATTCAAAAAGGTTGTGTAATCGAAATAATTAACCCTGTGTCTGAAAATTGTTATGCTGGATTTGGTTTAGGATTAACTTTAGTAAGGCGATTAGTTACACAGTTAGATTGGGAGTTTTCTACTTTAGATAAAGATAATAAATTCTATGCAAAGCTTAATATTTGTACTTGATCACATTTGAAATTCATTTTTTCACGAAAATTTCACTATGTAAGTGTGAATAATATCCCTTGTTAAAAGTTTATAGCAAATGAAGGGTGTTTACTTCTAATACTGATACGCAATGTATGTTGAAGAAGCTTTCTACTCTTTTGTATTAAGTCTTAATAATGGGGGAGCAATGAAAAAGAAATTGCTAGCAGTGATGATCCCTGCGGTGCTGTTGTCTGGTACAACGCAAGCGGTCGAGCTGTATAATGATCAAACCAATAGCGTCAATATGATGGGTTGGCTAGGCTTTGCGGCGTTAAACGATGGCCACGAAACCTCAGTAATTGATAACTTTTCCCGCGTGGGATTTCGTTTCGACCGCCAAGAGAAAAATGGCTGGCGCTCCTTTGCCCATACCGAATGGGGCATTAACATGGTCACCAGTGACGATGGTCTGATCTATACCCAAGGTCAAGGTGGTGGTCAGTTATCGGCTTCAAAAACCTCAGATTTCCTCTTTAACCGTTTAGGTTATGTCGGCATGTCGCACGACAAATGGGGCTCGCTCACCTTTGGTAAGCAGTGGGGGGCTTATTATGATGTGGCTTACACCACAGACGTGCTCAATGCCTTTACCGGCTGGTCTGTCGGTGCTTATACCTTCGGTGATGGCGGCCTCACTGGTGCGGGTCGTGCCGATGCGGCGCTTCAATACCGCAATACCTTTTGCAATCTGCATATCGCGGTGCAATACGCTTCTAAGCAAAATAGCGATGTGGCGCTCTATGATAATTTAGGTAACGCCTTAAACGATGGTTCTGAGCTGAGCTTCGACCCTAGCTATGGGGCGAGTGCCACTTACTATTTCACCGATAAATTTAAGGTGTTAGCGGGCTTTAACCGTGGTGACTTCACCGGCAATCTTGCGGGTAAAGACGTCGATAATACCAATCAAATCATCGGTATCGGCGCCCAATTCGGCAGCTTCTACCAATATGCGCCGGGTCGTGATGCCGACGGCCTGTATGTTGGTTTTAACGCTCATAAGAGTGAGCAAAACGAGTTAGTGGGTGGCGATCTCTACGACTCAACTGGCGCCGAATTTATTGTTGCCTACCACTACGATAACGGATTCGTACCTAGCTTATTGCTGACTTACCAAGATTTGGACACAGATGAAAACACCGTCATCCAAGGTAAATGGACCCGTCAGTTTGCCGTACTTGGTCTGCATTATCGCTATAGCCGCGACACTATCATGTATGCCGAAGCCAAAATCGACTTCAGCGATATGGACGATAAAGCCTACGAAGATTTACAAGATAATAACTATGCTGTTGGTATTCGTTATTTCTTCTAATTTTATTTATTAGTTCTAACTATATTTTTTGCTTTCAATTTAGGTGGTGAAAATGTTTAAGTTAAGAAAAGTTTTTATATACAGTATTTTAATGTCAATGCCATTTAGCTATGCGTTGGCAGCTGAAACTATCTCATTAACTGGTTCGTCTTTAAATGTCGAGTCATTATTAAAGCTTAAAGATTCAAATAATAAGATTTCTTTAACAAATGATGCTGAGGAAAATATAAGAAATAGTTATGATCTTTTGATGGACTCTGCGAGAAAGGGGACTCCAGTATATGGTTTAACCGTTGGTGTTGGTAAGAATAAAGATACTCCTGTTTTTAGTAAAGATGGTTCATTAACATCGGAAGGCCGACAGCTGTCTGAAACATTTAACCGCAACATGCTATATACTCATTCAGCTGCTAGTGGTGACCCGATTGCACCAGAAGTCGTTAGAATGGCTATGGTCATCCGTCTTAATCAAATAGCAACTGGGCATGTTGGAGTGCAGCCAGATGTTGCCAGAATTTATAAAGAATTTATTAATAACAATATTATTCCAGTTGTTCCGGAAGATGGCTCTGTTGGTTTAAGTGATATATTACTAGCGGCACATATTGGTGCTGCGATGATGGGAGATTGGGATGTGTATTACAATGGACAACGGATGTCTGCTGAAAAAGCAATGAAGTTGACCAATATTAAGCCTTTAGTCCCATTTGGAAAAGATTCACTTTCAATATTATCTAATAATGCTTTGGCAACTGCTCAAGTTGTAAACTCACTTGAGGATGCAAAGAAACTTATACAGTTTTCGCCTAGATTAATTTCTGCCGCCTTAGAAGGGGTGAATGGTAATATAAGTCCTTTACTACCTCATACTCTTGCTGCCAGACCGATGCCAAATGTTCAAAAGGTCGGAAAGGATATTTTAGATAACTTGGAAGGGGGATATCTCTTTCAAATAGATGACAATAGACCATTACAGGATGCACTTTCATTCCGTGGAGCACACTGGCCTATTGCTCATGCCATCTCACAAGTAGAAACTTTAGAACAATTAATTGAAATTCAAATTAATAGTTCTGATGATAATCCAACAGTTTACCCTAATGCCAAAAATGTTGATTACTCAGATTCATCTCAAGTGAAACAATATTTCACCAAGGGGCATGTTTCAGGTGCAATCAACTCTTCAGCTAATTTTGATACGATCCAGTTAGCATCGCAAACTGAAGCTTTTATAAATGCAATGGCGCAATTAGGTAAGTATTCTAGTAACAGGCAAATTAAATTAATCGATCCATACTTTACCGGTTTGCCAAGAGCTTTAGTGGATCCTGATGATAAAAATGGTCAGGCATTTTATACGCTGCAAAATGGATTCACAGCGTTATTTGTTGAAATAGCTCATGCTGCTAATCCAGTATCATTTTATGGTATTGCAAACCAGGGGGGTATAGAAGATAACTTTAGTAACTTCTTCCAAGCTGGGAAAAATTTACAAAAAGTGGTTGACGGTGTTGCAACTATTTATGGATTCGAACTGATGCAAGTTGCGCAGGCGATGGATTTGCAGAAAAAAGTTAATAATCGGAAGTTGTCAATTAAAAATCAGCAATTACTTAAGCAATTACGTGAGAGTGTTCCATATTATTCCAAGGATCGAATTTTTACTCCTGACGTTGAGAAAACCAAAGATTTTATCATGATGTTTTAATCTTTATTGGTTTGGATGGAAACTTATATTTTAAATTTAGTAGGAAATGTTCACTGATGTTATTTAAGAGAAGATTTTTGAGTCTGGCGACGGCGGTTGTCATAGTTGCCGGCTGTCAAGTGACACATCAAATAGTCAAAAGCCAAGGTGCGGCTCAGGGTAAGCATGGCGAGGTGCAGGTTGAAACGACATTTGAAGACGGGCATATCGTTGCGATTGATGTACTCAAGCAAAAGGAAAATAAAGTTCTTGCGGGAGCAGTATTTCGTGATGTGAAGCAAGCGATTATTGATAACAACTCTGTTGAAGTTGACGGTATTTCTGGGGCGACAGTGACATCGAATGCACTTAAAGAAGCCGTCAGTAAAAGTATTGAAGCCGCTGGCGTCACATTGGCTGCCGTTGCTGCCGCGAAAAAAACGGAAGCTGTAACACCGACTGAATATACCTATGACGTAGTGGTGATTGGTTCGGGTGGGGCTGGCTTTAGTGCGGGTTTAGAGGCTATGGCGGCTGGTCGAACGGCTGTTATTATTGAAAAAATGCCGATCGTTGGTGGTAACTCATTGATTTCAGGCGCTGAGATGAATGTGGCCGGAAGCTGGGTACAGAAAAACATGGGTATAACTGATAGCAAAGAGCTGTTTATTAGCGACACGCTAAAAGGTGGCGATTTCAAAGGTGACCCTGAAATGGTTAAGGCCATGGCTGACAATGCTGTCGCTGCAGCAGAGTGGTTAAGGGATTATGTAAAAGTTGAGTTTTATCCCGATCAATTATTCCAGTTTGGTGGGCATAGCGTTAAACGGGCTTTAATCCCTAAAGGTCACACTGGCGCTGAAGTGATCAGCAAGTTTTCTATCAAGGCTGAAGAAGTCGGTTTACCTGTCCACACCAACACCAAAGCGGAACGATTGCTTCAAGATCAAACCGGTCGGGTTGTTGGGGTTGAGGCGACTCACAATGGTAAAACCATCACTTATCATGCAAAACGCGGAGTGATTGTCGCCACTGGTGGCTTCTCATCGAATATGGAAATGCGTAAGAAATACGATCCTGAGTTAGATGAACGCTACGGCAGTACGGGTCATTCAGGTGGTACTGGTGATGGGATTGTTATGGCGGAGAAGATTCACGCCGCGGCTAAAAATATGGGCTATATCCAATCATATCCTATCTGTAGCCCAACCTCAGGTGCGATTGCTTTAATTGCCGATGCGCGTTTTTTTGGTGCAGTGTTAATTAACCAGAAGGGTGAGCGTTTTGTGGAAGAATTAGAGCGTCGTGACGTGATTTCACAAGCTATTCTGGGCCAACCTGGTCGTTATACCTATGTGTTGTGGAATCAAGCTATCGAGGACGTTGCCCATACGGTTGAAATGCACCAAGGCGAACTTAAAGAATTTACCAAAGATGGGCTAATGCACAAGGTTGACACCTTAGAAGAAGCGGCCAAAGTCTTTAATATTCCTGAAGAGAAGCTATTAGCAACGATTAAAGACGTTAATCACTATGCCGCAACTGGCAAGGATGAAGCCTTTAACCATCGCTCTGGTTTAGTCGATTTAAGCAAAGGACCATATTGGATTTTGAAAGCGACCCCTTCAGTGCATCACACTATGGGTGGCCTAGTGGTTGATACTCACACTCGTGTGCTAGATGAAAAAGGAAATATTATTCCTGGTTTATTTGCCGCAGGTGAAGTGACAGGCTTAACCCACGGTACAAACCGACTGGGTGGAAATGCGTACACAGATATTATTGTGTTTGGTCGAATCGCAGGCCAAGAAGCCGCGAAGTAGAGTATTGTTTGTCCCAAGTAAAAGCGGCCTTTCGGTCGCTTTTTATCTTTAAAGAAGGGTATTTTACTCATTTATTTGAGCCCTTTATCTAATCATGAAAGCGTGATGGATTTTGCAAAATTCCAGAACTTGCTACCCTAGGGACTACAAAGCGCGTGTGAGTAGGAGTATCATACGCCTAATTCTTACTAAAACACTCAGGTATCCCCTGACGGAGCTGGTTTCCATGATTACTATTTCCGATGCGGCTCAGGCCCATTTTGTAAAGTTGTTAGCCGATCAACCTGAAGGCACTCATATTCGCGTATTTGTGATCAGTCCTGGTACCGCACAAGCCGAGTGTGGCGTGTCTTACTGCCCGCCTGACGCCGTTGAAAGTGATGATATTGAATTAGAATTCAATGGCTTTAGCGCTATGGTTGACGAGAAGAGTGCGCCTTTCTTAGAAGAAGCCTCAATCGACTTCGTGACCGACCAATTAGGTTCGCAATTAACCCTTAAAGCCCCTAACGCTAAAATGCGTAAAGTGGCTTCAGATGCGCCTTTAGCCGAGCGTGTTGAGTATGTGATCCAATCTGAAATCAACCCACAACTGGCAAGCCATGGTGGTAACATCATGTTGGTTGAAATCACCCAAGAAGGCGTAGCGGTACTGCAGTTCGGTGGTGGTTGTAATGGTTGTTCACAGGTCGATATCACTTTAAAAGATGGTATCGAGAAGCAACTATTAGATATGTTCCCAGGTGAACTTTCTGGTGTGAGCGATGTGACCGATCACCAACACGGCGCACATTCTTACGCTTAAGCTGTTGTTGAACAGAATAAAAAAACGCGACTCATAGGTCGCGTTTTTTTATGGCGTTTTGTGGCTACAGCTGGGTTTTCAGGTTGTCGGCTAAAAACTTATCGAGCGCCTTAAAGGTGGTTAACCTATGGTCATTATTGCTTAAATAATGGTCGCCATTTTCGAGCTCAATATATTCGACGTTTTTCTTACGTGATTTCAGCTCGTCAAACATTTCACGACTATGTTGCACCTTGACCACTCGGTCCTTATCGCCATGCAGTAGCAATACTGGGATGCGGATCTTATCAGCCTTACTGACGGGTGAGCGCTCATAGAGGGCGCTAAAATCATCGCCAATTTGTTCTTTAACGACTTCATAATTGGTAAAACGGCGACTGGATTTCACTAGGTAAGCCACGTCTGTCACCCCTGCAACACTCACTGCGCAGCGGTACAGATCGGGTGTCATCGCCGCGCCCATTAAGGCGGCATAACCACCATAACTTGCGCCGACGATACAGATACGCTGTGGATCGCTAATCCCTTGATTGATTAGGTAACGTGTACCATCTTCCACATCGTTTTGCATTTCGAGCCCCCAGCTTTTAAGGCCGGCCTTCATAAACTCATAGCCGTAGCCCGCCGAGCCCCTAAAGTTCATTCGAAATACCGCGTAGCCACGGTTAGCGAAAAACTGCGCCCAATAATCGAAGTCGTTACTGTCGTAACTTATGGGGCCGCCATGGGGGAAGATAATGGTGGGTAGTTGCTTGGCCTCCAAACCCTTTGGCACTGTGAGGTAAGCATCGATTTTGAGTTTATCCCGCGCTTCGTAGCTCAAATATTGAGTGTCGGCGAGTTGCTCGCTGCTTAGCTGGCTATATCTGTCGGCAATCGGAAATAACGCCTTTTCATCCCTATCGCCAAAGTAATAGGTGCCAGGTTGAGTCGAACTGGTGGAGTAGACGATATAGCGGCGTTCATCCGCGCTAAATTGGGTAATGTAGTTATGGGCATTGGGCAATACTGCTTTTAGTCCATTTTGCAGACCCGCATATTCAGGATCCCAGAAGGTATACTCTTCGCCGTCGCCTTCACTGATCCCAATGACTTTTTTCTTGAGTTCTGAATAGATGAGATTGCCTTCAACATCGGTATCTTTGTTGGCGTACACCAGCTCCTTCGTAAGCTTAGGATCGGTTAAATTCACCTTGAAGATAGCTTCAAAGCCTTGGTGGTAGGCGCGTACGAACAAGATGTTGGGATCGGCATCGAAGCCCAGTGGCCAGACACTCTCATCGGAGAAGGCTTTAAAGGTCCAGAGTAAGCGTGGCTCCGTTTTTTGTTCCGGCTGCTCATAGATCCGGTACTCAGTGTCATCGTTATAGATGGAGATACGAACCTTGTGCTGCCTGTCAGTAATCCAGCCGATGATTTTACGTTTAGAGTTTTGAATAAATGCGGATTTTCCCTGAGAGAGATTGACTCTCAGTACGCTGTCTTCACCCACTTCTTCGCCCATACCATCGAGGGAGAGCAAGATATTATCGGGATCATCCGGCATCATATCGATAATCTGTCCTTGATGTTGGGGGATCCAACTGAGTCGGTCGATGACGCTACGGGCGAGTACGCTCGTGGTTTTTCGCGTGGTTAAATCGTACTTCACCAAGCGAGTTTCGGTCGTCGGCGTACCGTAGCGGTTTGCCGGAAACTTAGCACTGATCAGCAAAGTGGTGTCATTTGCCCACTGTTATGACAGCAGGACAAACTTCTGGTTATCGGTGTGAATCGCGTAATCTTTGTTGCCCGTTTCTAAATCGAGAATACTGACCACTGTGCCCTTAAGTTTGGGCTGGTCTACCCGAACGATAGAGGCAATTTTTTTGCCATCGGGCGACAGTTGCACTGAGCTGACATCGGGAATACTGGCAAAGGCCTCGACGGGAAGCTGAGGAACGGTTTGGGCAAGCAGTGGCAGACTTAGCCACAGGAGTAACAAAGGTAAAATCCTTTTCATAACGCATCACAATTTTATTACAATGATGCCGCGTATCTTAATGGGATAACCTTAAGTAAGCTACTGTCTTTACAGAACTAATTAAGAATAAATGCCTTGCTAAAGCGGTAATGTGCCGCTAGGGTGAAGCTGCGCGTTAGCATAAAGGCTGTCATGGCCGCCCACAGTGCATGGTTAGCCTGCTCGGGAGGCAACAGCGATTGCAGCAAATACCATGTCGGGAAGAAGGCGCCAAATGTCGCGATAATCATACTGTTACGCATCACTTTTCCCTTAGCGGCGCCAATATAAACCCCATCAAACAGATAGGAACTAAAAGACCAAAGCGGCAGTAATATCAGCCAAGGCAGATAAATTTGCGCTGTGGTTCTCACCTCATCAATATTGGTTAGCAGCCCGATGATACGGTCGCCGAAAAGATAAAATATCAGGCTGAAACCCAATGCAGAGATGGCAGACCAACACCAAGCTAGGAGTACTGCTTCGCGCAGTGGTTGTGTGCGTTTTTGCCCGTAAGCTTTGCCCACTTCCGCCTCGGCATAATAGGCAATGCCATCGAGGGCGTAGGCGATTAATAACAGTAAATTCAATAACACCGCATTGGCTGCGACCGTATTATCCCCAAGGCCCGCACCATGAAAGGTCATAAAGGCGAAGGCGGCTTGCAGGCACAGGCTGCGGATAAAAATATCGGTATTGAGCCTAAGCAGCTGGCCGTAACCGACAAACGTCAGATGGACACGCAAGTGGTCAAATGTAAATTGAGACGACAGTTTAAGCTGTTGTAATACCATGTAGAGCGCGACGCTAAAGGCGGTGATATCCGCACATACTGAGGCGAGTGCCGCTCCTTTAACGTTCCAGCCAAATCCTATTACAAACAGTACATCGAGGATAATATTGGCTACGTTGGCGAAGATGAGCTGCCACATGGCCGCTTTAGGTTGTTGTCTGCCAAGGAGCCAGCCCAACATGACTAAATTGAGCAGGGAGAATGGCGTCGACCAAATGCGGACTTGAAAATATTCTCGGCAATAACGCTCCACTTCGACACTCGCTTCGGAGAGGCTAAGCGCTAAATTCAGTATCGGGATCTGCAATAGGATCACCGCGATACCCAACCCTGTCGCCAACATGGCGCCTTGGACCAGCAATTTTAATTGGGTGTTAAGATCATTTGCGCCATAGGCATGTGCGACCAATCCCGTGGTCGCCATCCGTAAAAAGCCTAATAACCAAATGATTAATGTGATAATCGTTGACCCGAGTGCAACGCCCCCTAAATAATAGGCGTCACTTAAATGCCCTATGACAGCCGTATCGACTAATCCCAACAGCGGAACCGTGATATTGGAGAGGATCATCGGCAGGGCAAGCGCGAGCAGCTGGCGATTCTTGGTGCCATTCAACAGGAGCGCGAGTGCGGTGGATTTTGCGGTAGTCATTGATTCAGAGGTATTCACATTATGGTTAAACGTGCGTTATTGGCACTCTTAGGGCTGATGACTTTCTCGGCCCATGCTGTGGTCATTTTACAGTATCACCATGTGTCAGAAACCACGCCGGCGGCGACGAGCGTCACGCCTGCACAATTTCGTGAGCAAATGCAGTTTCTGGCGGACGATGGTTTTAAGGTTATTCCCTTATCCCAAGTGGTTGAGGCGATCAAAAACAAGCAAGATTTACCCGCAAAAACGGTGGCGATCACCTTCGATGATGGTTATCGCAGCATCGCGACCACAGCGCACCCTATCCTAAAGGAATTTGGTTTTCCCTACACCCTATTTGTGGCAATTGAGCCGATTAAACAAAAGTTTACTGAGATGATGACCTGGGAGGAGCTGATTAAACTTTCCAAGGAAGGGGCCGACATTGCTAACCACAGCTGGGCCCATGAGCATTTGATCCGCAAACTCGATAATGAATCCCAAAGCCAATGGTTAGCGCGAATTAAAGCCAATATTCAGGACACCGAAAACGCGATTCGTGAGGCGACGGGGCAGAACTTTAAAATGCTGGCCTATCCCTATGGCGAATACAATCAGGCGATTCAGGATATGTTGAGCGACAATGGCTTTGTCGCCTTTGGCCAGCAGTCTGGTGCGGCGGGGCCTTATTCGCCACTCACGGCGCTGCCGCGTTTCCCTGTGGCGGGGCAATATGCGGATCTAAAGAGCCTAAAAGCCAAGTTATACAGCCTCAATATGCCAGTACTTGAGCAAACGCCTAGCGATCCTGAGCTTAAGGGCGGGCATTGGCGCCCCGAGCTTAAGGTTAAGCTCGATATGAGCGACATTTCGGCCAAGCAGGTCATGTGTTATATCCAAGGGCAAGGCGCTAAAACGCCGACTTGGAGCAGCGACAATGAGTTTAGTATTCAAGCCGATTTAGCCCTGCCAGCGGGTCGCTCACGCTACAATTGTACGGCGCCAAGCAAGACGCGCAATGGCTATTACTGGTTTTCGCAGGCATGGGTGAGACCCAAAGACGACGGCACTTGGGTTAAAGAATAATGCCTTTGCGAAGCTATTTAGGTTTGTAGCTTTTGACGATTTTATCGAAGTCGCTGATCAAGGCGTCGTTGAGTACTTGAGGGGCTTTACCTAAGGTTGCAGTGGGTTTAAACACTGCGACCCGCGTACCTTGGGGAGAAACCAGTACATAGCCAGCACTATGATCGACTTGATAATTATCCCCTTCGCCGACCATGGCATAGGTGAGGCCTAGGCTGCGGGTGAGGGGAAATATTTGGGTTTGCTCACCCGTCACTGCCTTAAACTCAGGATTAAAGAAATTCACATAGGTGAGGAGTTTCTCTGGGGTGTCCCGCTTCGGATCTACGGATAAAAATACGATTTGAATGGGCGCAATTTTTTTCAGCTCAGGATAGGCGGCGGCGAGTTTGTTTAAGGTGGTCGGACAAACATCGGGGCAATAGGTAAAGCCGATAAAGAATAGACTCCATTGGTCCTTCAAATTGGCATTGGTAAAGGGTTTCTGTTGTTGATCGACAAGCTCAAAGGGCGCTAGCTCAAACGCTTCGGGAAACAAAAAACCACTCTCTAACTCAACGGGCTTAGGTGGATTGAACTTCACTGCAAATAGTCCGCCCAATCCTATTAATAGAATCGCTATCACTAAGATCTTGTTGGAGATTTTTGTTTGCATATTTTGTCCTTTGACCATCGCTCGTTGCACATTAAGCCCAAAGATAGTGGTCGAGCAGTAATGCCATGAATAACAACATTAAATGATAAATCGAAAAACGAAACACCTGCATCGCCAGCCCTTCGCTGTCCTGATACTTTAACTGCCACGCTTTATAAATAAATCCCGTGCTGAGCAAGCTTGAGCACACAAAGTAGAGCGGCCCACTCATCCCGACTAATACGGGCAATAGACAAGCAATCGCCAGCAAAATCGTATAGAGCAAGATACAAGTCTTAGTAAATTCTACCCCATGGGTCACGGGCAGCATGGGAATATCCACTTTGGCATATTCTGCGCGTCTGTGAATCGCCAGTGCCCAAAAATGCGGCGGCGTCCACAGGAATATGATGATGACGAGCAATAGCGCATGACCATGGAATTGATTCGTCACCGCCGTCCAACCCAAGAGCGGCGGCATCGCGCCCGCTAAACCGCCAATGACAATATTTTGTGGCGTGGCCCGTTTTAAATAGGCGGTATAAATCAAGGCGTAACCAATCAAGCTGGCAAAGGTGAGCCAAGCGGTCAGCGGATTAGTGAAAAGATACAGAATCACAAAACCTAGGCTGCCTAAGAGTGCCGCGAACAACAACGCCCTCATCGCCGAGACCCGACCCTTGGGCAACGGACGGTTATAGGTGCGCGCCATCATGCCGTCGATGCGCCTGTCAATCAGATGGTTCAAGGCGGCGGCCGACCCCGCCATCATGGCGATGCCGAGCAAGCCTGCCACTAAAGGTTTAACGGGCAATATGGTGGGCATGGCTAAACACATGCCGACTAAGACGGTGAGCAGCATTAAGGCCACTACCTTAGGTTTGGTCATCTCGAAATAGGCACGCCAAGCCAAATGAACACTGGGGTGACTGCTGATAGAGAGTGGTTTTGCCATGATAAATCCCCCGATGATTAAGGTGCCCTGCGCCAAAGGAAATAGTTAATCGCGACTAATGTGAGTAATAACAAGGCCGCGCCGCCATTGTGGGAAACGGCAATCCCCAGTGGTAAATGCATCACCACGTTTGAAATCCCTAAACTGACCTGCAGTATCACTAAGGCGACCAACAATAGGCTTAGGACCTTGAGCTGGGTGCTGAAAAATAACCGATAGGCGAGCAACAACAATAGACTGGCGGTAATGATGGCGCCGACGCGGTGGGCGATATGAATGGTCATGCGGGCATGGTAATCCAATACGCCAAATTCAAAGCTTGGGTGTTGCCCTTGGAAAGGGGAAAACGCATCGGCAATCGCGAGATTATCCATCCAATTTCCTTCGCAAATCGGCAGAGCCGTACAGGCGAGGGCGGCATAGTTGGAGGAGGTCCAAGCGCCGAGCATTATTTGACCTATCAGCACCACCAGACTCAGCAACGCCAGTTTCGGTAAGTGTTTACTCTGGCCGAGAAATTTAAGGCTCGTGCCTATCCGCGAACCATGGGCGCCATTAAATCCTACGCTCGCAACACGCTGATTGTGAATATCAGCGGTTTCGAAAATTCGCCTCGGACGCGTTCGCAGATACAGCAAGAGCAGGAGCGAGAGCAGGCTAAAGCCGCCAATTAAATGGGACATCACGACAATCGGCATTAATTTCATCGTCACAGTCCACATCCCCAAGGCCGCCTGAAAGATGATGAGTAACACTATGGCTAAGGGCAGCTTTTTTGGGGCTTGGGATGTTTTTAGGCAGAGGATAAAAACCAGTAAGACGAGGATGCCCAAGGCGCCCGCGATATACCTGTGGATCATCTCGAGCCAGGCTTTTTCTGGATGGATATCGTGGTCTGGAAACAGGGTTTGGGCATGGGAAATCTCATGGTCGTGGGTGGGCACTTTGATATGACCGTAGCAACCGGGCCAATCTGGGCAGCCAAGTCCTGCGTCCGAGAGCCGAGTGTAAGCCCCCATTAAAATCACTAGCAGAGTAAAAACTATGGTGACGCGTAGGAGCCAAGTCAGTTGCATTAGTCTACCCTCGATAGTTTCAATAACTTACGGAGATCCGCGACCAAGGCTTTACCCTGAGCTAAATGTGCCGCCTTGCCTTGCACTTGGGGGTAGCGCAGCACGAGTGCGCCGAGTGGATCGACAATAATCAACTGCTGTTGGTCAAGCCATTGGTTGAGGCTTTGGCTGGCGGGCTGAGTGTTGAAGTTAAAGCTGCTTAATGCGCTTAAGTCACTGTCGGGATTCACCAGAATAAGCGGTTCGACACGAGCCTGATCTGGCCCTAAGGCGGTATGACTCTGACGCAGGATATATAAGCGCTCGCGGCAAGCCTCATCGCACTTTGCGGGCAATAAATACAGCAGTTGCCATTCCTTAGGCTGAGGATTGTTAAGGCCAAGACTGGTATAACTGGTTTCTGGGCTGATGAGTTCACCGTGGTTGGTGGAGCCGCCTTGATACCAATGCATGCTCAGCACTAACTTAGCGATGACCACAGGTGTGATAAATGCCAGTAGCAATAACCCCAATGCGCGGTATTTGGCTGTTTGTTGGGAGTCCATATTTGCTCCTCTTATTGTCCCTAATGCTTTGTTTTATTGTTTTTTATTAAAATCTTACAGGTATCTGTTACTCGGTCTTAGTCGCTTCCTTATCGGGTTGATGCCGTTGTCGTGATGTTTTGAGGTATTTCGCTCCTTGCCAACCCATCAGCCCCGCAAACACAGTTGCCATGGCAAACCATTGCAATGCATAACCCCAATGCTTTTGTGCCGAGAGGGGGAAAGGCTGCCAAGGGTGGGGCAAGGCCTGCGCTGGTTGTAATTGGGGTAAGGCATCGGGTTGTAGCACCGCGGGCAGGATGGGATGCTCTAACATTTGTGCCATCTCGGGTAGATTGAGATTTTGAAACCGAATCCGTTCGCCTTTTTCCGTGGTAAAGGGTTCTGCCAATAAATGATGGCTCAAAGGATTAATCTGTTTTTGATAGAGGCGGCCCGTAAGAACCTGTTCACCAACTATGGGACTGACTTCGGGCAAGGCATCTCGGTGGGATTTGGCAGCAATAAAGCCGAGTTCGAGTAACAGCCAAGGTTGCTCGCGATTATTTGTCTGATTTGCTGACGTTATTTGCAGTAATTGAAAGGCGAGATAGCCCACTTGCCCTTGATAGACCTGATTGTCGAGTAACCAGATTTGCGGATTAACGGGGCTGGCTTGAACCTCAAGGCGATACCCAGTAACGCCACCTTTAGCTAATTCAGCTATGAGCTGATCAGGATTGAGTGCGGCAGCGGATTGTCTGGCCTCCATTTGTGCGAGTAGTTCGGTTTTTTCCGCAGCCCTATCCATTTGCCACAAACCCAGCTTGACCAAAATCACGAATACCACCACAGTCAATATCTGCAGTAACAACATTGCCCTATGCACCCAAATGTATCTTGGCAACCCCATTAATTTGGTCAGCAAAACATAAGGATAGCGTATGAACATCCCGTTCATTTTTAAGTGTGTTTTAGTACTGCTGTTACTGTTTATCATTTTTAACCTAGGCAGAGCCTTAATCATTATGGTTAAAGGTGACGATCAAACCGCTGATCACCCTGTGCCTATGAGCCGCTATTTGGGCCGTAGGGTGATGTTTTCTGTACTGGTTATCCTGCTCTTGCTGGTGGCTTTGGGGACTGGAATGCTTGGTCTCAATCCCACGCCGTAAGCTTTCCACTTATTGTTTCAATGAATCTTTAAAGCACATAAACAAAGATAAACAGGCAGAGCCAGACTACGTCGACAAAGTGCCAGTACCAACTGCCCGCTTGGAAGGCAAAATGCTTATCCGCACTAAAGTGGCCTTTTAACACTCTGAAAAACAAGACTAATAGAAATATAGTGCCCAAGGTGACATGCATGCCGTGGAAACCCGTCAGCAGGAAAAAGGTGTTGCCATACACGCCAGAGGTGAGCGTTAGCCCCATCTCATGGTAGGCATGGCTATATTCCTCGGCCTGCAAAGCAAGGAAGCTAATTCCGAGCAGAATCGTGAGTCCCAGCCAGAGGGTGATGGCCGAACGCTTACCCTTTTCTAAGCTAGTATGGGCAAAATGCAGCGTGACAGAGGAGGTTAGCAGCACAATGGTGTTGACCAGCGGTAGTCCATTCCATGGCATGGCTTCGGTTTTGGTACCATCTGGCGTGGTGAGGAGTGGCCAAACAGCCTCGAAGTGTGGCCACAGGACTTCGTGGGTCATGGCATTGTTGGAGGCACCGCCGAGCCATGGCACTGAGACCATGCGGGCGTAAAATAAGGCGCCGAAGAAGGCGGCAAAGAACATCACCTCGGAGAAGATAAACCAGCTCATGCCTTGGCGAAACGATCTATCCATTTGATGGGAATAGAGGCCCGTCATCGATTCTTGGATCACGGTTCTAAACCAGCCTACCAGCATAAACAGGATGACGACTATGCCTGCAAGTAGAATATAGCCGCCACCCGAAGCGCCAGATTTGAGTTGATGAACAAAATGTCCTGCCCCAAAGGCAATTAAAAACAAGCCGATAGCACCAACAATCGGCCAAGCACTCTGGGCGGGGACGTAGTAAGTCTCATGTTTAGTGGTCATTTTGCAGCTCCTTGCTCTATGGCAGACGCTAACTGCTTGTCGGTAATGTCGTAGAGGGTGTAAGAGAGGGTTAAAGTGTGGATAGACTCGGGTAATTGAGGATCCACGAAGAAGATCAACGGAAGTTCGGCGCGACTCGCCGCGGCTAAGTGTTGTTGGTTAAAACAAAAACATTCGGTTTTATTGAAATAAGCCGCACCTTGTCCAGGCGAAATAGAGGGAATCGCCTGGCCCACAGTCGCTCTATTCGAGATGTTTTGCGCCAGAAATGCCGTGTGAATGAGTTCGCCCGGATGCACTTCAAGCCGTTTCGTTTGTGGCTCAAATTTCCACGGCATGCCCGTCTGTACCTGCGAGATAAACTCCACTGTTACCACTCGGTTCTTATCCACAGTGATCGCCTGATAACTGCTGGCAGTATTGGAGGTTTTGCCATTAATGCCCAGTTTTTCGCACAGTACATCGTAGAGCGGCACTAAGGCGAACCCAAAGCCAAACATCGCAAGGCAGCCCAACACCAGTAGGCTGATAAGCTTACGATTTGACTTGATGATGGGCTGATGGGGTTGGCCTTGCATGTTATTTCACCTCGGGTGGCGTGGTGAAAGAGTGGTAGGGCGCGGGACTTGGTAGAGTCCATTCTAAGCCTTCGCTGCCTTCCCAAGGTTTGGCGGGCGCCTTTTCACCGCCCCGAATGCACTTAATCACCAGCACAAGGAAGATCAGCTGAGAAAGACCAAAGGCAAAACCCCCAATCGACACGATTTGGTTTACATCGGCAAATTGAATCGAGTAATCGGGAATACGCCTTGGCATACCCGCAAGACCTAAGAAATGCATCGGGAAAAACAACACGTTGACCGAAATCACCGAGCACCAAAAATGCCACTGGCCGAGCTTTTCGCTGTACATATGGCCGGTCCATTTTGGTAGCCAGTAATAGGCCGCCGCCATGATGGAGAAAATCGCACCAGTGACTAACACATAGTGGAAGTGAGCCACCACAAAGTAAGTATCGTGGTATTGGAAGTCGGCCGGCGTGATGGCGAGCATCAAACCAGAGAAGCCGCCAATAGTGAACAGGATAATAAAGGCCACCGCGAACAACATAGGGGTTTCAAAACTCAGTGAGCCGCGCCACATGGTCGCTACCCAGTTAAACACTTTTACCCCAGTCGGCACGGCAATCAGCATAGTGCAGTACATAAAAAACAACTCGGCAAACACAGGCATACCGGTTGTGAACATATGGTGCGCCCACACGAGGAAGGACAGAATCGCAATACTCGCCGTGGCATACACCATGGATGAATAGCCGAACAATTTCTTGCGACTAAAGGCCGGAACTATGGCGGAGATAATGCCGAAGGAAGGCAAAATCATGATGTAGACCTCGGGGTGACCGAAGAACCAGAAGATATGCTGGAACATCACAGGGTCGCCGCCGCCTGCTGCCTCGAAGAAGCTAGTACCGAAAAACTTATCGGTTAACACCATAGTGACGGCGCCTGCGAGTACGGGCATAACGGCGATCAGCAAGAAGGCGGTAATCAGCCAAGTCCAAACAAACAGCGGTAACTTCATCCACGTCATACCGGGGGCGCGTAGGTTGACTATGGTGACGATCACGTTGATGGCGCCCATGATCGAACTTATCCCCATGATATGAATAGAGAATACAAATAATGCTGTGCTGTCAGGGCTATAAGTGCTCGAGAGTGGTGCGTAGAAGGTCCAACCGAAATTAGGGCCGCCGCCTTCCATAAACAGTGAGCTCAGTAAAATAGTAAAGGCAAAGGGTAGGATCCAAAAACTCCAGTTGTTCATCCGTGGAAGCGCCATATCAGGCGCACCAATCATCATCGGGATCAGCCAGTTAGCCAGCCCTGTAAAGGCTGGCATCACGGCGCCGAATACCATGATTAACCCATGCACTGTGGTCATTTGGTTGAAGAAGTTAGGTTCAACGAGTTGTAATCCGGGCTGAAAGAGTTCGGCGCGGATCACCATGGCCATAGCACCACCGGTTAAAAACATTATGAAACTAAACCACAGGTATAGGGTGCCAATGTCCTTGTGGTTGGTGGTGAGTAACCAGCGCATGATGCCTTTAGGTGCACCGTGATGGTGTTCATCATGGGCGGCAATTTGATCTTGAGTCAGTGTGCTCATCTTAATCCCCTACTGTCCATGGCGAGCAATATCAGCGGGTTGCACTGTATCGCCAGTATTATTGCCCCACGCATTGCGCTCATAAGTAATGATGGCGGCAAGCTGTTGTGGCGTGAGTTGTGTGCCAAATGCCTGCATCGCCGTGCCCGGTTTACCGTGCATCACTATGTCGATGTGATTGGCGACCGGACCCGTTGCAATAGCGCTGCCAGCAAGGGCGGGGAAGGCTGGGGGCATACCTGCACCCGATAGCTGGTGGCAGGCGGCGCAAATCGTGGCATAGGTCTTTTCCCCTTCGGCCATCAGTTCATCATGGCTAAGCGTGGGAAGACTCGCGGGGTCGACACTGGCGGCGGGTTCTGTTGTCGCCTTGGGTGCATCGGTGGTTGCGGGGGGCGGAGTCGTTGCTACTGGCTCGCTACTCGTGCCACCGGATTTATGGGCATCAACGTCTTTGGCTTGTACCGCATCACCCGTGTTATTGCCCCACGCATTACGCTCATAGGTAATCACGGCGGCAATTTCTTGGGTCGTTAATTGTTTGCCAAAGGCCTGCATGGCCGTACCCGCTTTACCATTGAGCACGATTTCAAGATGGCCGCTCAGTGGTCCTGTCGCAATGGGGCTGCCTTTGAGTTGTGGGAATACCCCCTGTAAACCTTCACCGTTAGGTTGGTGACAGGCCGCGCAGTGACCGAGGTAAACTTGCTCACCCTGAGTCATCAGCTCTTCTTTAGTCAATGTTTGTGATAACGCGGCTTGTGCGGCTTGCGCTGCGGCATTGGCGGCTTGTTTTTGTTCTTCAACCCAAGCATCGAACTCGGCTTCGGGCAATGCCTGCACCACTATCGGCATAAAACCATGGTCTTTACCGCAAAGCTCGGCACATTGGCCACGGTAAATGCCGGGTTTGTCGATACGGGTCCACGCCTCGTTGATAAAACCTGGGTTAGCGTCTTTTTTAACGGCAAAGGCGGGCATCCACCATGAGTGGATAACATCCTCTGAGGTCATCAAGAAACGGATTTTACGATTGATGGGTAATACTAGGGGTTTGTCGACCTCGAGTAAGTAGTGCTCACCCTTGGCTTCACTACCTTCGATTTGAGGTCTTGGGGTTGCGAGAATGCTGTAAAAATCAATATCTTGATCGAAGTAGCTATAATGCCATTTCCATTGAGAGCCTGTGACTTTGACCGTGAGATCGGCATTGCTGGGATCTTCCATGGCAATCAGAGTTTTCGTGGCGGGAATCGCCATTAAGATCAGAATGACAAAAGGAATGATGGTCCACGCGATTTCGACTTTTGTACTCTCATGGAAGTGAGACGCGACCGCGCCCTTGGATTTCCTGTGGTTGATCATGGCATAAATCATCACGCCAAAAACCACTAAGCCTATCGCGCAGCAGATATACAGAATCGTCATGTGCAAGTGATAAACCTTGCCACTGATTTCTGTCACGCCGGGGGTCATGTTGAACCGCATGTCCGCGGCGGCCAACGGTGGGGCGAATAGCACCACGAGTAAACAATACAACCATTGCTTCACAAGACTTCTCCTCTGCCAATTGCGAATAGCAACTACAAAGAAGAGCAACACAGTAAGTCTCAACTCTATGCAAACTCTTCAGTTCCCAAAAAAGCTTCTCTGACTTCAACGTGCGTTGGCGGCTTACTTTTGATTAAGTATTGTTACTGCTGGTATTAGCCACACTGGCACATACTGCTGAATAAACCCATTATTCTCGATTTTTGTGGGCAAGAGATATTCGATAAATCGTCGATATTTTTTGCCTAAACGGGCGATATATTATGCTCGCCTGAATCAAACATACTTGCTGTTTAAAAATTGATCAAGATCACTTCTTTTTCTAATTGTCTGAAAAATTGCCAAAAAAAAGCCCCACATTCACAGGTGAGGCGGCTTTCAAGGCTAAATACGCAGTGCAAAAATTTTAATGAACAGAGCTAAAAAAACTACCTTGGGCAAAGTGAGCGGGTTGCTTGAGTGTCGCGTCCGTAGTCGAGTGATTTACAACACCTTCGAGCACGATTCCCATGGCGCGGGCACTCTTGGCCACAATTTGCAAACGACGATTGTCGCGGGCATCGAGTGAGTGGATCCAAGTAATTACTGCGCTGGAAGTGCCACTGGTTAAGGCTTTTTCCATTGCCCACAGGGTTTCGACTTCATCTTTCGCATGGACTAAGAGAACGCGGTCCATACGCACGCCAGCGCTAGCCAGTAACTGCTTGTAGCCAATACTAGGTGGGTTGATGAGCACGACCCAGCGGCCTTGTTGGCTCAGTTGTGCTAACTGCTTGCTAAGCTGCATCAGCTCTTGGCGCCCTTGGCTCTCGGTGGGCATAGTGATGATAGGCGTATGCTGCCAGTCAGTATCGGTTTCGCGTACCGCATCGAGCCATAAACCGGGGTGACGCGGGGCATTACCTAGTAGTTTGTTCATAGCCAATCTCCATTGCGGATCACCCCTACGGCGAGCCCTTCTATTGTTAGACTTTGGAAACTTAAATCGACTTTAATTGGGGAGTAATCTTCATTCTCTGCATGTAGATAAACTAGATTCCCTTTCTTTTCAAAGCGTTTAACTGTTACATCATCGTCAACGCGAGCAACAACTACTTGGCCATTGCGCGCTTGCTGTACTTTATGAACGGCGAGCAGATCCCCCTCGAGGATACCGATGTTCTTCATACTGTCGCCTCTGACGCGCAGTAAGAAATCGGCGGCAGGGTGGAACATGCTAGGGTCGACTTGGTAATACTGTTCGACATGCTCTTGGGCGAGTATAGGTTCGCCCGCAGCCACTTGACCAATCAGTGGCAAGCCTGATTCGCTGTTATCTTCTTCCTCAACAGGGAGACGGATCCCGCGGGAAGTGCCAGGCATGATCTCGATGCAGCCTTTTTTCGCCAATGCTTTAAGGTGTTCCTCGGCGGCATTTGCACTTTTAAAACCCAAACGGGTGGCGATTTCGGCCCGGGTGGGTGGCATGCCAGTCTCGGCAATATTACGTTTAATCAGCTCTAAAATTTCGGCTTGGCGTGGCGTCAACGGTCTCATGTTCTTTCCTGTTTTTCTATACAGTTACTGTTAGTATATACAGTATTATTCGTAGTGCAAGTATTAACCACTTTTTAACGCGATTGGAGAGTATTAGCGAATGTTCCCTAGAATCTGGTATTCTATGGGGCTAATGAACGTACTTACATTGCATAAGAATAATGCCTAAACAAGACTCTCTTTGGTTGAAATCATTACGCTGGATCCAAAAACACTTAGTGCACACTATTGTTGTGCCGCAGGATCCCTTTGCCGATCTGAATCTGGACGCCTCCAGACCGCTTGCTTATGTAATGAAAACAGAATCCCTGAGTGATATTGCTGCGTTAAGCGAAATCACCACTAAGCTGGGTTTGCCAAGCCCCTACGAGCCGCTCGTGGTAAATGGCGTTGTCGCGCCCCGCGTCGTCTGTCTCGAAGGGCGTAAGCCTTTGTTTGGCGAACGTGCCAGCAATGAGCCGTTCCTCGAATGTTTTATGCGTTTGTTGGCTGTCCATAAGGAAAAGCCTGAGTTAGATATTCAGCTGGTGCCTGTGAGCCTGTATTGGGGCCGTACTCCGGGTAAAGAAGACGATACCATGAAGGCGGCTGTGCTTGAGCGCGAGAACCCAACTTGGTTACGTAAGTGCTTGATGATCCTATTTTTAGGCCGTCACAACTTTGTTCAGTTTTCTAATGCGGTATCGCTGCGTTACATGGCCGACGAACACGGCACCGATATGGGGATTGCCCATAAACTGGCGCGGGTGGCTAGGGTGCATTTCCGCCGTCAACGCAAGGTGATGACAGGGCCAGTGCTGCCTAATCGTCAGGCAATGTTCCACTCCCTGCTGAAATCCGAATCCTTACGCAAGGCGATTCAAGAAGAAGCGGCGAGTAAGAAGATTTCCGAAACCCAAGCTCGTGAAACAGCAATTGAATATCTTGATGAAATTGCAGCGAATTATTCCGACAGCCTAGTGCGTATTGCCGAGCGTTTCTTAACTTGGTTATGGAACAAGCTCTACAGCGGTATCAATATCAAAGGTGCCGAGCAAATCCGCCAGCTTCACCATGATGGTCACGAGATTGTGTATGTACCTTGCCATCGCAGCCATATGGATTACCTGCTGTTATCCTACATTTTGTATTACCAAGGCATGGTGCCACCGCATATTGCGGCGGGGATTAACCTAAACTTCTGGCCTGCGGGGCCGCTGTTCCGCCGTGGCGGGGCTTTCTTTATTCGCCGTAGTTTTAACGGTAATAAACTCTATACTGCCGTGTTCCGTGAATACCTCGATCAGCTGTTTGCTAAGGGATATTCGGTGGAGTATTTCTCTGAGGGTGGCCGCTCTCGCACTGGTCGTCTATTGGCGCCGAAAACGGGCATGATCGCCATGACGATCAACAGTGTGCTGCGTGGCATCGAACGTCCAGTCACCTTAGTGCCAGTGTATTTAGGTTACGATCACGTGATGGAAGTGGCGACTTATCACAAAGAGCTGAGCGGTAAGAAAAAACAGAAAGAATCTGTATGGCAAGTCTTTGGTGCTATTCGTAAATTAGGTAATTTTGGCCAAGGTTATGTCAACTTTGGTGAGCCGATTACACTGCAAAACTTCTTGAATGAAACGGCGCCAAACTGGCGCACTGAAGTGGCCGACGATCCTGAACAAAAACCGACTTGGTTAACCCCTGCGGTGAACGTGTTAGCGAATCGTGTGATGACTCGCATTAACGATGCCGCCGCGGCCAGTTCTATCACCTTAACCAGCTTAGTGCTGCTGGCGTCGGAGCAAAATGCCCTAGAGCGTTGCTTGCTCGAGCGTCAGTTAGATTTGTACTTAACTCTGCTTAAGCGTGTGCCTTACACTTCGTTTACGTCGGTGGCCGAAGGTGATGGCAAGCACTTAGTGCAACAAGGATTAGAGCTGAATAAGTTCTCCATCAATGCAGATCCTCTGGGGGAGATAGTCTCTATTGATGCGAACCAATCGATTTCAATGACTTACTATCGTAACAATATCATCCACTTGTTTATCATTCCGTCGTTGATTGCCAGCTGCTTAACCAACAATAAGCAGATTTCAAGAGCCCATATCCTAGGGATTGTGAGTGACTTCTACCCTCTACTGAAGGCGGAGTTATTCATGGGTATCAAGGATCTGCCAAGCTATGTGAATCAAGTGCTGGATCTGTTTATTGAACAGGGCTTAGTGCAGGAAAGCGATACGCTGTCGGTGGTGACCGAGCACACTAGCCAAATGTTGTTGCTGGCCGGAAGCGTTAGCGAGACTTTGCAACGCTATGCGATTATCTTCAATCTGCTGGCCCACAGACCTAAGATGGAGCGTTCGGAGCTGGAGTCTGAAAGCCATCTGCTTGCCCAACGTTTAGGGGCGCTGCATGGAATTACCGCACCAGAGTTCTACGACAAGAAACTCTATAACACTTTGAGTGTTAAGCTTAAAGAGTTGGGTTATTTTTCCGAGAAGGAAGATAAATCCGACGTTGAGCGCATTCGCGATCAAGCCAATAGCTTACTTCGAGCCTCAGTGAGACAAACCATAGTCGCGAGCGTGACCGCGGAGCATATCGTTTAATGGCTAACCATATGAATGCGGCGAAGAATAAGCCGGTGGGCAAGTCTTTGCTCGGCGGTGCCATGATTATTGCCGGCACCACAGTCGGGGCGGGGATGTTTTCTTTGCCCGTGGTGGGCGCAGGCATGTGGTTTGGCTACTCGGTACTGATGTTGCTCGGTATTTGGTTCTGCATGTTGATGTCGGGGCTGTTACTGCTCGAAACCAATCTGCATTTCGAGCCGGGAGCGAGTTTTGATACCCTGACCAAGGAAACCCTAGGCCAGTTTTGGCGGATCGTGAATGGGGTATCGATTGCCTTCGTGCTCTACATCTTAACCTACGCCTACATCAGTGGCGGCGGCTCGATTGTTAACCATAGCCTACAGGGCATGGGGATAGAGTTACCCCAGAGTGTCGCCGGATTAGTGTTTGCGGTCGTGCTGGCTTGTATCGTGTTGATCAGCACCAAGGCGGTGGACCGTATTACGACCATAATGCTCGGCGGGATGATTATCACGTTCTTCCTTGCGATTGGTAACTTACTGATCGAGATCGATGTGACTAAGCTGCTCGAACCGGATGGTAATCAAAGCTTTATGCCTTATCTGTGGGCGGCCTTGCCCTTTGGTCTGGCAAGTTTTGGCTACCATGGCAACGTGCCGAGTTTGGTGAAGTACTACGGCAAAGATTCATCGACCATCATCAAAGCGATTTTCGTCGGCACTTTCATCGCGCTGATCATTTATGCCTGTTGGTTAGTCGCCACTATGGGCAACATTCCTCGCAGCCAGTTTAGTGAGATTATTGCCCAAGGTGGCAATATGGGTGTGTTAGTCGGCGCCTTGTCGAAAGTGATGGAAAGCAGCTTATTAAACAGTATGTTAACCCTGTTTGCTAACTTAGCCGTGGCGTCTTCTTTCCTCGGTGTGACCTTAGGCTTATTCGATTATTTGGCCGATTTATTCGGGTTCGACGATACGCGCTCGGGGCGGATGAAAACGGCGGTAGTCACCTTTGTGCCGCCGACCATTTTAGGTTTGTTATTCCCCGATGGCTTTTTGATTGCCATTGGTTTTGCTGCCTTAGCGGCAACCGTGTGGGCCGTCATCGTGCCTGCACTGATGGCCTATAAATCGAGACAGCAGTTCCCAAACCATCAAGGTTTTAGAGTCTTTGGTGGCACACCCTTAATTATCCTTGTGGTGTTATATGGCGTGGTGACTGGGGCTTGTCATCTACTCGCGATGGCGAATCTATTGCCGCAGTTCTCCTAAGTATTTCTCGTACGAATCAAGCCCTCAAATTGAGGGCTTTTTCTTTATATTCATCTTTTTATCGCCAAAACTGGACAGTTGCCTAAACTCCAGCTTAACTCGAACACATTATCTGTTTGATTGGAGTCTGCAATGAGGATTACTCAGTACGCGCAGGGACAGGCCTGTTGGGTCGAACTGGCGAGCCATGACTGGCAGGGTGCACAGGCGTTTTACCACGCGCTGTTTGGTTGGAATGCGGTGGAAATGGCGATTCCTAATGGCCATTTCTCGTTGTTCAACCTCGACGGTGATGACTTAGGTGCCATGTATCAAATCCCTGAGTCGGAACCACAGATCCCTAGCCACTGGCGGATCTATTTTGCGGTTAAGGATATCGAAGCCACGGTTGCCGCCATCCTTGCTGCGGGTGGGCACTTACATATGGGACCGCATGTGGTGGGTGATGCGGGCGTGATGGCGCAGGTGAGTGATCCCGAAGGCGCGCGCTTTGCCCTGTGGCAGGCGAAAAACCACCCTGGCTCACGTCGCCAAGGGGAAGAAAATACCCTGTGTTGGGTGGAGCTGGCCTGCCGCGAACCTAGCGCCGAAGCACGTTTTTACACTCAAGTGTTTCCTTGGACCACGCTCCCCAGTCATGTACCTGGCATCGATTACACCGAGTGGCAAATTAACGGTCAGTCTATGGGGGGCATGATGAAAATGATGCCGGAATGGGGCGAGATCCCCGCCCATTGGATGCCTTATTTTGTAGTTGCGGATTGTGATGCCTTGGCCGCTAAGGCGCAGGGGCTAGGCGCACAGTTATGCGTGCCGCCCAGTGATATCCCAGATGTGGGACGTTTTGCGGTGATTGCCGACGCGCAAGGGGCAACCTTCGCGGTCATCAAATTAAATGAGCTATCTTAAGCTGGCGAGATGACACTTCAGCATAAGCGATCATAAAACCTAGGTTTATTGAGTCATACCTAGGTTTTATATGGTCTTATGTCGATACGCTTATTTCTTTAACCGCTATTGGTTACACCTTAAACTCACTCACTAAACCATCCAGCTGTTGACCTATCCCCAGTAAGCCATTGGCAGAGCTTGCCGCCTGTTTCACCCCCGTCAGAGTACGGTTAGCACTGTCATTGACGCTGTTGATCGACATATTAATTTCTTCCACCACGGTCGACTGCTGCTCGGCAGCGTGGGCCATTTGCGAGACCGAGTGGGTGATCGACATGACCATTTCGGTAATAGTCGAGAGGGCCGATTCCACTTGGGTCACTTGCTCAACCGTGCTGTTGGTGGCTTCTCGGCTTTGTCCCATCATGGTCGCTGCTGAGCTGGATCTATCCTGCAGTGTTTGGATGATTTGTTGGATTTGCTTGGTCGATTCTTGCGTGCGGCTGGCAAGTGAGCGTACTTCATCGGCTACTACCGCAAAGCCACGTCCTTGCTCGCCCGCCCGAGCCGCTTCAATCGCCGCGTTGAGCGCCAACAGATTGGTTTGCTCGGCAATGGCGCGGATCACATCCAGCACGGCACCAATCTTATCGCTGTCGTTACGTAACTGCTCTATGGTGGTGGCTGAGGCTTCGACTTTGCTCGCCAGTTCCTTCATCGAATGAGTGGCGCGGGTGACTGTCTCGCGGCCGAGGAGGGCTTGTGCTTTGGCATCCTCCGAGAGCTTATTGGCGGTATCGGCACTGGCAGCGACTTCGACGGCACTGGCGGCCATTTCGGTAATGGCCGAGGCGACCAGTTGGGTTTCATTCTGCTGCGAACTCATGTCTTGGGTCGCGCTGTGAGTCACACTGTTTAGCTGGGTTGATGCGCTAACCATTTGAACTGTCGTGTCTTTGACTTCGGCCACTAACTGCTGGATCCGCAATACAAAGCGGTTAAAGTTTTTGGCGAGTTGGGTCAGTTCGTCATGGCCATTTACGGGTAGGCGCTGGGTGAGATCGGCCTCGCCATCGGCGATTTCATTCAGCAGCGCCACCACTTCGCGTATGGTGCGCAGCAGGTTTTGGGTCACTATCACTGTGATGAAGGCGGAAAGCAGAATGGCGATCAGCAGGATGATGTTGATAAAGGTGATTTTTTGGCTGACCTCCTTAGCAGCTTTATCGCCCGCTTCAGACAGCGACTTCATCGTATTATCTTGCAAATCAGAGGTCATCTGCGCCATTTCGATGCCGATATTATCCAGCTGCACTATGGCTTGATTGCGGTTATTGATTGCCGTGACGACGCCGTCTGCCGCTTGCTCGTATTCAGTTAACAGCCCCGCAGCTTGTTTTACCTGAGACTGATAGGTCAAGTTATCGAGCGCCGCGGCGAGCTCATCCATTGTGCTATGTGTGTTAACGAGTTCGGCTCGAAAACGTTGCGCCTGATCGGCTTGGTTATCGAGGAGAAACTTGCTGACATAGAGGCGAGCCAAGAGCAGTTCACGCAGATTTTTACCGGCGTAGAAGGCACCTTGCACATCGCCATCGGTAAAGGAGGACTGCATGATTTGGGAGATAATCTTTTCTATTTCAGGCCCTTTTACATCGAGTATGCCAGTGACTAGCTTGGCTCTTTGTTGTTGATTGGGGACGACTTGCTGATTAAAGATATCCACATAGTCTTTTTCATGCTCAATGATCCGTTGGAGCATTTGGCTGCGCTCCTGATTATCTATATGAGCCTTGGCTTTGGCTAATAGGTCGCGGGTTTTACTGTCTTGGGCGCTAAATTCGGCTGCCGTTTCGCTGGAACCCGTTTTGACATAGGTTTTGACCGTCAGGCGCAGGCGATAAATTTCTTGAAGCAGGCTACTGGTGAGATCGCTTTCTGGGGCAAGATCTTCAGTCACGGCGCGCATTCGATTATCGATATCGGTCAGGGCGAAGTAACTTAATACCCCTAAAGTGATCAGCATGGCAACAAGAAAGACAGGAACGATCGCAAGCTTTTTAGTGAGTGTTAACTGATTGATAGAAAACATAGTTACCTCAGAGTGAACTTGTCTTCCATGGCTTGGATTAAAGCGCTAGCTCCTGTACTAGGCACGGCTTGTTTGAGTATAGGAGACTTATTTCGAGGTAAGAGAAAGCTTAAATGAAGTTTCGTTAATATTGGGGCTCATTTGCGAGGGATAACAGCATTTAGCCCCTTGGTTTATAAGAGCCAGCCAGTGACGATATGCCTCGCCACTGGCCGTATGCGGTTAGTTTGGATTGTCGATTAACAGTGTGGCTGGGCAATTAGTCTTTTTCGCCTTCGGCGCCTTTGCGAGCAGACTCGGTAAAGAGTCGGAGCTGTTGATGACCTGAGGTAGGCTGATGCGGATTTCACTCAAGAGTCCTTTGGCACAGTCTAGGGTGACCTTAGTGTGTGCACCTTGGCCAAAGCTGGCATCAAAGCTTTGATTTAGCTCCTGTTGAGTCACTTTTTTACCAATTCTTTCATGGATAAATTGTTGTACCCATGCCGAGGCATTCACTTCCTGCGTCAGCTGAGTTGCCAGTAAAAAGTAATCATTAGGGTCTTGGTTGCGACAGGTGTCATGTTTCCACCATTCATGGCGCTCTAAACAGCTGCCGTAGCGGGCGCTTGGCATCACTTCCTCGAGATTTTTTTGGACAGAGGCATTGAGCGGCACCTCGGGATAATCACAAAAATCACTCGGTTGTTGTTTCACGCTGCTGCAAAAGCCATAACGGGTGCCACATTGCTGGCGATTTGGCCAGAGGCCATGCAGGCTAAAGTGTTGCCACTGAGGCGCATCACTCGTTTGGCTTAAGGCGCGGCACTCGGCTTTACGGCTGCCATAGAGTTCGCAAAAGGTGCTCTGCCAACTTAGGGCGAGCACATTGGAGTCGTAGTTATCCTCGATTTGGCACACATTACCTTGGCGCTTCTCTGGCGTGCCACTTTCTTGCGGGCTTTCACTCTTAACCGCCGTGCTCTCGCTAGTTAGGGTTGTTTGCGCGGGCTCGACATTCGCTGTGGGCTGAGCGGTCGCTATGGATTCGGCGGGCGCTGTAGCTGCGGCATTGTATTGCCCGCAATTACCTTTTATCCAACGCAGTGGCGAGCTGTTGGCATTGGTTCGCACCCTGAGCCAATCGGGATTCGTGCTATTACCTAGAATTTCGGCAACGGGATAACGCTCGCCAATATTGCTCTGCCAATCATCGGGATTGGTTTGTTTATTTTTGGACTGAAACAGTTCGCAGCGCTTGTTGGCGATAAACTCTCCCGAGGCGGGCGCCGCCTGAAGGGTGATGGGCGTAAAACCTATCAGCAACAGCCCCAGCAAGCCAAAGCTATGGCGACAAATACCTGCGCGGTTGTGGATGGGGAGAGAAAATAAAGCTGTCATTCGCTGGCGTCCTTTCTGCTATGGCGGTGGCACAAACACATGGCGTTGCATGCTGCTATTGTGCAGTGAAATTGTAGAATGTGCTAATGGGATAGCTACTCGATGTTTGCAAAATCTTCGAGTTCTGGTTAAGGTGCCATGATGAAAAAATATTCTATTGCTTTTCTTACATTTACTTTCGTAACCACTTGGTGGCGCTCAGTCATATAGAGCGGCGCTAGGCTTTTTACATTCACTAGCTGCCGGATGGCAACGAGTGAATATCTATCAGTGTGTCTCCGGTCGGCTAATTTTTTGGAGATATACCATGCAACAACATTCATCACTATCCATTCCTGCCCAACCAGATAAAGTGCTGACTGGCGATAGAGCCACAGGGCCTTTGCATTTAGGTCATTATGTTGGTTCGCTGAAGCAACGAATTGAGTTACAGCATAGATTTGAGCAGACTATTCTCGTCGCCGATATGCAAGGATTGACGGATAACGGTCATCAGCCACAAAAAGTGGCTGCAAATATCTTAAATGTGGTTGCCGACTATCTCGCAGTGGGCATAGATCCTGCGAAAACAACTATTTGCTTGCAATCTTCTATCCCCGCGTTAGCTGAGTTGACTATGTACTATGCAAACTTGGTTTCGATTGCCAGATTAGAACGTAATCCCACTGTTAAAAATGAAATCAATAGCAAGGCCTTTGGGCGTTCGATTCCCGCAGGATTTTTGACTTATCCAATTAGCCAAGCGGCGGATATCACAGCGTTCAAAGCCACATTGATTCCTGTCGGGGATGATCAGTTGCCAATGTTGGAACAGACTAATGAAATTGTCAGAAAACTGAACCAGATTGCGCAGGATGAGGTGCTGGTTGAATGTCGACCGCTGTTAAGTCATATGACACGTCTACCGAGTGTGTATGGAAAAAGTAAGATGTCAAAAACGATCGGCAATACCATTATGCTTGGATCGAGTGAACAAGATATTTCGAAGGCTGTGAAGGCTATGTATACCGATCCCACGCATATAAATATAAACGATCCCGGTCGAGTCGAAGGCAACGTTGTATTTACCTATCTCGACGCTTTTCATCCTGATCTTCAATATGTTGCTGAACTAAAGTCCCATTATTGTGCAGGTGGATTAGGGGATGGAAAAACGAAAGCGATTTTAGAGGAATGCTTACAAAGCTTACTTGCCCCCATTCGTAAGCGTCGCGCTTTGCTCTTAGCCGATAAGGCTCAGTTAGTGTCGATTCTTAAGGAGGGAACCGCTAAGGCTCGCGAAGAGTCGGATGGGGTTTTAAGACGAGTCAAAACTGCCTTTGGTTTAAATCTATTTTGAAATGACCTAAAAAGCATAACCCCTAGCGTTAATCACGCTAGGGGTTATGATGAATTAAAGCAAAGGATTATTCTGCTTTATTGATTTGGCGAGCGTAGATCAACAGATACAGTGCTGGCAGTACAAACAGCGACAGTATCGGTGCTGTGACCATACCGCCGACCATAGGCGCGGCGATTTTTTGCATTACATCGTTACCCGAACCCGCGCCCCACATAATGGGCAAGAGGCCGAAGAAGATGGTTGCGACTGTCATTGCTTTAGGGCGAATGCGCATGACCGCACCTTCAATCAAGGCTTCTTTTAAGTCCTCGACCGTATGGTAAGTGTTTTTCTCCTGCCGATGTTTAATGGCGTTATTGAGGTACACCAACATCACCACCCCGAATTCGGCGGCGACCCCGGCAAGGGCGATCATCCCCACGGCGACGGCGACCGAGATGTTGTAGTCGAGCAGATACAATAACCAAGTGCTACCCACGAGGGCGAAGGGGAGGCTGAGCATAATAATGCTGGCCTGCATGGTCGAGCCAAAGGTCATCATCAGTAGAATAAAGATCACCCCGAGTGCCATAGGGATCACTTGCTTAAGCTTGGCATCGACCCGCTGCATGTATTCGTATTGACCCGCAAAGCTATAGCTGTAACGGGGCGGCACAACGAGTTCTTCATCTAAAGCGGTTTTTGCCGCGGCGATATATTCACCAATCGAAGTGCCTTCGATATCGATAAACACCCACGAAATTAACCGTCCGTTCTCACTCTTAAGCATTGGCGCGCCATCGTTAATTTCGATATCGGCCAAGTTACGCAGCGGCAAATAATGCCCTGATTTAGTGATCACCGGCAGCTCGCGCAGTTTCTCGATATTGTCACGCAGTTCACGGGGGTAGCGCAGGTTGATGGGGTAACGCTCCGCGCCTTGAACCGACTCACCAATGTCCATACCACCAATCGCGTAACGTACTACATCTTGGATATCCTGTAGCGTCATGCCATAGCGGGCGGCCACATCGAGTTTGGGGCTGATATCGATATAGCGACCGCCACCACTGCGTTCGGCGTAGGCCGATTTAGTGTGTGGCACTTTACTCAAGATGGCCTCAATCTTAGCCCCTAGGGTTTGTAGCTCATTGACATCGGCGCCAGTGATCTTAATCCCCACGGGGGTTTTTATCCCCGTCGACAGCATATCGATACGAGTTTTAATCGGTTGCACCCAAGCGTTGGTTAGGCCGGGCACTTTTACCGTTTGTTGCAGCTGATTGATGATGCCGTCTAAGGTCATGCCCTCACGCCATTCTTCATGGGGTTTAAGCATAATCGTAGTTTCGAGCATGGTCAGTGGCGCAGGATCGGTCGCGGTTTCGGCGCGGCCGACTTTACCAAATACGCGGGCTACCTCAGGGACGGTTTTAATCAAACGGTCGGTCTGTTGCAGCACTTCGGCGGCTTTACTGGCGCTGATCCCTGGCAGTGCCGTTGGCATATAGAGTAAATCCCCCTCTTCTAGGGCGGGCATAAACTCACTGCCCATGCGCGTCATAGGATACCAAGCGCTCGCCAATGCGACTAAGGCAAGCACAATGGTGACTTTAGGGAACTTAAGCACCAGTTTTAATGCCGGTTGATACAGGGCAATCAACACGCGGCTGATAGGGTTACTGCGCTCGCTTGGGATTTTCCCACGGATAAAGTAACCCATGAGAATGGGCACTAAGGTGATAGATAAAAATGCGGCCGCCGCCATGGCAAAGGTTTTGGTGTAGGCGAGCGGTGCGAATAAGCGTCCTTCCTGCGCCTCTAGCGCGAAGACGGGCACAAAGCTTAAGGTGATGATAATCAGCGAGAAAAATAGCGCGGGGCCGACTTCAATCGAAGCCTCGGTCACAATACGCCAATGCTCTTTTACCGAAGGCTCACGGTCGTGCTCGGCTTTAAAATGCTCCAAATGTTTGTGTAGGTTTTCGATCATCACGATGGCGCCGTCAACCACAGCACCGATAGCGATGGCGATCCCGCCAAGGCTCATGATGTTGGCATTCACGCCCATTTTATTCATCACGATAAAGGCGATAAGAATCGACAGCGGCAAGGTGATAACGGCCACTAAGGTTGAGCGGGCATGCAGCAAAAACAGCAGACATACTAAGCCCACGACCAGCATTTCTTCGACCACTTTGCTGAACAGGTTATCGACGGACTTTTGGATCAGTTGCGAACGGTCATAGGTTGGAATGATTTCCACGCCGTCTGGCAGACCAGTTTTTAACTCTTCGAGTTTGGCTTTGACCGCATCAATCGTCGCGAGGGCGTTTTCACCGTAACGCATGACCACAATGCCGCCCACGACCTCGCCTTCGCCATCTAGCTCGGCAATACCACGGCGAGAAGCCGGGCCTTTACGGACGGTGGCAACATCCTTGAGCAACAAACCTGTGCCTGATGGGCTAGTGATCCCTAAAGGAATTTCGCGAAAATCCTCTAAGGTTTGGCGATAACCCTTAGCGCGCACCATGTACTCGGCTTCGGCCATTTCGACCACTGAACCACCTGCCTCGCTATTGGCTTTATCGATAGCTTGCTTAACGGCGGCGATATCGAGCTTGTAAATCGCCATTTTGTCCGGCTCAAGCACGATTTGATAGGTTTGCTCCATGCCGCCGACGGTCGCGACTTCGGAGACACCAGCAACACTTTGTAGCTCAAGTTTGAGATACCAATCCTGTAAGCTTTTCAGTTGCGACAGGTCTAAGTTGCCGGAGCGATCGACCAGTGCGTACTCAAATACCCAACCCACGCCTGAAGCATCGGGGCCGAGAGAGGGTTGTACCCCTTGAGGTAAGCGACTGCTGATCTGGCTTAAATACTCCAACACCCGCGAACGCGCCCAATAGATGTCGGTGCCATCTTCGAAGATCACATACACATAAGAATCACCAAACATCGAGAAACCCCGCACGGTTTTTGCACCGGGCACGGCTAACATGGCGGTTGAGAGTGGGTAAGTCACTTGTTCTTCAACCAGTTTGGGCGCTTGACCCGGATAAGGAGTCTTAATGATCACCTGCACGTCGGATAAGTCCGGCAGGGCATCGAGCGGCGTTTTACGCAGCTCCTGTATCCCCCAGACAGTGATCATCATGGCGATAATCAACACCATGAGCCTTTGTCTGATCGAGGACTCGATAATATATTTCAACATAATCCGCTCCTAGTGCTGATGGCCGCTGCTTAGACGCATTAAGCTGCCCTTGAGGCTGGCCTCGGAGTCGAGTAGGAATTGTCCCGATGTCACCACGCGTTCACCTTCACTCAGGCCTGAGACTATTTCGGCCTTACCTTGGCTCATCATGCCGACCGTCACGGCCTTAGCGGTAAAGCTGTCATCGGCCTGTTTCACTATCACGCGGTTTTCTTTACCCGTTTGGATCAGGGCTTCCTGCGGGATCACTAACACATCTTTATTTGGCCCGCCGAAGAGCGAGACCTTGGCAAGCGTCTTAGGTCTGAGGGATACATCGGTATTATTCAGCACCACACGCACTCTTAAGCTGCGGGTGATGGGGTCAAGCTCGGGATAGATATAGTCAATCGTGCCTTCGATACCGCTGATATTCATGGCGGGTACCGAGACTTCGGCTTTCTGCCCTAGGGCAATCCAGCTTTGCTCATTTTCAAACACGTCGGCGATGACCCAGACTTTAGAGAGGTCGACGATTGACATCACTTCTGTTGATGGCTGGATATACATGCCATCGCGCACAGCTAACTCTTTAACAATACCATCTTGCAGGGCATAGAAAGGCACCCGGTATTGGGTTTTGCGTGAGTCAGCAAGTTGTTGGATTTGTTTTTCATTCATGCCAAGCAACGATAAACGCAGCCCAGCTTTGCGGACTAGATCCTGATAACGGCCACTGTTACCCGCAGATTTGGCGGTATCGAGTGCTAACAGATAATCATCCTGGGCGTTAATCAGATCGGGTGAATAGATCTCGTATAGTAACTGGCCTTTTTTAACTGAGTCGCCCACAGATTTGATCATCAGCTTCTCAATCCAGCCAGTTACACGGGCGTGCACATGGTTGATTTGGCTCTCGTCGTAGTCAATTTGGCCGACGGTTTCGACAAATTTCCACAGGGTATCGCGTTTTGCCTCTGCGACTTTCAGCGCAAGCGCCTGTTGCATGCTGCCAGAGACATTAATGTTGATTTCCTGAGTATTGCCGCCAGTTTCAACCTTTTCTAAATTCATGCCGCAGATAGGGCAAGTGCCTGGCACATCACTAATAATGTGGGCGTGCATAGGGCAGACATATTTAATGGTCGCACCCGAGCTTTGGCTTTTAACTAAGCTATTCGCTTTGGGTGTTGGTGTATCAAAGACTTGCGCCGCATTTTGGCTTGCCGCTTGATGCTCTGCATGTTGGGCGGCAGTGCTGGTTTCTTCCTCTTCTTCTTTTTCAACGAGGAACATATTGCACTTAGGGCAACGACCGGGTTCGTGGCTTTCGACCTCGGGGTGCATAGGGCAAGTGTAGGTTTTGACTTGATTTGCACTGTGAGTATCGTGCGCATGCTCGTGGCCTGCCTCTGCTTGAGTGGCTGGATTCGCGAGCTGGGCCTGGGTTAACCAAGGCGTACCCATCAGTAAACTACTGAGTATCAATACTGCCTTAGGGCCCGGCTTTTTTACTTTGTGAAATTGGTTCATATGCCTCATCTCCAGCCTAGCTTAGTGGTGCGCGTGATCTTTGTGCATTGCACCGTCAGCCATTTTTTCTTCCGTCGCTTTTGGCTCTAAGTTCATGCCACATTTAGGGCAAGTATCGCCTTTGTTGCCTGTCACTTCGGGGTGCATAGGGCAAATATAGGTCTGAGCTTGTTCCTGTGGCGCTGCATTGTCATGGTGGTGCTCATGGGGTGTTGCCGTGGCAAACACACTGGTGCTGGTCATTAAAAATGCAACTAAGGCAAGATTAGTTAAGGTTTTCATATTGTTCACTCCATCGGGTTTTACAGCCGAATATGAGTGCATAAAACGTGACTGCGAGATTCTGGCGCTTTGAGGCGCGAGAAAGGGTCGACACAGTGGCCTGTGTGCTCAGTACAACGCTTTTGCTTTACTCTGGGTGCTTAGATGTTGGCGCACCACAATAAACGGCGAAATAAATTGTTTTGTTAGCTTGGTTTGCCCTGAAAAAAGGGCGCAATGAGGCTAGGCTATCGGCGGTTTGAAGGCCGAGGACAAAGAGATAGAGTGGAAATGAGGCATAGGAGTGGCCACTGGGGTATCGCTCAGACTCACACTCGGCCAGAGGTGTGGGCTGAAAAGAGTGCCAGCAACTGAAATCATTAAACAATGTCCACAGTCGTTGAGACAGGATGTGGTGCCATCACAGCAGTGCTGCTTCGCGCCGGGAAGCATTTGATCGTTACAGCAATCTGTATTGGCCATTGTACTTGAGTCAGAGCGGTTCTCTGTGTTCATCTGCATCATGGCTGCATGGTCCATCCCTTGGCTGGAAGGGTTATGAACCATAGCGCTCATCTCCATAGAGCGCATCACCATCGCGTGACCATTAGACGCAACACTTTGCCCGACGAGTGCGAGTAAAGTGAAAATGACTAATAGTGAACGACCCAGTGTGTGATGCATATGTATTCCAAATAATGAACGACCCGATTTTAGCATAGAGGCATTATCCTGCAATGCGTTAACTCACATTTCAGTTAATGCCCCTGCTTGTAAACTCCTAAGGTTTATTATTTAGAAGGGTGGCTTTCCAGCATATCCGCCATTAATTGGCTGTGGTTTTGCAGTGGTAGTTGCTGCGGAGCGGCGCCATCCACGCTTAACTGAATACTAGGGTTTTTAATAAAACGTTTAGCATCGGCTTCGCTGACTAATTTAGTTGGGGTGTTGATTTGGTAATTAGACTCAGGCGCGACATTTAAGGTAAAGAATAAAGGCTCTGATTTGACCCAAGTGCCGCTATCATCGGCGCGATAGCTAAACAGATCTTGATATTTAACTTCGACCAGCACTTTACCTTCTGGCAATTGCACAGGTTTAAAGGCTTTAGTGGCTTGGCCATTAATACTGACCACATTGAGGGTATCAGTGCCTTTTAAGGTTGCCGCAGTTGCAGTCACGCTAATCGCCAGAGTGCTCATGATTAAAGTAGCGCCAACGAATGCTTTATTTAATAAAGTGGTTTTCATAATAAACTCCAAAAATTTGCTGTATCGCGAGGGTGCGCAATCGTGGTGGCACAGTCGCAGAATATTGAATCGATTTAATCGTTAAAAAAGATCGGTTACAGCAAAGCGGAGTTGGGAGGAGGCGTGGTTAACCCGAGGTCGGCCGTTTGAATCGCCCAACCTTGGACCGCAATACGCTTACTTGCATGATTCATCAAGGCAAGTTGAGGCTGTGAGGCGGTAAGATAAAGTTGTGCGAGACAATGGGTTTTACAATGGTTGGTGAGGGAGTCTTGGCAATGCAGCATGCATTCGTCTGGAGGACAATCAGGCATAGCACAATTCATTTTGCCATCGGCCATTTGCATGCTAGTCATTTGCACATTGTGAGCATCATACAAGTCATTCATCGCTGACGTTGGCATAGCATTCACCATCGCCGATTGGGCGATAAGTGAAAATAACAATGCTATGGTGATCCAAAACTTAGCCATAAAAACTCGATTAATGTGTACCTGTTCCTAAAGACCAATAAAAGTCCGGAAAAGTTTCATCCAAAATTCATTTTTTTCTTTTTTATCGGAAAAAACACCTTAAAAGAAAGCTATAAACGGGGTAAATGTCGCGTGGATCACATTTTTGTATTCTAAAAATGATTTCATTGTCTTAGCTTCTTAAGGTAGTACTTAATCATTGATCGCTTAGCATAATGATTAATGTATTAGTGAGAGTTGAAGTACCACATGGCTCTGCTAAGCTGGTTTGAGCGAGTTGTCGTATTAAGAGTTAGACCTAAGTCTCATTTTGCACTTTTAAGTTTAAATTAATCGGCATTTTTAGGCTTAGAATCAAATTTCTAATAAATGAAAAAATATAAAATAGTCTTATAAAAACTAATTTTGACAATATTTTTTGGAGATAGAGTGATGAACTGGCGTGCACTATTTAAACCAAGCGCAAAATATTCCATCCTGGCGCTGATCGTCGTCGGTATTGTTATCGGTGTTGTCGGCTATTTTGCAACCCAACAAACCTTACATGCGACAAGCGAAGACGCATTCTGTATGAGCTGCCATAGCAACCACTCATTGAAAGATGAAGTGTTAGCTTCTGCCCACGGCGGTGGTCGTGCTGGTGTGACTGTACAATGTCAAGACTGCCACTTACCACACGGTCCTGTGGATTACTTGATTAAGAAGATCATCGTATCTAAAGACTTATATGGTTTCTTAACTATCGATGGCTTTAACACTCAAGCTTGGTTAGACGAAAACCGCAAAGAGCAAGCAGACAAAGCATTGGCTTACTTCCGTGGTAATGACTCTGCGAACTGCCAACACTGCCATACTCGTATTTATGAAAATCAACCAGATACTATGAAGCCAATGGCTGTAAGAATGCACAGCAACAACTTCAAGAAAGATCCTGAAGCGAGAAAGACCTGTGTGGATTGTCACAAAGGTGTCGCTCACCCCTATCCAAAAGGATAAGGTTTAGCGCTTCAATAGCTTGATATTCAAATAAAAAGCCCTCGAAAGAGGGCTTTTTGCTATCAGGCCTTATAAGTCTTGGCTATTGATTAATGCCACTCTGCGGGACAAGGCGCTTAGCGAAATGTGATGCACCATTTGCGTGGGAGCTGTGCAGGCATCGGCAATCACTTGTACTGAGTATTCTTGTGCCGCGGGCGATAGCGCCGTATGGGTCACGCAGTTTTGCGTCATGATGCCACATAACAGTAAATGCTTGATCTGCATATCTTGGAGTAGATTGGCCAGCTCTGTGCCATCGAAACTGTCGGCAAATTGTTTTACCACAATAGGGGCGTTGGGGAGCTCTGCTAAAAGCACTGGATGGATTTCAACTCCTTGGGTGTTTGGGTTAAAAAAGGGCGCCTCACCCTGAGTCGTATCGGCGATATGCTGCACGAGAATAATAGGTATCGCCTGTTGCTGGGCTCGCTGCACTGAGTGTAAGGTGCGCGCTAATGCCTCATCGACTTGCCATTGTGGGTAAGCCCCATGGGCAAAGTAGTCATTCTGCACATCAATAATCACTAAGGCGCTGTTCGCTGGGATCTTGTTTAAGCTCGACATATTTTTCTCCTATTCGTTTTCTCTTGCAAAAGATGTCTTCGAAGGAGAGTTTGCGGTAGATTCATGCCCATTAAGAGTGGCAGAAATGACATCTATGGTGCTTAAATTGACAAATTTTGCCGAGCCATCCCCATTAAAAGTGGCGATATTAGCCATACCCGGTTGTTTAACTTCGGCCGTATTTGGCTTAGAAGAGATGTTGCTGGTGGCTAACAAGCTGATGTTAGCTGACGAAAATAATTCCCTAAGCTCAAGCAGTTTTGCAGTGACTCGGTTATCCCTAGAAGAGATGAGTCTCGAAGAGTGCTATCAGTTAGTGATTATCCCGCCGAGCATAGAAACTGAGTCTTACTTCAATGCGGCGCCTTCATTGCGATTATGGTTACAGCAGCAACATGCCCAAGGCGCTATCCTGTGCTCCGCTTGTGCGGGAGCATTTGTGCTGGCCGCCGCGGGTTTACTTGATGGTCGCAAGGCGACAACCCATTGGGGATTAGTGGAAGCGTTTCAGGCTCAATATCCGCAGGTGAAGCTCGAGATCGAGAAAATCATGGTCAACGAGGGCGATATCATCACAGCTGCTGGCATGATGTCTTGGCTCGACTTGGGGCTAGAGTTAGTGGCGCAGTTTTGCCATGTGAAAGTCATGCGCCAGCTGGGTAAGTACCTTGTTATCGACACCGGCGGACGTGAACAGCGTTATTACCAACAGTTTTTACCCAAACGAGATCATGGGGACACAGTCATCTTGGGTCTGCAAAATCGCCTACAGACTGACTATGGTCAGCCGACGAGTGTTGCGGCTTTGGCGCAGCAGTGCTGCATGGGCGAGCGAACTTTTTTGCGACGTTTTGTGAAAGCGACAGGACATAAGCCTAATGAATACCTGCAAAAACTCAGGATCCAAAAGGCCTGTGACTTACTCGAAAATAGTCCACAGAGTTTCGAGACCATAGCGCACCAAGTGGGCTATGAGGATGTGAGCGCCTGTCGCAAAGCGTTTACCCGTATTACCGGCCTAACCCCGAGTGCGTTTAGGCAACGCTTTAGTGCGCTTACGCCTGCGCCAATACCTGTCGACGATAGCTCAATAAACTAAATACGCCGAAGATAAACACTTGCAGATAATCTTGCTTGCGTAGCGTCAGCAAGTTTTTAAATAGCATATGGAAGATGGCAACTTGGAAGCAATGCATCAAGCAAGTAATGCCAAGTAAGATATTGAGAATAATGCCGATATTGCCTGCAAAAGGCATAACAAGGTTATAAGCCATCATCAACCACGCGATTAAAGTGATGGCTTTGCCCATATTGATCAGAAACGACATGCTATTCCTCGGTGTTAGCCGGAGAGTCTTCGGCTTGGTATTGGTATAAACGATAGCTGACTTGTCCTGCGGTCTTGTCTTTGAGCGGTTGCCAAGTCGCAGGGACTGCCATTTGGGTTAATTCCGACTCAATCTCCACATAAATTAGCGCACCATCATTAAGCCAACCTTTGCTATCCAATAGCTGAATGGTTTTTTCTGCCAAGCCTTTACGGAAAGGTGGATCGATAAACACCACATCAAACCCTTGCACGCAGCCATTTTGCAGCACGACTAAGGTATCTGCGTTGAGTACCTCGGCATTGTCGCACTTGAGGGTATTGAGATTCGCTTTAAGTTGCATGGCGGCAGGACGTTGCAACTCGATAATCTTGGCGTAACTGGCGTAGCGCGAGAGAGACTCAAGTGCCAAGGCGCCGCTGCCACCGAAGCAATCGAGCACCCTTGCGTGGGCAATATCATTGGCAAGCCAGTTAAATAGGGTTTCGCGGACTCTATCTGTGGTCGGCCGCAGGCCGTCTAAATCATGGATGGGGAGTTTGCGCGAACGCCATTGCCCGGCAATGATCCGCACTTGGCCACTACCGGCTTTCTTGTTGGCCGTTTGACTCTTGGTCACTTGCTTGTTGTTTGCACGATTATTAGCCAAAGTGCCCCCGTGATTTTGCCTGAAGAAAGAAAGTGGTAGACTATGCCACCTTTATAAAGGCCACTATTTTATATCAAACTCCTAGTAAAAGGTGAGAAGGCTGATAGAGCAGAACTAATTGCCGACTTTTTGGGCGTAATTGCCGCGGTAATCTGGTATAACGGCAGGGTCTTATTTTAAATTCAACACTGAAGTAGAGCGCTGGAATTACACATGGCAAAGAAAGGTTTTTTCTCCTGGTTTCGTAAAGATAAATCACAAGATGAGGTTGTCGAGCAAACCCCAGTCTCTACTCCATCGCAAACCGAGCAAGCCGAAGCATTAGCAAAGCAGCAAGCTGAAGAAGCCCGTCTCGCGGCTGAAAAAGCCGCAGCCGAGCAGGCGCTAGCCGACAAATTAGCGGCGGAGCAGTTAGCCGCAGAAAAAGCCGAAGCGGAAAGAATTGCTGCGGAACAAGCAGCAAAAGCAGCAAAAGCTCAAGCAGAAGCGCAGCGTGTTGCTGAAGAGCAAGCTGTACGTTTAGCCGAACAACAGGCGGTCGAAGCCGCACGTTTAGCGGCGGAGCAAGCGCATGCTGAGCAGTTAGCTGCAGAAAAAGCCGAAGCGGAAAGAGTTGCTGCGGAACAAGCCGCAAAAGCCCAAGCAGAAGCGGAAGCGCAGCGTGTCGCCGAAGAACAAGCCGCACGTTTAGCCGAACAACAGGCTGCTGAGGCGGCACGTTTAGCGGCGGAGCAAGCACAGGCAGAGCAGTTAGCCGCTGAAAAAGCGGAAGCGGAAAGAGTTGCCGCGCAGCAGGCCGCAGCAGCCCAAGCAGAAGCCGAAGCCCAAGCAGAAGCTGAGCGAATTGCCGCTGCACAGATCCAAGCTGAACAACCCCTTGAGCAACAACCCGAACCTCAGGCAAAACCCGCCAAAGAAAGCTTCTTCGCGCGGTTAAAACGCGGCCTGATGCGCACTAGCGAAAATATTGGTAGCGGTTTCATTGGTTTATTCCGTGGTAAAAAAATCGATGATGATCTGTTTGAAGAGCTGGAAGAGCAGCTATTAATCGCCGACGTGGGTGTAGAAACTACTTCACGCCTTATCCAGAGCCTGACCGAACATGCGTCCCGCAAGCAATTAAAGGATGCCGAAGCACTCTACGATTTACTGCGTGATGAAATGCAGAAGACGCTCGACCCTGTCGCTATCCCTTTAGTGCCTGAAAATGCTAACGGCCCCTATGTGATTTTAATGGTTGGTGTTAACGGCGTGGGTAAAACCACCACTATCGGTAAACTGGCGAAGCAATATCAGCGTCAGGGTAAGTCTGTGATGTTAGCGGCGGGCGATACCTTCCGTGCTGCAGCGGTTGAGCAATTACAGGTTTGGGGTCAACGCAATAATATTCCCGTGGTGGCTCAGCATACGGGCGCCGACAGTGCCTCGGTACTCTTCGATGCGTTGCAAGCGGCCAAGGCCCGTAAGATTGATATCTTGATTGCCGATACTGCCGGTCGTCTGCAAAACAAGTCGCATCTGATGGAAGAGCTTAAGAAAGTGGTGCGGGTGATGAAGAAGCTTGACCCAGAGGCGCCGCACGAAGTCATGCTGACCTTAGATGCGAGCACGGGCCAAAATGCTATTAGCCAAGCGCAGCTATTCCAAGAGGCTGTGGGCGTTACCGGCATGACCATCAGCAAGCTCGACGGTACTGCTAAAGGCGGCGTGGTGTTTGCGATTGCCGACAAGTTTAAAATCCCGCTACGCTATATTGGCGTGGGTGAGCAAATTGATGATTTGCGTACCTTTAATTCTAAAGAATTTATTGATGCCTTGTTCACTCAAGAAAAAGCGGATAGCTAATTTATGATTGATTTTCAGCAGGTCAGTAAGATTTATCCTGGTGGCCAAATGGCACTGGAAGAGGTGAATTTTCATCTACAAAAAGGTGAAATGGCATTCTTAACCGGCCATTCGGGCGCGGGTAAGAGTACCCTGTTGAAATTAATCACAGTGATCGAGCGCGCAACCACCGGCCGCGTGGCGATTAATGGCCATGATATTGCCAAAATCAGCCCTAAACACGTGCCCTATTTGCGCCGCAATATTGGGATGATTTTCCAAAACCATCATCTATTGATGGACAGAAGTGTATTCGACAACGTCGCCTTACCGTTAGTGATTGAAGGTTTCTCCCTCGGTGAGATCCGCAAACGTGTCGCTGGCGCGCTGGATATGGTGGGTTTATATGGCAAAGAGCGCCATAACCCCATTATGTTATCCGGTGGTGAGCAGCAACGTGTCGGTATCGCCCGCGCCATTGTGAATAAGCCGCCACTATTGCTGGCCGACGAGCCAACGGGCAACTTAGACCCTAAGTTGTCGATGGATATTTTGCGCTTATTCGAAACCTTTAACGATGCAGGCACGAGCGTACTTATCGCTACCCACGATCTGGGACTGATCGCGCGGATGAAGTACCGCACTTTCACCCTGAAACAAGGGCGCATGCTCGGTGCACAGGAATTACACCATGGACACGCGACCGCTCGAGGTGATGGGCTATGAGTGATAATGCCAAACTAACGCGCAGCAAGTTGCCCATCTCGGGGCGTATCGTGATGTTTTTTATTCGTCATGTGCAGCAAGCCATGGCGAGTATGGGTGAATTGTGGCGCAGTCCAGTTTCTTCGCTGATGACCATGGCGGTTCTCGGGGTGAGTTTAAGCTTACCTGCGGCGCTGCAAGTGTTAGTTAAAAATGCCGAGACTATTACCAGCTCTTGGAACAGTGCGGCGGAGATTTCACTGTTTATCGATGAAAATCGCAGCGAGCAGACGATTCAAAGTCTGCTGACCCGCATCCGAGCCTATGCCGAAGTGGAAAAGGTGCAGTATATCGACCGTAATCAAGCACTCGAAGAGTTTCAGCGCCTGTCGGGGTTTGGTGAGGCGTTAGCCTATCTCGATAAAAACCCTCTGCCAGCGGTGATTACTGTGACGCCCACTCAGCGTTATTCCACCCCAGTGGGTGCCCGTGAGTTGTTGTCTAAGTTGGAGCGCGAGCCTGAAATCAGTTTTGGCCGCTTAGATATCGAATGGCTAGAGCGTCTGCAAGCCGTGGTGCGCTTACTCGAACGTACCGTGATGGCGATTGCAGCCCTACTGGTACTCGCCGTGGTGTTGGTGATAGGTAACACCATTCGCTTAGCGATTATGAATCGTCGCACCGAAATTGAAGTGATGAAGCTGGTTGGCGCTACAGAGTCCTTTATTCAGCGCCCCTTCCTTTATACCGGCATTTGGTATGGAGTGATTGGCGGTGTATTGGCTTGGCTTATCATTAACATATTGGTTTGGTATCTAGATTCTGCCCTAGCCGAACTGCTCGGTTTGTACGGCAGTCAGTTAGAGATGAAGTCTTTGACCTTTACCGAACTGCTACAATTAGTGGGCTTAGCCTCCTTCTTAGGTTGGCTGGGCTCTTACCTTTCGGTAAGACAACATTTAAGAGCGATTGAACCCTCTTAATGATCAATCGTTTATCGTTTAAAAATGCGGCTAGATAAGGCAGGCGATGAACTTTTGCTCACTTGCAATGTCTATTCAACGGGGTTAAAAGTAACACCCCAGACGAGCGAAGGTTGACATACTCTGTCAATTAGCCGATAGTTCGTCAGCTCATCCTTAAGGTGTTTTGAGTTAAACCACAGGATGAAATCGACTTATATTTGATAAGTAGTAAGAGAGTAGGAGCGCGAATGACCTTTCAAACGCAATCAATGGCACTAACAGTCCCCCAGGGCAGCAGTAGTTTAGAAGCTTATATCCATTCAGTGACTAGCATGACAATGTTAGATGCTGAGACTGAGTATGAGTTAGCCAAGCGTTTGCAGGAAACGGGTGATCTGCAAGCGGCGAAGCAACTGATTATGTCGCACTTACGTTTTGTGGTGCATGTTGCTAAGGGCTACTCAGGTTACGGTCTGCCACAGGCGGATTTGATCCAAGAAGGCAACATCGGTCTGATGAAAGCGGTTAAGCGCTTCGATCCCGATGTGGGTGTCCGTCTAGTGTCTTTTGCTGTGCACTGGATTAAAGCCGAAATTCATGAATATGTGCTGAAAAACTGGCGCATTGTTAAAGTCGCAACCACAAAAGCACAACGTAAGTTGTTCTTTAATATCCGCAAAGCGAAAACTCGCCTCGGTTGGTTTAGCGATGATGAAGTCGCAATGGTGGCGGAAAACTTAGGTGTATCTAAGGCCGATGTGACTGAGATGGAATCACGTATGGCGGCGCAGGATCCGGCGTTTGACCTGAGCAGTGATAACGATGATGAGCAGGATTTTGCCCCTGTGCATTATCTCGAAGATCATTCATCGGACTTAGCCGAAAACATCGAAAACGATAACTGGGAATCCAATGCCCAAGGTCGTTTATTATCGGCCATCAAAACCTTAGACGAGCGTAGCCAGCATATTCTGCGTGCCCGTTGGTTAGACGATGATAAGACCACACTGCAGGAATTGGCAGAAACCTATCAAGTCTCGGCTGAGCGTATTCGCCAGTTAGAGAAAAACGCCATGAACAAGCTTAAGGCTTGTATGGAAGCCTAATTCGGCTCGGCGTGAGAACATAAAAAAACCTGCTACGGCAGGTTTTTTTGTGGCTGAAATCAACAGGATTCAGATTGAATAGCGGCAATAAGTTGTTTGCGATTCACTTTTAAACCCGTTTGTTCGGCATTCTCTGGCCAAGGGTAATAGCGGCGCGGCCTTTTAAATCGAGCGATTTTGTCGGCGAGAAAGACTTCAAGCTCAGCCTCTATTGCACTTATCTCTTGGCTTGTGCTGCCGAGAATAATGTCGCCACGAATAATGGCGGCGGGGAGTTGACCGAAGGTGACATCAGGTTGAGGGAAGACGATCGCCTCATCAATTAACGGATGCAGTTTGAGCGCCGCTTCAATTTCCTCTGGCTGAATGTTCTCGCCGCCACTGATAAACATATTATCGACGCGGCCTAGTATCTTTAGATTACCGTTAGCATCCCACTCGCCCCTGTCTTTGGTATAAAACCAACCCTCGGCATCGAGTGGTTTTTCGATCCCCTTATCCGTGAGATAGCCCATAAATAAGCAATCTCCCCGCACCCAAATCACCCCATCGACAATTTTGAGCTCACGTCCTGGGAGTAATTTGCCACTGGTGCTATCGCTTAGCGCTGGGCCTGTGGTAATTTGCGAGCCCATCTCGGTCATGCCGTAACTGGTAAAGCTGGCAATATGCCGCTGTTCGAGCTGTTTAAGTAAATCGATAGAAATTGCGCCACCGCCGAGCAGCAGGGCTTTAATACTCTTGAGTGAAGCCTGTTTGTCGGCGAGCAAATTGAGTAACTGCGTCGGTACCAAGGAAGCATGGGTTAAGCCGTCGCGCTCGATTTGTGCCTGCAGCGGGAGAGTCGGATCCGGCAGCACTACCGTCGCCGCCACTAAGGCGCAGCGGTTGAGAATGGCGAGGCCGCCAATATGAAACAGGGGTAACGACAACAACCAAGCATCACCTGTGACCAGCGGGATCAGGCTGCGGGCGCCCTCGGCATTGGCAATGTGATTCGCAAGATGGTGCACGGCCGCCTTAGGAAAACCGCTGGAGCCAGAGGTTAAAATCACATTGCTCGGGCGATAAAGATCAAAGGCTGTCGCGGCTTGCTCACTGGCTGGACTCACGTCGAGGCTAAAATCCAACGTGAGTGGATGACTGCCTGACAAGGCCAACTCAGTTTCGCTCCAATAGAAAGGGATTTGGTGGCTATCGATAAGCCCTTGAACTTGCGCTAGAGGAAAACGCGGCGAGATAGGAAAGAAGATTGCGCCAATATCCACACAGGCCCAATACAGGCAAATCATCTCTAAATTATTGCGGCTGATACACGCCAGAGGTTGCCCTTGGTCAACACCTATGCGCGTGAGCTGTTCACCCAAGCCCAGCACCATATGGCTTAAGCGGGCGTAGCTGATGTCATGACCATTACACTTAACCGCCGTTTGTGTGGGCGAGGTGAGCGCAGCGCTATGTAATGGCGAGATACCTTGCGGTGAAATGGATTGGGATGATGCCAATGTTTGAGATTCGGACATTGGCAATTAATCCTGCTGTGTATTGGCGACAAGTTTAAGTTGATGAAGCTTCAAGCATTGAGACTTGCCGCTTGGCACGATTAAGTCTTGGCTGAAGGCGGCTAACGTATCGAGCCCTGGAATTTCATCGGGCGTCAGTATGGCGGCTAAATGGGCCAAGTCATTGATGCCTAAGCTGGACTCAAGACTTGAGCTTAAGATGCAGTGCACGCCATGGCTGTGGGCCTCGTCAATAAGGCGCTGAAGTTTTTCAATACTGCCAAGTAGCATAGGTTTGATGATGAGCGCCGTGAGTCCCTCATGCATCACAAATTGATAATCTGGATCATTAAGGGATTCATCTAAGGCGTAGGGCAGCGGAATGGCGCGGTACAGGGTTTGATTATCCTGCGGATGCTGACAAGGTTCCTCAATATATTCAATACTCTCTAGCGGTAAACAGGCAGCAAAGTCGAGGGCTTGTTCTAAGCTAAAGCCACGGTTGGCATCTAAGCGCAACTTGAGATCGGGTCTCTGGCCTAAGATGCCATAAATCAGGCTCAATTCATCTTCCATTGAGGTTTGTGCGACCTTCACTTTGACTGAGTGCACGCCGCTATCGAGACTCGCAATGTTAGCGAACAATTCGGTTTTGGGTGCATCCGTCGGCTGATAGATGAGCGGCACTGTGCTGATAACTGGGCGCACTGACTCGAGTTTTCCGCTGAGTTTGGCATGCAATAGGCTTAAGCCAAAGGCAATGGACGGATAAGAGCTCGCTTCGGCCTGCTCAAGCAAGCTATCGATAGGCTGGTTTTGCAGCTTGGGCAATAGCGCCACTAAGGCCTGCTGTACTTCATCTAGGCTCTCGCGGCTAAAGCCGGACAATGGCTGTTGGTCGATATCAAACCCTGAGAGCGGCGCGATTTCAACCAGTTGCTCGCTTTCTTCGCCCTCTGCTTGTGCCTTTGCCTGCAACACTAAGCTCGTTCTGTGGTCGATGCGCTGTTTCCCCACGGGCAAAAAGCGGTCTAAGGGCAAGCTATATAAGTACAAGCTGAGCGACGTTAAGATCATATTTTCCCTAAATTAATCTGTTTCAAGTCATCGATTTTTTAAGCTTTAGTGCGCTTAAGCAGGCGACTAATGCCGCGGGATTGGCTTGATGTATGTTATGCCCAGCCTGTTCAATCTGATGCAAGATGATGGGTTGTTGCGCTTGCCAAGCCTTTGCTATTACGGTGAATTTCGCATCTTGGCTGCCCGCAAAAAAATGGCATTCACAGCCAAGGCTTGCAGGTACATCCCAGAGAGAGGTTTGGCGAGCCAGCGATGTGGCTAAAAAAATCTGTTTTAGCGTTTGTTTGGGATGTTGGTCGAGCAGCGCCGCACGCTTGGCTATCAAGGCATGCCGCGCCTTGTCGGACATATCGGCAAATACCGCCTGTTGATACCAAAGCTGTAAAAAATCTCGACTGCTTAAGCTGAGCAAACGCTTAGCCCACAGGTTATCGTTTTTGCTGCGTGCGGTTTGCTCTGCGGTATCGGTTAGCCCGGGATGACAGGATTCTAGCCATAAGCTCAAAATGCGCTGCGGATACGCCTTGGCAAGGTGCAGGGCAATCCGGCCGCCGAGGGAGTAACCGTAAAGAAAAAACGGTCCAATACCCAGGCGGTCGAGGCGGCTGATAATGTCTTGAACACAATAGTCGAAACCATTGGCTAGCGTCGATGGCAGCTCTTGCTGATTGTCACCGTGTCCGGGTAAATCGAGGCAGATACAGTGAAAATGTTGGCTCAGTTCGGGGATAAGCGGCAACCAATCGGCCTTAGTCCCTAAAAAGCCGTGAAGCAGGACTAAGTTTGGCTGCGAGACTTCCCCGTAACGGGCCACGGTTGGCATTAGCTTTGTTTCACCCATAAATTCAGCGCGGCGATCTGCTCGCTGGCTTGATGTTGGCTCACACTGACTTCGATCACCGAGGCGCCCTGATAATCGAGCGCTTCGTGATAACAGCTTTGGAAGTCGGCTAAGTTATCCACTTGATTATAGGGCAGATTGAACATGGCTGCGGCATAACCAAACTCTAGACCATGGCTTAGGCGGTAGTAATCACTGCGCAGCTCCTCGTTGGGAACGGGCAAGAGATTGAAGATATTGCCGCCGTCGTTGTTGAGAATAATGATCACCAGCGGGCTGGTTAAGCTGCGGGCAATGGCAAAAGAGTTGAGATCATGCAGCTGGGATAAGTCCCCAATAATCAAGCTAGTGGGTTTGCCTTGGTGCGCGGCAATGCCGCAGGCGGTGGCCAGTAAGCCATCGATCCCCGAAGCACCGCGGTTAGTGTAAGTGGTAGCCGTGCAACAACTCACAGGGGCGTACATATCGTATAAGCGCACGGGCAGACTATTGCCGATAAACAATTGCTGCTCTAACGGCCGCGTATTGGCAATGGCGCGGATAACCTGCGCCTCACCAAACTCACCTTGATCGATATTTCGCACAAATAAACTATGCAATTCATCGTTGTAGGTGACTAAGGTGTTGGCCCAATTGGCCGAAGAGGAACGATACCAATTAAGTTGAGCAAATTGCGCGGCGTTGGCGTGCCAAATGTGTTTGGCATTATGGCTTGGATCGAGTCTGTCCTGCTGTGGCAGCACTTGCCAGTAACTGTGCCAGTTTTGCTCGGCAAGGTAAGCAATCAAACGCTTAGACAATAAGCGTCCACCAAACACCAGCACGCGATCCGCCTCTTGTAACAGATTGCGCGCCTTGGGATGTTGCAGTAGTTGGTCAATATTGCCGACCGCCGCCGGATGTTGCCGCAGTTGCGACTGTGCATCGGTAAGCAAGGGCCAACCAATTTTTTGTGAGAGGGCGATAAGCTGCTGTGGATCTTGCTCCGGCGTGAGCGTACCCGCAATGATGACGCCCTTGCCGTGGACGAAACGCATAATGGCGTCATCGCTTGGGCTGCTGAGGTGTTCACTCTTACCGTATTGAGTGTAGGGTCTGGCGTGTTGCAACCAAGTTTGCAGTGGCTTGAGATAAGGCGATTCGCTATCGAGAATGCTGCCATTCATCTCACTCGGATAGAGGGGTTCACGGTACATGCAGTTGATATGCACTGGGCGTGTTTGGTTTGCCACCGTCTCATCGAGCGTTGTGAGCAACATCTGTGGCGCAATGTGCGCATCCGGCGTGGGTAGGTTTACCTGCTGGGCATAATTGGCAAAAATCGCCGGTTGCACTATGGCTTGATTGGCGCCACAGCCGAGTAATTCTGGCGGTCTGTCACCGCTTAAGACAATCAAGGGCACATGGGTCAACCAAGCTTCGACTATCGCAGGATAAAGGTTGGCGACGGCCGTGCCTGAGGTGGTGATAATCGCCACGGGGGCGCAGCTGGCTTTGGCTAATCCGAGGGCCATAAAACCTAAGCCACGCTCATCGAAATGCAAGTGACGTTTAAGCTTAGTTTGCTGAGCCGCAGCTAAGGTTAGCGGCGTTGAGCGAGAGCCCGGTGCCATGCAGACATGCTGCACACCAAGACGTGCTAATTCTTCCAGAATAAGTGCGCCCCACATCAGGTTCAGTGTGGCTGTGTTTTCGGTTCGCATAGCAAGATCTATCAGAATAAAGATGGGCTTAGTGTAACGTGTTTGGCGGCTAAGATGTATGTCTGGCTTAACAAAACTTGGGGTTGTGTGTAGGAGGGTGAGGTGGAGCCTAAGCTAAGGCGCAGGTTGCCTATCACCTCGTATAACAAGATGGAAAATGAACAGTCATTTAGTGGTTAGATAATATTATCGACGATTTTCTTTATCTGCCCGCTTAGCCAGAGCAAGTCTTCGTTCACCTTATTCGGTTGGTTTTTTTGCACGAGGAAAATCGTCGGCGCCTCGGTATGGGCGTACAAACGTTCGGCCTCAAGTTGCGATAACTGGCAGGTGTGTAGCTCGGGAATATCGCTCACCATTTCATAAACTACCCGATAGGGCAGTAAGGAAATCGTCTGACTCTCGCCGAGATATTCAAACAGACTCGAAATACTGGTAATGGTAATTTCAGTATTGAGTTTTATGCCATGTTTAATACAGAACTCTTGGTACGGACTGAGCCGAGTGCTGGGATTACCGAGGTCCGTGTTCACATAAGGATATTCGGCAATGCTCTCAAGCGTGATTTCGCGTTTAAAAATCGGATGATTACGACTGGCGATGAGATAAACCTTGTCCATGTGTTGCAGCGTCGTGGTTTGCAACTTATCACCAAAAGCCGCCACATCGGCGGTGCTCTTATTGCAGCAAATGCCTAAGGACACATCGCCATTGATGATGTCCTGTGTCGTGTGCAGCGACCAGGGGGTGATATTAATCTGCATGGGTTTTTGTTCATCCTTAATGGCCTGCATCAAGGCTTTAGGAAACGCATAGGCAATGAGGCCCGGCGCTGCGATTTCAACGTGGGTTTTGACTTGGCTTGCATTTGCCGCGCGCACCTTTTGAAATTTATCCGAGCATTCTATGGTTTGTTTCGCAATGGGATATAAATGAGTGACAAACTCATTGGGAAATAAGCCGTATTTTTTTCGAATGAAAAGCTCATCACCAAATGTCTCCCGCAGGTTTTTAAGGCTACGACTTATTTTGGGGGCAGGAATGTCCAGCGCCTTTGATACATAGGTTGCGGATTTGTTCTCATATAATGAAACAAGTATTTTTAAACTCAAAATATCGAGGTTGTCCATGTTATTAATATGCATTTTTAATATTCCTTAATATTGAGTTAACGCTATGAATAACACCTGATTATGATGTTATTTATTAGATTTAATGTGAAACCCGTCCCAAGTTTTACACCTTTGATTTATCTATGTGTAACAGAAAGTTTAGATTTATATTTTTTATTTTTCAAAAAATATTTTTAATTTAATTTGAAATTTTACTTTCTGATATTTGATTATTTGAATTTCAATTTTTCAATTAACTATTATCAATATATGCATTTAAGATTTATGTTAAACAGTAATGTGTTCTGTATCTTAACTTGTTGTTTATGTTTAATTTGTCATTTTTAAATGTGACGAAGATCAAAAAAATAATTCGGATTAACAATAATACTGAAGCTGCTTTAAAAGGAGATAACAAAAATATAATTGTGTTATTGGAGGCGTATATGAACACTTCAGTCATTCTCAGCTATGCGTTTATGTACTTTGTACTATTCGTCGCAGTGCCATTCGTGTTTGTAATGTTTGTCATGACCTGCATTAAGTTTTTTAGAGCAGATCCTGATGAAGCACATCATGAAATGAAACTGAAACCAGTGTTATTTGATGAAGAGAGTTTTAATTTTTTTAAATCACTCAAAACTGTCGTAGAAGGTAAATACGATGTCTGCTGCAATGTGCCATTAGACACAGTATTTGATATGGACCAGCATGATGCTGATTTAAATCATGAATGCCGTCTAGACTATGTGTTGATTGACCATGACTCATCTGAAGTCAAAATGGTGATCAGTGATGCTGGTAAGCAAATCAACTCACCCATGAAAAAGCTGTTCGGTAAATTCAATATTGGTTTTATTGAAATGAACCAGCATAAGCAGTGGGATCCCCAAAGCCTTAAGCAAGCTTTAGCCGTCTGACCACGACTGTCGGGTTCGGAGCCATCCGAACCCTGCTTCCTCTTTGCCTTCCCAATCTATCGATATGAGGACTCGCTATGTCTACACGACAATGGCTGTGGTCATTACGCTTGGGTGCCGTGGCTTTGCTACTCAGCTTTTCTGCAACGAGTGCCGAACCCGCTCAGCAAATCAACAGTGATGCTTGCATGAAGTGTCATAAGCGTAATGGTCAAATGTTAGGGCATCACGGCCAGGATGCCATGAAAATGACCTGTTCAAGTTGTCATGGTGAAAAGGGTGATCACCCTAAGAAACCGAATGATTTAGTGGTATTTGGATTAGAAGATGCGTCCGATACCGCAGCCCAGTTGAAAGTATGCCGAAAATGCCATACTCCCGCCAAGCTCAGTGCCCAAGAATGGACGCATAATGTGCATGCGCAAAAAGTGGCTTGTGCCGCTTGCCATAAATTACATAGCCCCACCGATCCTATGGCAGAGATGACGCCTAAGGTTCGCAGTGAGCTGTGCCGTAATTGTCATACAGGCCAGCAGGAGTAAGGTTATGGAAAATTCAAAAAGAAGATTTCTCAAAGGGACATGCGCCCTGTTGGCCGGTGCTTCGGGAGCGACCTTACTCGCGACTGTCAGTGCTTCGAACGAGGCGAAGGCCGAACCCAGCGTGAAGTATGCGCTGATCCACGATGAGACTAAGTGCATAGGTTGCAAGGCCTGTGAGGTCGCCTGCCGTGAAACCAACCAGGTGCCAGAGGGAGTTTCTCGGCTGAAGATAGAGCAAACTGGGCCCTACGGAGAATATCCTAATCAGTTTTATCACTTCAGTCGTAAGTCTTGCCAGCACTGTGAGGATGCGCCTTGTGTCAATGTTTGCCCGACTGGTGCCGCCTTTATCGATAAAGAGACCGGCATAGTGTCGGTGGATGCGTGGAAGTGTGTGGGCTGCCAGTATTGTATCGCAGCCTGCCCTTACAAAATTCGCTTTATCAATCCCGTTACCCACGCCGCGGACAAGTGTGATTTTTGCCGTGAAACCAATCTTGCCCAAGGTAAACAGCCCGCCTGCGTCGCGGCTTGTCCGACTAAGGCATTGGTGTTTGGCAACTTAAAGGATCCCACTTCACAGGTGGTGCAAGTGCTGAAGGCGAACCCGACCCAAAGGGCTAAGGTCGACCTAGGAACGCGGCCAAAACTGTTCCGTATCGTGGCCAAATCAGGGGAGGTAGCAATATGAGTGCCCTACATTTTGATACGCTAGTATGGCATTGGCCGATTGCGATTTACCTGTTTTTAGCAGGTGCATCGGCTGGCGCTATGTTCTTTGCGGTGTTACTTAAACATTTTGTGTTAAAGCATAACGCCTACCAGTCTGGTTTTGTGCAGGCGGCCTGTATTGTGGCGCCTGTGGCGGTGATGGCGGGTTTGGGCATCTTGGTATTGGACTTAACTAAGCCCTTCGATTTTTGGAAGATCTTAGTCTTCTATAATCCCAAGTCTGTGATGTCGATGGGGGTGCTTATTCTACTGATTTACCAAGTCTTTATGTTTATGTGGATTGGCCTGTTATTCCGTAAACCTATCGATGCTTGGTGTGAGAATCGCTTCCCCATAGTGCTTAAGTTCACCGCTTGGTTGAGCCGTTTCGAGGCAACGATTACTGGCTTGTTGGTGATCTTCTCCCTTGCGCTTGGAGCCTATACCGGCTTTTTGCTGTCGGCCTTACCCGGCTATCCGATGTTGAAAAACCCCGTGTTGCCACTGCTGTTTTTGGCTTCGGGATTGTCATCGGGCGCCGCATCTTCTCTGCTGGGTGGTGTGCTGCTTAATGCGAATCCCAATGCCAAGGAAGTGCACTTTATCCACAAGGTTGAGATCCCACTGATTTTGGTAGAGATAGTGCTGATTTTCACCTTCTTTATGGGGCTCGTCTTGTCTGGAGGTCAGAGTAAGTTTGCCGCCTTCAATGCGATAGGTTATGGCTTCTGGGGATGGATCTTCTGGATTGGCATTGTCGGGCTGGGATTGTCTGGCCCATTGGCGATGAACCTGTTTATGACGGCCACTTCAAAACGTAAGTGGGCCTATGTGGCAGGCACAGCATGCTTAAGCCTCATTGGTGTGCTACTGCTGCGTAACTTTATTCTCTACACGGGGCAAATGACGGTCGTTTAATTGGGCACGGTTCGCCCAAGGTTATAGATAATAAGGAATTACGGTGAATGGCGAAGCGGTGTCTAAGGAATACACCGTGAGCCAACCCCTTTAATGACGCTGGCTGAGTGGTTAAAGGTGTGTTGTCTTGTCGCGATTTGCTGTCACAGGGAGGTTATTGGGAAGGGAAGCCATATTTTTACATTTAGGTATTGTTTGCCCTGCCTCCACAAGGGCCTCGCCACCTTTATTCCTTAGGGGTGGCGTTTCTTGTTTGGGGGCAAAGCATGTTTATTCACCCGCGTTATTTATCCACTCGCTCATCACCACATGGGTTTTAATTTTAATGATGTCCGTGTGGGTATCGATATATTCACGAATTTCATGCAAGCGGCGCATCGACGGGGCGTGCACATACACCAGTAAATCCATATCGCCAGAGATACCGCGACAAGTGATCACCTCGGGGATAGCATGGAACACATGCACCACATCGGCGCAGCGCGGGCATTTATGCTGGATTTCGAAATAAGCCGATACTCCTTCCTTTTGCGATTCGCTCAGCAAAACCTGATAGCCGCGGATCACCCCAGTTTGCTCGAGTTTTTTAATCCGCTCGGCAACCGCACTACGGGAAAGGTTAACCTGCTCAGCGATACTGGAGACACTCTGGCGTGCATCTTGTCGCAGGCTGTGGATGATGGCGGTATCAAACTTATCCAACTTGAGCTCCGATAAAAACGGGTTGTAAAAAAGCGCGAGGCACATCGCCAAGGCAGGCTAATATCAGTTAAACACCCTGCGCTGGGGCTGCGCCGTCATTTTGCCGGAAATATGCATTTTTGCCGTCATTTTGCCGGTGTTTGCCATGAAGAACACTGAGATTGACGGCAGATTGCGGCGTAAAATCTCACTATACTGACGGCTTCAAAACCACTGAATTTTAACAGATGAACTCACATAGCGGAACTATAGGACGTTGGCAAGGCGCAGGCTTGATGGCCACCACTTTGCTGGGCACAGGGGTGTTTATTCTCCCGCAAATGACAATCGACAAAGCCCAAGCTGGCGCGCTTATCGCGTGGTCACTCCTGACCTTGGCCATTATTCCGGTGGCGCTGATTTTTGGCCGACTGGCGAGCGTCTTTCCCCATGCAGCGGGTCCTGCATATTTTGTCGAAAAGGCCTTTGGTCGCACTGCTGGCCGTACTATTGGGCTGATTTTTTTGCTGGTGGTGCCCATGGGCGCGCCGGCCGCGATTTTGATGACCTTCCAATTTGTGAATGCACTCATTCCCCTCGATGGCTGGCCTAAGGTTGGCGCCGAGGTATTAGTGATTTTCGGCTTATTTCTACTCAATCTGCGTGGCATTCAAGTCTCGGCCAAACTGCAATTTGGCTTAACCCTTTGTATTGTAGCGATTGTGGTGCTGTTATTCGGGGCGAGCAGTGTGCAACCCGGGCACTTAACCTCATTAGCTAGCTATGGCACGCCAGAAATCCCCACCATTATGATTGCCGCAGGTATCGCCTTTTGGAGTTTCTTGGGGATTGAGGCCATGACTCACCTCGCCGATGATTTCCGCCGTCCACAGCAGGATATGATCCCTGCGATGATGATGGGCACTGTGCTGGTGGGCATTATTTATGTGGCCTGTACCTTGATTTTACTGTTAGTGCCGACCGATAAAAGCGTGGCCATGATCGGCGTGTTCGATGCGCTCTTGGGCGGCTATGGCGCACAAGTGATTGGTGTGCTGGGGATTGCCAGCGGTCTTGCCACAGTTAACGTGTATGCCGCCAGTGCCGCGCGTCTTATCTGGAGCTTTAGTAACGAAGGTATTTTGCCGCGCTGCTTTGCGGTAAAAAATCGTCACGGTGTGCCAATCCGTGCCTTGGCGGCGTTACTCAGCGTGATGGCGAGTGTGATAGTGCTGACCCACACCACGGGCCAAGAGCTCGAACATTTGATTGCCTGGAGTAATGGAGTGTTCGTGGTGATCTACTTAATGGCGATGTTAGCTGCGGCTAAGTTATTGCCCCGCAGCAACTTACCCTTAGTGGTATTAGGCTGTGGCTTCTGCCTAGCGTTAGGTATCGCGCTTGGGGCAAGCATGGCCTATGTGCTGGTATTGATTTTGTTTGTGGCGCCATTCCTGTGGTGGCAGAAGACGCATATCAGTCGCAAACAGAGCTTAGCGATAAATAAAGCGTCCTAGTGGCCGAAGTGCTGAACTATCACTGAATGACAGACCAGAACGCCAACCATAGCGCGTTCTGGTCTCTTGCCTTAAATCTTCTGATCCAGTTTAAAGTCGAGCTGCACCTGTTGATTCATCTGTGGCACGGCCTTGCCCGAGTCAAACTTAGGCTTGTATTTCCAGTTTTGCACCGCCGACAACGCCGCCTTATCAAACACCCGCTTCGGGTTGGCATCGAGCACGCGCACATTGCTAACAGTACCATCCGCCGTAATATCAAATCCCACGACTACATAACCTTCCTTACCATTTTGTGCCGCATCAATAGGATAGCGAGGGGACACTTGCACCACAGGTAAGGCTTCTGCAGTCATTGCCGATTGAGTAAAGAGTGTGGTTTGGGTTGGCATTTCAGGGGGAAAAGTCTGAGTATTGAAATCGACGAGCTGATTGCTCTCACCCTGAGCGGTAACGCGCTCCCTTGCCGGAATGGGTTTAGGTGGCTCAGGTTTACGGCTTTCCTTCGGCGGAATTGGCGTTCGCTCCGTCATCAAAATAGTGATCTGCGGCGCATCGCTCGCTTGTCCGCTCAAGGGCTGCGGATTATGGATAAGTTGCGCCATAAACACGAACAAACCTAAGGTGATCAGTGCGCTAACAAGGATAATACCTGTGCGATTAACGAGTGCATTTTGGCCCATAGTGCTTCCTTACAATGGATGAACAAGATTTAATCTATATCACTCATTACTAAAATGTAGAAACATTTATTTACAAATAAGCATAATTGTTGAACGATTTTTCAGGGACTGGAATGGCATAAAGTACGAGCCCATCGTGTTATCGAACGGATTTGTGGGGGATTGCTGTCTGTTTTAAAAGCCGTTTGAAGGCAGACGAAAGTTGCAGACGCCATTGATATACGGCGATATCTTTGCAAGCGAGGCGAAGTTCTGTGTTCTATATTTTGATCATTCACGTCGAAGGAGAATAAATATGGATTCTGCTGCGCTACTGAGTCGAGTCGATGACTTACCCCGTTTACCTAAAGCCATCAGTGAACTGCTTGAAGTGGTTAACGATGATAATGCCACGGTCAAAAATATTGCGACTAAGGTGTCCCACGATCCCTTGATCAGCGCTAAGGTGCTGAGACTGGCCAATTGCGCCCACTATGGCCACAGCCGTGAGGTGGGCAGTATTGACGAAGCCGTGGTACGCCTTGGCATGCAGACGCTGCGGACGTTAGTCCTAGCGTCGGCGGTGATGGGGTCAGTACCTAAATGCCAAGGGGTCGACCTCGCGCAGTTTTGGGGACAAACCTTTGAAATTGCACTCTATTGCCAAGAGATGGCCAAACGTTGTGGAGTGCAGCCCGATGAGGCCTTTACCTGCGGTATCCTTCACCGGATTGGTGACTTACTGATCGCGGCGATTTCCCCCGAAGATGCCGAGAAGATTACTGAAGCCGTCGCTCAGGGCAAAGATAAACATGCGTTTGAACGTGAACTGCTCGGCTATGACTCGCCCGATATAGGCGCCCTGTTGGCCAAAAACTGGAAATTCACCCCCGCGCTGGTGCAGGGCATTCTGTATCAGGATCATCCCAAGGATTCGAATCCGTTTTCTAAATTGGCCGCCTTGCTGTGCCTCGCCTATAAAGTGCTGGAGGAGTGGGACAGCATAGACGATGACGATAAAACCAGTTGGTTATCGCAATTAGCGACCAAGAAGGGCTTAAAGATGGAAATGGGGGGATTGCGAGCCAAATTAACTGAGCTTAGAGGCGCAGGATTCGAAATAGGTAAGGCCCTTGCTTAAGACTGTTTGACCCGCAAACGGCAATTTAAAACGTTAAACTCAAAGCATGAATTGCACACTGCGATTCATGCTTTTTTATTGGGCGCTTTTAGTGTGCCGCTTGGGTCGCTTCGATAGCCTGATTACGCATCTGGATAAGTTCGCTGTGCTTGAGGTACAGCAAATCGGCGGTGCGGCGAATGATTTGATCTTCGTACTGGGAGAGTTGTCCATCGGCATAGGCTAATTGCCACATAGCTAACAGCAATTGCTGTTTTTGCTCCAAGCTAAATTCGGCATTAATGGTATTAGTAAACTCAAATAACGAGGTAGCATTACCTTGGGCTTTTTTCGCTTCTTCAATCAGTTCATTGGCTTCCTGCACTGGCATCGATAATGTCTCTGTCAGCAAGGTCGGCAGTAACGCCATTTCTTCTGCCGCGAGGGTTTCATCGGCAAATACCACTTCGAGCAACATACTCGCCGCCGCCAACTTGAGCTGGTGGGCTTTCTCCTCGGGGGAGATGGCCTGAGTGTGGGATTGAAGGAATCGTTTCAGCTTAGCAATCATAAAAGGGCACTGCTCTGGCAAGAAGGGATAACTAAATAGAGTGATTTACGGCGCTAAAGTTCACCCTAAACCATGGGCTTAGGGTGAAAGCGAGGATTACAGCAGGGAATTTAGGCCCTTCATCAGGAGATCTGAGCTGCCTTCGGCGCCATTTGTCTCAAGGTAAGACTTGGCGATATTGATCATCGGCATGGCCAAATCTTTAGAAATACCCAATTTTTCAAAGGCATCTAACACCATAGCACTGCCTTGAAGGGAAGAGCCAATATTACCCGCCTTAGACAATAAGCCTGAAACGCCCGAGTTAGCGTCAAGCTTTGGCGCTGCGGCTAATAGGCTGTCGGCATTCGGAATGCTGGCGGCTAATTTGGTGTAATCATTCGAAACTAGGCTAGACTGGGCTAGGCCTAATAGGCTGCCTAAACCGCCTTCGGCTTGGTTTTGGCTTAAACCGAGTTGCGACATCACGCTACCGACTAACTCGTTGGATTGAGTCGCGGTGCCTGTGGCTACTTTTTCCGTTTTTGCTTGTGTTCCTGCGAGGTTATCTAACCAGCCTGCACTGGCGGGAGCCGCTAAAAGCGTGGCGCTGATCAGGATTGAGAGAGTGAGAGTATGTTTCATGAGTGGCATCCTTTGAGGGTTTGCGCGCAATAAAGGGCCACAGTGTAACGGCTTTGCGACTTTTGTTGCAGTCCTTTTCTGTGATTTACGGTTCACTCAAGTGATTTGTGTTGTGCATTGGGGCGGGATTTTGGGTATCCTTAGCGGCAATTCACGGTGTTAATTTACTTCAATTATTTTGGAAAGGCGCATGTCACTATCCGCAATTTTGACCGAAGCTTATAACTTTTTCCGTAATCATCTCACTCAGCTTGCCATGCTGACAGTGCCATTGCTGTTAGTGCAGGTGGGGATCCAGCTGTGGCTAGGCACAGAGATGAGCAAAGTCGATCTGGAAAACCCGCAGTTTGGCGCGCCGCATATGATCGCCATGATGCTACTGCTGCTGATTTTTTCGGTGCTGATCGCCGCATTAACGCTGTTTTTAGAGCTGAGATCCCAAGGGCATAATCCCTCGACGGGAATGGTATTGAAGGCCAGCTTACCCTTTGTACCACCCCTGCTGCTGGCTGGCGTGTTTTCGGGACTGGCGATTTTAGCGCCTGTAATGCTATTTGCTGCGTTTGGCCCACTGTGGTTAGTCGGCCTCGTCATCAGTTTCTATCTATTTGCGCGACTCGCCTATGTGAACTTTATGGTGGTAGTTGAACGTTTAACACCACTGGAAGCGATTAAGGCAAGCTTTAGCTTCAGTGGTCCTATCGTACTGAAAACCATCGCTTTATTGATGCTTTATCTGCCGCTTTCTGTAGTGGGTGCTCAGCTCTCTGGCGCAGCTTCTCTGGGCGGTTTGCCTGTGCAAATGCTGGCGGATACCTTGATGGCATTTATCGGTTTATTCGTGAACTTAGCGCTGTTCCGCCTGTATATGGTGACTAAACAGCCTACCGCTGAATAATATCAACCGAGTACATTCGAGCTGAGGTAAGGATTTATGGGAACAGGGGCTGAGTTACTGGATAGCGAATTTATCCAAGGGTTTTCGGCCTCTCTCCTCGATGATTACCTCAACGCCAAAAACTATGTGCAGGATGTGCCCACTCAGTCATTGCTGCATATCCGCAGTTTTACCCACAGGCTGACCGAACTGCTCGGTCAGGATAAAGCCGTCAGCTTCACCAGTCCTAACCTCTATGACCGTATCGAGCTGTTAAACCAAAAGCGGCTGATCGATGTGAAGACGACACGAGCTTTACATCGTCTGCGTGGCGATGGCAACCGTGGTGCCCACCCTGAAAAATACCATTTAACCCAAGAGCAGTTGCTCGCCTTGGCCCAAAAGGCCATCAAGGATGTGTTGGCCTTAATTGAGCACTTATATCCTAAGGTGATTGGGCGAGCGGCTCCCGCTTATCGTTACCAAGCCAGTGACGCCGTAACCATCAAAGATCTCTGTTACCGCGCGGTGATGGAAGACGACCCTAAGGCACAATATCTTGTAGGGATCTCTTTTAAAACCAAAGCATTAATGCTTAAAGAGCAAGAGCTTGCCTTGGTTGATCAATCCTATGGTAATGAAGATGAAAATGGCCCAGCGGTAAAGGAAGTGGCGCAAAAAGCCAGTGATACCTTTGCTAAAGCCGCCTATTGGTTTGCCCTTGCGGCGCCAAAACACGCCGATGCCCTCTATGAACATGGGGTTGGGCTTATCCATGGCTATCAAGGACAGGCCGATGCCATTCACGGCGAAGCTGCAATTGCCAAGGCTGCTGAGGCGGGTGTAGTCAATGCGATGGCGTTACTCGGGTATTTTTATCTGGTGGGCAGCGAATCATTTAAGCCAGATTTAGTGCAGGCAAAGCACTATTTACAACTGGCGGCCGAGGGTGAACAGACCGAAGCCATGGCGAATTTAGGAGTGCTCTATTATCAGACCAAAGATCTGACTCAAGCCTATCATTTTATTAATAAAGCGGCGCAAGCGGGTTATCCCCATGCCCAGTACCATTTAGCCTTAATGCTAGCCAACGGCGATGGTTGTCAGCGCGATCCTATCGTGAGTGAGTATTGGATGGCCGAAGCGGCCGAGCAAGGTCAGCTGGATGCAATGCTTACCCGCGCGCAGCACATGCTAAACGACGAAAGTGGTTTGGGTGGCGATGTGAGTCAGGCGGAGCGTTATCTACGTGAAGTGATTAAATATGGTCACAGCGTGCCAGCCATGATTGAACTGAGCATGGCACTCGCGGACGGTATTTTAGGGCGTATCGATGTGGTGGGCTCTGCGGCGCTGCTCAACCTCGCGCGCCGTCATGCTAATGCCAAAGAGGCCGAGATCATCGAGCCCCTGTGGCAATCACTCGCATTGCAAGTTGATACTGTGCTGGAGATGACCCAAGATCCCGGCGAGATTCAAACCCTTAAGCGCGCAAAAACCTTACTAAGCGCTTAGTACTATTTCTCATCCTGTTGATGTTCAAAGGTGCGACCAGTGTAGTGCTCTGCATGGGTTTCACGCACCACATTGGTGGAACGATAAAACTCAGTCTCTTGGCTCGCCGCTTCCTGCGCTTGTGCCTGGGCACGATTAAACTTACTCACTTGGCGCGCCACGTAAATGCGGCTAAATAACACTAAGCAGCCGAGCGCAATGGCGCCAAATAAAAGCACAAAAGGCAATAAAAACAGTGATAAACAGATTAGGCTGACACTAACAGCCATGGCTAACCAAGCCCGTGCTCCTGAAATGCGTGGCTGAAATGGGCTCTGTTGAAATTGTTGATAGATCATAAGAACTCCTAATCAAAATGGGCGAGGCGTAAGGTAAATCATCTAAGGATTTGCCAACTTGGCGTCATCGAGAGGCCTCTTCCCAATGCTATGGAGAGTCAGTGTGCAATAAATAAACGGATTGGGTCACGTTAATTTGGGTTAATTTACGTTGTTTTACGTCTAGAAGCTTGCATTGTTGTGTAATCTGAGGTGTCTGTGATCTTTTGGTTATCATTAGGTTTTTAATGATTTTGATAAAGTTATCTTTATGTTTTTGCTTAATTATTTATTAATTTGATGATAAGTGATTCTTTGTTTGTTGTGCAAGATGTGCGAAAATTTAACCGATATTTTGATTGGTTATGGCTAAATCTGTAAATTTATTACATTGAGTGATGACCATTCGTCCAATACCTTCCTTCAGTGCTGTGTAAATCGTAGATACCAAAATGAACTCATATTCACTTAAACAAAAGATCCTGATTTCGGTCGTGATCGCCTTGTCCCTCGTGATCAGCTTGCTATCTTGGCAAAGCTACTCCAGTCAAAAATCATTGTTATTGCAAAATAGCCTAGAGCAGGTTCAGCGCTTGGGTGAACAACAGGCCGAGCGCATTCAAGAATGGCTGGCTGGACGCCAAGATATCGTAGGCGCATTGGCCTCTAAGGTGGAAGGTAACAGTTTAAGTGCATTGCAACAGGCGCAGGTCTCAGGGCGATTTCAGCTGACTTATTATGGTACCGAGACAGGACAGATGTTAGACTCAGATCCAAGTATCGACCGTACGGGTTACGATCCGAGAACGCGTCCTTGGTATAAACAGGCGATGAATGAGCGCGGTTTAATCCTGACTAAACCCTATGTCGACGTGGCCTATAACGTGTTAGTGGTCACTATGGCGCAGGCCACTTCTCAAGGTGTGGTAGGTGGTGATCTCTCGATTGCGAGCTTAGTCGAGAGCGTGAATCGTATGACGCTCCCCGCCAATGGCTATGCGATCATGATGCACAAAGACGGCACCGTGATTGCTTACAAAGATGCCTCTAAGGCGATGAAGCCTGTCGGCCAAATCGACAACGACCTCAATCATGACTTGCCGCAGCAGAGCCGCCAAGCGGGCGCCTTGCTACCCATGTATTTTGAGAATGAGGGCCGCGACAAGTTAGTCTGGGGCGTCGATATTCCCAATACCGATTGGGAGCTGGTGATTGTGCTGGATAAGGAGACCCTAGAGGCACCTCTGACCGATCTTCTGTTGACGCAATTTGGACTTTCCGCCGTAGTGTTACTCCTGAGCGTATTGGCGATTTCGTGGTTGGTGAATCTACTATTAGGTCCACTCTGGCGCGTGTCACAGGCGCTGGCACGTATTGCCGACGGCAATGGTGATTTAACTCAACGCATTGAGGTCGATACTCAGGATGAAGTGGGTGTGTTGGCCGATAGCTTTAACCGTTTTGTCGGCAGCCAGCATCAACTTATCAGCCATATTCGTCAGTTAGCTAGCGAGCTAGATGCGGATGCTGAGCGCAGTCTTAAAACCAATCATATTGCCGTGGCAGAGTTGCAACGTCAGCAGCAGGAAGTGGCCATGGTGGCAACGGCGGTGACCGAAATGGCGAGCGCGACCAATGAAATTGCCGCTAATGCGGAAAACACTGCGACAGCGGCGCAGCAGTCGGCCGCGAGCAGCTTCCAAGGCAAAGAGCTGGTCAATAAAACCCGCAGTTCGATCAACTCCTTGGCCGATGAAGTCGCTCAGGCAACGGACGTGATTGAAGATTTAAGTCGCCATGCCCAGTCTATTTCCAGCATTTTAGCGACAATTCAAGGGATTGCGGAACAGACTAACCTATTAGCGCTGAACGCGGCGATTGAAGCCGCCCGCGCGGGCGAACAGGGTCGCGGTTTTGCGGTGGTCGCCGATGAGGTGCGGGTATTGTCGCGTCGGACGCAGGATTCGACCCAAGAAGTACATGCGACCATTGAAACCTTGCAACGCACCACAGCTAAAGCGGTGAGTTTGATGGAAAGCAGTCAAATGCTTGCGGGCAACAGCGTGGAAGATGCAAATGCTGCCGCGAAGGCGCTGGAGGAAATCACCCAAGCCGTGAATGTGATTTCGGATATGGCAGGGCAAATTGCCACCGCCGCCGAAGAGCAAACACAAGTTACGGGGGAGATCACCCAAAATACCGTGGCGATCAAGGACGTGACTGACGAAATCACCGAGGCCGCGAAATCGGATCTGACCCAAGCCCAAGGATTAAAGGCGCGTGCGAACGATCTCAATGCTCAGGTAGCGACCTTTATTCTGTAAGTGTGTTGAGTTTAATCGGCCCAGGGTACGCTGGTACCCTGGGCTTTTTTATTGCTTTTATCTTAGGGTTGCATAAGCTTTTCAACACTTTGGCAGATGGTATCGCGCATCCATTTATGCCCTTGGTCTTCATCGTTGCGCTGATGCCAGAGCAGCACATAGGCCATAGGGATAAATTCAAAGGGTAGAGGTAACAGCCTTAGTGGATACAGCTTGCATGCGTGCAGTGCAAAGCTCGATGGTAAGGTAAAAATCAAATCACTGTGGGCACAGATGCTAGCTGCGCCATAAAAATCGGGCACAGTCGTGCTGATTTTGCGCCTGTGGCCAAGGTCGGCCAGAAAGTAATCCAGCGCCCACCAATCACTCCCTTCACAGCGCACCTGCACATGCGCCATATCCAAATACAAATTTAAATCCCACTGGGGCGAGGTGAGTGCGGTCATCAAAGGATGATCTTGGCGCACCAAACACACTTGCCTGTCGGTAAACAGGGTTTGGCAGCTAATGCCATCTGGGAGTCTGTCCGTTTGCGAGTCTGACAGCGGGTGTAGATCCCGCCCAGAGATCCCAAAGTCAATTTGCCCCTGCTGCAAATCGTGCATCGATTTCTCGGTCCACACATAGGAGTCGAGCTTCAGGTTCGGCGCAGTGCTTAATAATGGGCCGATAAAATAGGGAATTAAGGTTTCGTAGGCGCTTTCAACCATGGCAAAGGAAAACTGCCTGTTACTGCTGGCCGGTGTAAACGTCGGCGGCTGAGTGAGTTGATATAAGTCCTGCAAAATATTCGGCAACTTGAGCCCGATATTGAGCGCATGCGCCGTGGGTTTTAGGCCATGGGCAGTGCGTTGGAACAGGGGATCATCTAAGGTTTCTCGCAGGCGATTCAAGCTCTTGCTCAACGCGGATTGGCTAATATGTAATCGACTCGCTGCGCGGGTGACACTCTGTTCTTCGAGCAAAACCTTCAATATCACCAGTAGGTTGAGATCGATTCTGGCTAAGTTGTCGAGATTCATAGATATTCCTCAGAGGAAATTCACTTTGGAAATTATACCATTTCTGTTCATACCTTGAGTTATTTAAAATAGCGCCCACTGAAATACCTTTTACTGTTTAACCGAGATAAGTTTTATGCGGCGCAATCTGTTACCTATTTTGATGTCTTTGGTGCTACTCAGCCCATTGGCGATTGATATTTATCTACCTTCTATGCCAACCATGGCGGCAGAGTTCGCCGTGTCTGCCAGTGAAGTACAGTCCACATTAGTACTGTTTTTATTTGCTATGGGTGTGGGTCAAATTTTGATTGGCCCCTTAGCCGACCGTTACGGACGTCGACCCGTGGCCCTTTTTGGCGTGTTGCTCTACGGCGCGAGCAGTTTACTTGCTGCCGCTGCGATTGAATTCCATTGGTTACAACTTGCCCGTGTGCTGCAAGGGTTAGCGGCCTGTTCAACCTCGATTGTGGTCTTTAGCGCGGTGCGTGACTGTTATTCGCCCAAGGAAGGCGCCCGTATCTACAGCTACTTAAATGGGGCTATCTGCGTGATCCCCGCACTGGCGCCCACCCTTGGCGGGCTATTAGCCATGCAATTTGGCTGGCGCTCGACCTTTGTGTTTATGACCTTATACGCGATTTTGATGATGCTCTTGGTGGGCTATCGTTTACCCGAAACCCGTCCGGCCAATACCGTGAGCAGTGGTCCCTTGTACCGCTGGAGCCGTTATAAGCCTGTGCTGAGCAATACCCATTTCTTGTTCTATGCCTTTGCCTGTATGTCGGCAATGGCAGCGATTTTAAGTTATGTGTCTTACTCTCCCGTGTGGCTTATCGGCCATTTAGGCGTGTCAGAGTTGGCTTTTAGTGGGTTGTTTGGCTTGAATGCTTTGGTCAATATTGTGGCCTGTTTTGCCGCGCCAGTGGTGATCCGCAAGTTAGGTAACCGTCCAACCGCCATCCTTGCCTTATTGTTACTGGTGCTTTCGGCGGTATTGATTATTGCAGCTCAAGCCTTTGGCCCAAGTGTGGGTATAGCTGCCGCCTTTGCCTTTATGTTGCCTATGATGTTGTTGTGTATTGGTTTTGCTTTCTTATTAGGCCCAGCGACCAGCATGGCACTGTCTGCCTTTGGCGAGCGCGCAGGCACTGCAACGGCGATGTTAGGTTTTATTCAGATGAGTGGCGCGTCAGTCATTGCTGGCCTAGTACAGCAAACTAGCCTGACTGCCCCCTATGCGGTGGCGTTAGTGATGGGCGTATTTTCTGTTGGATTACTTTCGATGATGGCATTAAGCCGCTTCGACCACTGGCACCAAGAGCAATTCGCCGCCGAGCATTAATACGCCCTAAACGGCTAATCAAAGAAACACCCTTTGCCCGTAGCTTATTTGACCATAGCTACGGGCATTTTTTTAGAAGCGACCGTTGATACCTAGGCTTAAAAATACACCATCTTCATCGGGCTCGAAGGATTTAGATACACGGGCAATGGCGCTGAATGAGTCAGTGAGTCGCCAGTGATATGCCGTACTAATGCCATAGGGATCGGTATCTTCTTGAACGCTATAGTTAGCACCCACTGACCAAGCGCGGGTGAGATACCAATCTGCGGACAGCATGAGTGCAGTGGTATTGTTGCTATCGCTCATATCTGCACCATAGGGGGTATTTTTCAAGCTGTAATCAGATTCGCTAAAAAAGAGTTGTGCGGTTAAATCGACACCTGCAGTGGTTTGCAATGGCAGAAAACTGCGGATCCCAAGGTTAAAGGTATCAAGGTCGGCACTCGCTTTGGCGCCGAAGCCAATATCTTGGTCTTGGTTGGTACTGCTATAACCTAAGTACACACTCGAGGTGGAATTGAAGTAATAGCCGACTGAGGCGCCATAGGTATCACTGTCAAATAAGTCTGCACTAAGATTTTGATAATTTGCGCCTATAAACCATTTCGAGGCAAACACGTATTGGCCATTTACCCCATAAGCATCTAAATCCCCTTCGAAACCCGCATAGTTAGCACCAATATTTGATGTTTGTGCTAAAAAGCCGCTCAGTGCATAGGGAGCAGTATCTTGGCTAACGGGAACAAAGTAATAACGATAATTAGTATTCCATGTACCGTCATCGAATGCTTCACTTGAGCCTACATACTCTAGTGATGCATCGTGTTGATAGGGGTTATCTGTTGCGGCTAAGGTTGTGGTGCTGGTAAGGGCAAATAGCAGCGCGAGATTAAGTCGATTAATGAGCATTGCAGTTCCTTTTGTTATTAATGACGAATAACTACCTCACCATGGAGAGGCGTTATCAGCCGTTGCGTCCTAGTGAGCGAAAGATACACTTTGTTAACAAGATGTCAATAATGCTTTTGATTCAACAACTAAACAGAATGTCATGCCATGCGAGGTGAACTGCTATACTGCAGGATAAACGTTTTATAGAGATTTTGTTTTGAGCCGCCACTATTGCCCTCATTGTCGTTATCCCCTTACAGCTTGCCTCTGTGCCCATGTGCAACCCATACAGCCGCAAACGCAGCTAGTGATATTGCAACATCCCTCCGAAGTCGAGCATAAAAAGAATAGCGTCAAGGTGTTAAGTCTAGTTATCCCTAACACCCAAGTGTATGTAGGCGAGACGGAAGCGGATTTTGCCTTATTGCGTGAACAATTGATGGATTGTGGGCGCTCTGTCTATCTTGTGTATCCCTCTGAGCAGAGTGTGAGTGTCGAACAACAGAGGCTTAACACCGATAGTGTACTGTTGTTGATCGATGGCACCTGGCGCAAAGCCTTTAAAATCTTGCAACTCAATCCATGGTTGGCTCAATTGCCAGCGGTGCACTTGGCCGAAGGTTATGCCTCGAGATACAAGATCCGCAAATCGAGCCGCAGTGATAGTTTGTCAACCTTAGAAGCGAGTGCTTATATGCTAAAAGCCCTCGAACCGGATTTAGATGTGTCGCCTTTACTGAATGCCTTCGACGCTATGGTGGAGCTGCGCATTCGGGCCATGCCACTTGAGGTGAGGCTGCGTTATCAGAACGGAAAGTAAGTGTTTTTAAATTCTTACGTTTTTGAGACCCCGTACGAATTAAAATAGTTAAAATCTTATTCAGATCACGCTAACGTAACGTAAAACAAGGTTTAATAATGAGGATTCATTTGCGCTGCAAATGATGAGATAGCTTTGCCAGCCAATTGCTTTGCAGGGGAGTGATTCCATACTTTATGGTGTGCTGGCAGGGCTATCGAGCCAATGATTCACCTTGAAACATCCACTCGATAAACCAATCAATTCTTACCGTGTTGCCGCTCAACCTTAAGCGATACACCTCTCGGCTAAAAAGGCTTGGGTAAACTGCTCAACTGAACTGGGGTAGCCAAACAAAAAGCCTTGCGCAAAACCTTGTCCCATATGGGTAATGATGTCTTTTTGCTGCTGCGTTTCAATGCCTTCTGCCACAAAGTGAATATCGAGAGCCTGTGCTAATTGCACTATGGCATGGCAAAGTTTTTGCCCGGAGGCATCGTGTAAACGCAGGGCAAATTCAGCATCAATTTTCACGCTGTCTATTGGTAAAGTGCCTAAGCGACTCAGTGACGAGAGGCCCGTGCCAAAGTCATCAATCGCGATACCGACACCTAAGGCTTTAATGCGCTCAAGGGTCTGGCGAGCCAACTCGGGTTGACGTAACAGTGCTGACTCGGTGATTTCTAAAATCAGTGCTTCAGCGGGCAGGGCGACCATTTCTAGGGCGCTAATTACTTGACCGACAAAATCCACATGCTCCAGCTGCAAGGGAGACACATTGACCGACACTTTAAAATCAGGCTGATAACTTGCGCGCCATATGGCGGCCTGTTTACAGGCTTGCTCAAGTGCCCATTGCCCAATGGTGATGATGAGCCCGGTTTCCTCGAGTAAAGGGACGAACTCGGCCGCTTCATAATGTTCATTTGGGGATTTTTGCCAGCGCAACAGCGCCTCGGCACCTATGGGCTTATTGGTGTGCAAATCCACAATCGCTTGATAGGCAAGATTGAACTGTTTGAGACTATGGGCATGCCTTAGATTATTGATAAGTTTTAATTTAAGCTCGGCGGCTTGGCTCATCGCTTTATCATAAAAGACTAAGTGTGGCTGATTTTTCTTAGCGCTGTACATAGCGGTATCGGCCAAGCTAATCAGCTGTCCGGCTTGATCACTGTGGGTTGGGAACAGCGCGATACCAATACTGGTACCGAGGAAGAACTTTTGCCCTTCGATTTCAAATGGACTGTCGAATAGACTCAGTATTTGCTCGGCAAATAATTGAATTTCTTCCTTACAGCTGCATTCCTGTAGTACTAAGGTAAACTCATCGCCCCCCATACGGGCGATATCAGCCTTCTCAATGCAGCCCGCTTCTAAACGCGCGGCCACCAGTTGTAACACCCTGTCCCCCATGGAATGACCAAAGCTGTCATTGATGTTCTTAAAACCATTGAGGTCTAAAAACATCAGTGCGCCGAGGGTGGAAGGATCATCCTTCAGTTTATCGAGGGCACTATTGAGTATTTGCTTGAGATGATAACGGTTCGGCAACCCCGTTAATGTGTCGTACATAGCGCGGGTGGTGAGCTGCGTTTCGAGCAGTTTTTTGGTGCTGATATCGCTGAAAATATTCACATGATACAGGGCATTATCATCGGTCTCGATTCGGCGACTGCTCTGCCATGCGGGAAAGTGGCTCCCGTCAGATCGCTGTTTAAGCGTCTCGCCATGCCAAAATCCCCGAAGTTTCATGGCGGCTTGGCAATCGGTTTCTTGCCCTGGAGGCAGGAGTTTAGCCTCTAAAAACTCAGGGGTTTTACCGATCAATTGCTCCGCACTGTAACCGCAGATACGGCACATAGCCTTGTTTACGGCCAATATGCGATTATCAGCATCGGTGATGTAAACGGCCTCGGCACTCTCCTCGAGTGTGGTCGCCATAATCTCCCGTGGGATATGGGCAAAGCCATCGGAGATCGACGGCCGAACTTGAGTTCGACGGTTGAGGGCTTGTAGCTCAACGAGCACTACGGCTTGTTGCTGTAAATAACAAGGGTAGAGTCTTACCTTGGTGGGGAGTTCTTTACCCTGTTGGCTCAGGTGGAGCCAACTAAATTCGACATGGTTCCCCGATGCCGCCTCAATAATCATTTCCCGTGCAAATTCAACGCTATTGCGTCCAGAGGATTGGATCCTAGGTGAAAAGTCATAGGGCGTGGTATTCACTAAGGCATCGTATTCGGTACCAAAGTAATCGAGGGTGGCGCTATTTGCGCTAATAAAACTAAAGCCTTGGATCAGGGCGAGGGGAGTCTGGTACGGATCGGCTTGCCAGCATGACAGCTTATCTTGCAATACAGGGTCATCTGTACTGAGTTTATTGAGCAAGTGTTGCCATCTGATCATTTAGGATACTCCCTTGTGACGCAAATTAAGGTCACATCCTATAGCTAGGTACTTCGTTTATAACGAAATTAATTCAAATAGTACATCATTCCAGCGAGGTTAAAATAAACCTAATCGAGGTTTTGCTCAAATAACAACTAAAAACTGACAGTCTAAGATAGCTGATTTTCAGCGTCTTACACGAAAATCATTCTAACTCACCACTGCAAAATACGGTTTTATGCTATGTTTTGCCCTGAATACCCAGTTTGCCGTGTCAATCAGCCGAGGAAGGACTCTAAGGAACATAGGATGCAAAAACTTATCCCCACCATCGCATTAAGTGTCGTTGTCGGCCTAGTATTACCTTCCGCGCACGCGGCTGATCAGTCGAAACCACGGCTGACCTTAGAGCAACGGGCCGATAAGGCGCGTATCGACTCGCAGCGTATCGAGCAGGCGCAGCTTGAAAAGGCACGTCGAGCCGCCCAAGAGACCTCGGCACGGGAAGAAAAAATCCGCCAACAGTCCAATCCGCAGGATTGGGAAGCCCAACAAAAGCTTAAGGCTCAAAAGCAGTTCGATGAAAGGGAAAGCCGCGAGCAAAAATATCTGCAAGAAGCCAAGGAAGCGGCCGCCAAAGAGCGTAAAATCCCCAAACCTTAGTTATTTTTACATTAAGGGCAATATTCGCCGTTTGCCCTTTGATTCTGCTAGGAATTGCCGTTGAACACCTGCCCCCTTTGCCACAGTGCCAATTTAGTGGCTTACCACCAAGATAAACGCCGTCGTTACCAACAGTGCCAGCAGTGTGCCTTGGTGAGCGTGCCTGCCGAATTTTATCTGAGTCCTGCAGCCGAAAAGGCTGAATACGATAAGCACGAGAATCACCCGCAGGATCTCGGTTATCAGCAGTTTCTAGACCGAACCCTCGCCCCCTTGTTGAGCCGCTTTGCGCCAACGGCATTGGGGCTCGATTTTGGTTGTGGTGAGGGCAAAGCTTTGAGTCTACTGGCGCAAACGCGGGGTTATCGGGTCGAAAACTACGATCTCTATTACGCCAACCACCCCGAGTTACTCACGCGGCAATACGATTTCATTACCCTGACAGAGGTCATTGAGCATGTGAGCGATGCCGATGCGTTACTGACCTTATTAAACACCTTGCTCAAACCCAAGGGCATTTTGGCCGTGATGACGAAGCGAGTGCTCAATCCCACGGCCTTTAGCACTTGGCATTATAAAAATGATCCCACCCATATTAACTTTTACTCCGAAGCCACCTTTCAATGGCTCGCCGAGCATTACGGCTGGCAATTGGAAATCATCGACAAAGACGTCGTGTTTTTGCATCAAGCTAATTAACCTGAACTCAGGTTAACTAATGCGCTTGGGGCTTTTGTTGCCGCAGATAAGTTGGGATTTGTAAGTTTTCTAAATCAAACTTGGATGGTGCAGGCTCGGCGATGGATATTGCCTGACGCTTAATAAAATCATGCACATTGATATAGTTGTCATTGACTGCCTGGATAGGAGCTTGAATTTCCGGCGGCGCGAATCCAATCCCCGTTGCTATCACCATGATTTCGAGCTCCGATTCGAGGTTCGGGTCGAGAGTGAGCCCAATAATCACTAGGGCATCCCGCGGTAATTGCTCATGTACAGTTGCGCCGATTTGGTTGTATTGACTGAGCTCTATCGTGTCTTTTGCGACAACACTGACAATTGCCGCTTGTGCTTGATTGAGTTCAATATTATCGAGCAAAGGATGTTGCATGGCGCGTTTAACCGCCGAGATAAGATCCTCGTCGCCCTGAAGGCAGCTCACGCCCATTGCGGCGCGACCTTGGCGGCTGATAACGGAAATAAAGTCATTTAAATCAATATTGATAAGCCCAGCTTGGCTGATGGTATTGGCAAGCCCCAGTAATACATCCTGTAAAATTTTATTGCTCTCTTTGAATGCATTAAGCAGGGTCACTTTGGCGCCAAGCACCTCGGCAAGCTTATCGTTGGGGAGAACGATAACGGCATTGGCGCTCTCCAATAATTCCTGCAGTCCGGCTTCGGCATTGGTCTTTCTGTGCTGGCCCTCAAAGCTAAAAGGCATGGTCACAACGGCGATAACAGGTTTGGTTAACTCTCGAGCGAGCTTTGCCACCTGCGGTAGCGCGCCCGTACCTGTGCCGCCGCCTAATCCCGCGGTGAGAAACACGATATCGCTATGCTGCATTTGTTCAGTTAATGCCTGCGCCGACTCAATCGCTGCTGCGCAGCCGACATCGGGCTTGGCGCCTGCGCCTAAGCCTTTCGTCGTTTGTGGACCAATTTGAATGCGGTAATGGCTGCTGGTGGCGGCCATGGCTTGGGCATCGGTATTGACGGAAATTAATTCTACGCTGGATGGCAGATTGACTTGGCTGAGTTGATTAATGGTATTACAACCACAACCTCCGACGCCGAATACCGTTAATTTGGGCATGGCGCCAGTGGCGGTTTCATGAATTAGTTCAAACATAGCACTCTCACAGTTAGCAATGGTAAAGCAAGACTAACCTTGAGTTGCGACTCAGCTTGTCGCATCACTGCGATAAACGGTTTAACGGTATTTCGCCGCCATTTTTTGGCTGAGGGCGGCAAAGTGCTCCCGCAGTTTTACCGGTGCTAGCACCTCCACGGTATCGGCCATTTCCCACAATGCTGCGCGCAGTTTTGGGGTGTCAGTGACTTCTGCGACCACATAAAAGCGGCCATCCTCGCGTAATTGCATGGTCTGGTTATCGCTAAACTTGGCTTCGCGCATGATAAAACTCGCCTTATCGGAGAGCAGCAGTTCGAGACGCATCTTCTCGCCACGCGAGCCCTGTGCAGTTTTATTGATATCAAAATCGGCACTCTTAACCGCCGCGCTGGGCAATAGCTGCGCATTACGCAGTAAGCCTATCGGTTTGTGGTGGCGGCGCTTATCAAAGCTGCCAATGGTAAAAGCGAGTAGCGCCACCCCATCGCGAATTAAAATTCCTTGTGGATTGATAGGGTTGTAATGCAGCCAATGCATTTTGCCATTGATCCATTTTTTGATATCGCAGCGAATTTGTTTCTTATCCAAAATCGCTTGCTGTATGACCTCTAAGGACTGAGGTTGGTGCTGCGGCAGGATAAAGGGGTAAGGCTCGGGAAGCTGTGCGACTCGGCACGCCCAATAGAGCCAAGGGTTTTCGGGATCGCTAGCCAGCACCTGATCGGCCCTGTCGAAGTAGGGCTGTAGTTGTTGCAAGCTTTGTGGTGGCATCAACTGACTCGCACTGCGCTTTAAGGTGGTTAAAGCCAGCGCCATATGTTGGTCCATTAGCTCTAGGTTCAACCCGCGCCAGCAGGACTCAATCGACCAACCATAGGGCTTGTTTCTATCATCGAGGCGTAAGCCAAAGGTGCCCATTTCATACATGGCCTTTAAATCCCTTTGCACCGAACGCTTACTGATATCCTGCGTGCGGTTTGCCAGCCGCTCGACTAATTCGTTCACCGAGATTTTACGTGGCGCCCGCGGGATTAAGCTCAGTAGTGTCACTTGGCGTTGAAAGTTAGGCTGCATGATGAATTTTTCGATGTTTAGCGGAATAACATTATATTAATCAAAGGCTGCGACAAAAGCTGTCGCAGGTTTTGTATGGTGTGTGAAAATCTTTCAAAATCCCGACTGACTCACCTTATGCGAGTAATCGCATTGTCTCGGCTTTTGATTTCATAAGACCATCAACAATGGATTGTCGGCATATTTTGCAAGCCGCGTGATTTACACTGAGTGTAGTAAAACATTCACTGCGTAATGTCTCCTTACTATTAAATCTATTAACAATTTCTCAATGTCCGTGTAGTTTAGATAGCTTATAAAAACAACAATAGGTTATCGCTATGACTGTATCCTCGGTATCGCGCGCGTTATCAACATCCTCTGTAGCTACATCCTTTGCACCTTATTCCCGTTCACTCGGTGTGAGTCCATCCAAACTGACCAAGAGCTTACTCGCTTCCCTTGTCACCTTGAGCTTAATGGGCGCTGGGGTAAGCGCTGCTAATGCGGCGCAGCCCGACGCGGCCAAGTTAGCGGCGGGTGTGGAGCAAAAGGTGATCGACTGGCGCCGTGATTTGCACCAACATCCTGAGTTATCTAACCGCGAGTTTCGCACCAGCAAGATTATCGAAAAACATCTGAAATCCCTCGGATTAGAAGTACAGACGGGCATTGCCCATACTGGGGTTGTTGCTATCTTGAAAGGCGGAAAGTTAAAGGGCGGTAAACCCGGCCCCTTGATTGCGATTCGCGCGGATATGGATGCTTTGCCCGTGACCGAAGTAGTCGATGTGCCTTTTGCCTCTAAAGCGACAGATACCTATCGCGGTAAAACTGTTGGGGTGATGCATGCCTGCGGTCACGATACCCATGTGGCTATGTTAATGGGCGTGGCCGAGAACTTAGTGAAAGTGAAGGATAGTCTTGCCGGCGATGTGATGTTTATCTTCCAACCCGCCGAAGAAGGTGCGCCTGATGGTGAAGAGGGTGGCGCGGAATTAATGCTAAAACAAGGGCTGTTTGCCAAGCGCAAACCTGACCAAGTGTTTGGCATGCATGTAACTTCGAGTATGCCAAGCGGCATGATTGGTGTGCGTAGCGGCCCAGCCATGGCGAGTGAAGATTCCTTTACAATCAAAGTGAAAGGTCGTCAAACCCATGGTTCTCGCCCCTGGAATGGCGTCGACCCTATCGTCGCCGCGGCGCAAATTATTACCAATGTGCAAACCATTGTCAGTCGTCAGGTGGATATTACCAAAGCGCCCGCTGTGGTGAGTTTTGGCGCAGTCAATGGCGGTATTCGCTCGAATATTATTCCCGATGAAGTGGAGCTGATTGGCACCATCCGCACCTTTGACCAACCTATGCGCGCCGATATTAAGGTGCGCTTGGCCGAAATCGCCGAGTTATCGGCAAGAACTTTAGGTGCCACCGCGACAACTGAAATCCATCAAGGTTATCCCGTGGTGGTGAACAATCCTGAATTGGTCGCCAGTATGCGCCCTGTGCTTGCCAGTGTGGTCGGCGATAAGATGCTGATTGAGCCAGGGTTAATCACAGGTGCCGAGGACTTTTCCTTCTATGCCCTAGAGTCTCCTGGGATGTTTTTCTTCCTCGGGGTAACGCCAAAAGGCACAGATCCTGAAACGGCGGCCAGTAACCATTCTCCCGCCTTCTATGTGGATGAAAGTGCACTCAAAGTCGGGGTAGAAGCCATGACCAAGGTTGCCCTTACGGCACTTAAGGCGCAATAAATCGCTTAAGCCTTATTCCGTCAGCTTTTCGGTATAACTTGAGCTTACAAAAAATCGGCGTGGAAAGGCCTTCCCACGCTTGATTTGCTAGGCAATTTGCCTTCATATGTGGATTTTTACAGCAAGGAGCGAACAAGATGAAGCGCACGCTATCGGCGCTGGTGTTGGCGATGGGACTCTTTAATCCCTTAAGCCAAGCACAGGCCACAACGGCAGAAGACATCAAGAGTTTTACGCTAGCCAACGGCATGAAAATCATGGTGCTAGAGGACTCTTCTATTCCCAATGCCAACATGTATCTGTTTTGGAAAGTCGGTTCCCGCAACGAAGTCCCGGGGATTACCGGTATCTCACACTTTTTCGAACACATGATGTTTAACGGCTCGAAAAAATACGGCCCTAAGATGTTCGACCGTACCATGGAGGCCGCGGGCGGGGCTAACAATGCCTACACCACAGAGGATATGACGGTCTACACCGACTGGTTCCCAGCTAATGCGCTAGAAACCATGTTTGACCTCGAGGCCGACCGTATCGCCAACTTAGATATCAATCCCGATATGGTGGAAAGCGAGCGTGGCGTAGTACAGTCGGAGCGTTCGACTGGGCTTGAAAACTCCAACTGGAATACCCTCGAAGGCGAAGTTAAAGGCGTGGCCTTTTTAGCGCACCCTTACTCTTGGTCTGTGATTGGTCATGAGTCGGATATTGCCGCTTGGACTCTAGAAGATTTAGTGCAATACCATAAAACCTACTATGCGCCGAACAATGCGGTCGTAGTGATTGCCGGTGATGTAAAGCTGGCTCAAGTTAAGGCATTGGCGGATAAGTATTTTGCGCCTATTCCTGCGCAAACACCGCCTAAAGCCGTGCGTACCGTCGAGCCTTTGCAAAAGGGTGAGCGCCGTACTTTCGTTCAAAAAGCCTCGGTCAGTACACCTAACGTGATGTTAGCGTACCATGTGCCAGCGGCGACCCATGCCGATTATTATGCCTTGGATCTGCTCAGCTCTATCCTAAGCCAAGGTAATAGCTCGCGTTTATATCAAGCGCTGGTGGATAAACAAGTCGCGCTCGAAGCCGAGACTTATATGCCGATGTCGGTCGATCCTAATCTGTTCTATGTGATGGGCGTAGCCACGCCTGAAGTGAATGCTAACACCTTAGAGCGCGCGCTGATCGAACAAATTAATAGCATTGCGACCAATGGCGTGACCCAGCAAGAGCTAGATAAAGTCAAAAATATCAAGTTGATGGACTTTTATCGTGCGATGGAAACCATCAATGGTAAGGCCAACACCATAGGCACCTATGAAATGTATTTTGGTAGCTACGATAAATTATTTAATGCGCCAGAGGCCTATAACAAGGTAACGCCTGCGGATATCCAACGTGTTGCCCAAACCTATTTACGCAAATCGAATCGCACTGTTGCGGTATTGGCGGCAAACGAGGAGTCGGATCAATGAAATTCTCCTTTGTTAAATCATCCTTTATAAAATCATCTCTGCAGCCGACTAAGTTAATGGTCGCATTAGCCCTAGGCGCTAGCTTAGCCTTATCCGGCTGTGCCTCCACCACGGCACCAAAACGCGTCGATACCGGCAGCTTTGCCATGCCAAGTTACGACAAGTTAGTGCTAGATAACGGCCTAACCGTGTATTTAATGCCACAGCGCGAAGTGCCGTTAATCACCCTAAACGCGGTCGTGCGTGCTGGGGCGGTAAACGACACCACAGCGGGTATCGCCCAAATGACCGCCGAGGGTTTACTCCTTGGTGCGGCGGGTAAATCCAAGGCCGAGATTGAGCAGCAAGTGGATTTTCTCGGCGCTAGCTTAGGGGCCGAAGCCGACAAAGAAGGCAGTTATCTGGCCGCCGATTTTATGGCGAAAGATACCGATGTGATGCTCGGCCTATTCAGCGCCGCGCTATTAAGCCCAGACTTTGATTCGGCCGAGTTCGACAAGCTTAAGCAGCGCGCCATTGCGGGTTTACAGCAGGATAAAGAAAGCCCGCGCGCCGTGATTGGTCGCTACTTCGATAAACTGGTGTTCGGTGCCCATCCTTACGGTAATGCCTCATCGGGTAATCGCGAGTCACTTGAGCAAGTCACAGTGTCGCAGCTGCGCGCCTTCCATAAAAGCTACTATCAACCTGCCAATACCGCATTAACAGTGGTGGGGGATTTTGATGTGGCGGCGATGAAGGCCAAGCTAACCCAGACTTTTGGTCAGTGGAAAGGCAGCGAAAAACTCGTTCAGCCCGACTTAAACCAAGGTTTGCCAAAGTTAACTGAGGCCAAAGTGCTGCTGGTGGATAAGCCAGATGCGATGGAAACCACCTTTGTTATCGGTGGTTTAGGCATTAGCCGTGATAACCCTGACTATGTGGGGCTAACGGTCGTGAACACCATTTTAGGTGGCCGTTTTACCTCTTGGCTGAACGATGAACTGCGGGTGAATGCGGGGCTAACCTACGGTGCTCGCTCCGGTTTTAGTCCTTATACCGACTCGGGCGTGTTTACCATTAGCACCTTCACTAAGACGGAAACCACTCAAGAAGCGATTGATTTAGCGCTGAAAACCTATGCTCGCTTATGGGAGAAAGGTGTCGACCAAGCGACTCTTGATTCGGCTAAGGCCTATGTTAAAGGTCAGTTCCCGCCTAAGTTTGAAACCTCGGGCCAATTGGCTGGACTCCTATCTGGCATGTATCTCTACGGCTTCGATGATAAGTTTATCAATGAGTTCCAAGCCAAAGTGGATGGCTTAACCTTAGAAGAAACCCAAAGGTTAGTGAAAACTTACTTCCCACAAAAAGACCTGCAGTTTGTGCTGATTGGCAACGCCAGCAAGATAGCACCTATCGCGGCCAAGTATGGCCAAGTGCAAACCGTGGATATTAATGCGGTGGGTTTCGGTCAATAACCACTGGCGTTAGTCTATTTCGCCCAATAAAAAGGTCTGCTTAGTGCAGACCTTTTGTTTTTCTTTTCTAGGTGTTATTGCGCACCGGGCTTAGCGTAATGGGTCATCCAATCCTTCACTTGGTTATACCAATAGATGGAGTTGTTGGGTTTCATGATCCAATGGTTTTCATCGGGGAAATAAATCATCCGCGATTCGACATTACGGGTTTGCAGGGTGCGGAACAGCTCAAAACCTTGGCCGACGGGCACACGGTAATCGAGTTGTCCATGGCTGACTAAGGTTGGGGTGTTAAAGTTGGCGGCAAAGTAATGGGGCGAAATGGCTTTATACAGCTCAGGATTATCCCAGTAGTTACCAAAGCGAGTGCTGTGGACGGCAAAGTCCGCCGACATTTGGGAGTACATGTCGTACACCGCTGCGTGGATCAGCAGCGCCTTGAAGGGATGCGGCTGACCTAAAATAATCGAGGTTAAGTAGCCGCCATAGCTGGCGCCGCCGGCGACCATACGATCGCTATCGATCCAACTTTGTTGCTTAAACCAGTCTGCGGCTTTGAGTACATCTTCGAGGGATTTGTTTTTCCAATCTGGGTTAATAGCATCGGCAAACTCTTGTCCGAAGCCGCTAGAGCCGTGGAAGTTTGGCCAAGCGGTGACATAACCCCAAGAGGCGAAGGTTTGTGCGTTCCAGCGGAAGTGGAAGCCATCGCTAATGGCGTTGTGTGGGCCACCGTGGATCAACATAAACAGCGGGTACTTTTTGCTGCGATCGAAGCCGGGTGGATAGTGCACCCACATTTGAATGTCTTGGCCCTGGTAACCCTTGTAGGTGACCGACTCATAGGTGCCTAAATCGACATCCTTTAAAATCTCGTCGTTAAACTGCTCTAAACGCTCGGTTTTACCATTGCGAGGGTTGATGCTGACTAAACGCGCGGGATACAAGAAGCTTTGATTGGTCGCAATCAACTGGCCATCTTTAGCGATAGCTGGCTGGCTAAAGTCGGTGGCTTGAGTGATGGCCTTGGCCTTACCGCTCTTGGCATCGATATGATAAATACGGTTTGTCGCCGCATCATCAATGCTGGCATAGAAGCCCTTGCTGTCGGGTGTCCACTCGAATTGAGACACTGAGCGATCCCAATCCGCGGTGAGCGTGGTGAGTTTGCGACTGTTCACATCCAGCAGCATCAACCTTGCGGTATCGGCATAAAATCCGGGGATTTTTTGGCGAGTAAAGGCGAGGGTTTTGCCATTAGGGCTAAATGTTGGGTTCAGGTCCGGCGCTGGGTTATCTGGAGTGATATTTTCAGCCTTGCTGCCGCCAATGGTGGCGAGGAACAAGTCTAACTTAGGGTCGACGCGATTATCCGAACCATAGGCGCTGAAGGCTATTAAGCGTTCATCAGGGGAAATATCATAACTTGAGCTGCTTTGGCTTGAGCGTGGCAGTTCATGGCCTAACGGCTGAGTCACGGCTTCAACCGCGCCGCCTGTGGCTGGGATCCTAAATACATGGGCCTGACGGCGCTCATCTAACCAATGATCGAACTGCGAATAGGGCAGCGCATTCCACTGGCGGGCGGAGACTTTATTGTCTTTATCAGTCTTAAGCTGGGCCTTCATTTGCTCCCAATTCTGCTCAGGAAAGATATTGCTGATAAAATACAAATGCTTGCCAATCCACTTGATGCCATTGACGCCGGTGGGGATATCCGTGAGCTTGCTGGCTTCACCCGGGCCGTCCATAGGTAACAGGTAAATTTGGCCCGCGTCATCATCGTTACGTTCGCTGATAAAGGCCAAGGTTTTGCCGTCTGGCGAGAATACTGGCTCGCTGACTTTTAAGCCTTTGGCGGTAATCGCACGGTTATTTTTACCTTCACCGTCGAAGCGCCACAGTTGGGTTGAACCTTTGTCTTCCTTAAGGTCGTATTCAGTCACAGGCGCAATAATGTGCTCGCCCGTGGAGGACACCACTGGGCTACCTATGCGTTTGAGTTGCCAAAGTAATTCGACTGAGAGTGGTTTGCTGGCTTCTGCAAATGCCGTACTGAGGGGCATTAGCAGACTCAGCAGTATAATTCCTGCCTTCTTCACTAGATGTCTCCTTATCATTCAGAGTGTTATCGTTATTTTTCCCATTAAACCCCAAAGTATAAAAACCGAGCATGAAATCAAGCTGAGTCTGTGAAGGTTGAGACGGACTTTTATGTAAGTAACTGTAACCACAGGCCTCATTTTGATGACTAGGTATGACATGCACGGCGCAAACTGTCGTAGCGTATTTGTGGCTAAGGTGTTTTAACGCTAATGTATTGGGAGATTGAAATAGGACTCGAATATGGCGTTAATCATCCCGCAAAAACTGGGCAAGCTATTGATAAAAAATGTATTGATACTCGCCTTGGGCAGCTTAGCTATCTTTCCTGCGCAAGCCGCTAAGATCAGTTTTAAAGCCTTTTGCCCACAAATGGTGGGGCAGTGGCAGGGCAATGCCGCGAAGGTGGGGGAAATCCCGAAGCAAGTCATAGTCAACGGCTTTTGCTCCCATGATCAGCGCCAGTTGATCCTCTCCGTAAGTGTCGGTACACGCGCTCCCTACAGCGAGACATGGTGGTTTCGGGAGCAGGGCGAGCAAGTACTGTTAACCTACTACGACGGTGTCTCGCAGGAAAAGCAGCAAGTCTTTAGTTTATATCAACAAAATGGCGATTATTCCCTGCTTGGCGAGGGAGTCGTGAATGCGCGCGCCGCCTTAATCCAACTGTTATTCGAAGCTAAATCGCCCCAAGGGGCATGGCAGTGGACGCAAAATATTCAATATTTAGACGATGATATCGACCGCTATCAGCTCTTTCGTGGGATAGAGATGGCGCCTGTCGCACCATCGCATTAAGCAGACTTATTCATACTCGACAATACGCAACTCACTTTGGGACAAAAGCGTGTTAGGTCATTAGCCATTGCATATGAATTTCGCATAAAAGTCTCTATGGATAACACGCAGCGGGTAATTTTTTCGTAGTTAGCAAATTGTTAGCCACAAACCGATAACCTCGATCCATTCAGATATGTACAGATACATGCTGTTGAATTCGTTTGGAAGGATAATTTGATTATGTTTGATGAAATTACGAGACTTTTCGAGCTTTTCTATTCTCTGTTTTAGCCAATGCAGTGATGGCATAGAGTGTTCAACGAAACCGGGATTTGTTATTACTAAAAATTTACATTACCTACTGAGGACGGACTTCCAGAAGTGAGAGTTTGCATTAATCCATATCGGTTAATCAAAATATCTTTTCATTCATCAGTTGGCTTGGGTTATACCCAAAGCGTTTTTTAAATGAAAAAGAAAAATGTGAAAGGTTTTCAAAGCCGAGTTCAAGATATATATCTGAAGGTTTCTGTTGTTTCTGTTCAATTAAAAAGTGCGCTTCATCCAACCGTTTTGCGGTTAACCAAGCCGCCGGTGACTGCTGAAATATTTGTTTAAAATCGCGTTTAAACGCCGACAAACTACGACCGCTTAAATAAGCAAAACGCTCAAGGCTGACGTTAAACTTATAGTTTTGTTGCATAAAGGCTTTCAGATCGAGCCTACCGGGTTGCCGGAAATCAAACAGAATTCGGGCTAAATCCGGCTGTTGTTGTAGCAAAATAAGCAGCAGTTCTTCACGTTTTAAATCCGCAAAACGCTGGTCGATATTGCCAGCACCCTGATAGTAAGGCGCCAATGACTGAATAAAGCTTTGTAACAACGAACTTAGTGGAATGCCTACATAAGCTTGCTGCGGTGCTGGGTGCTCTAGATTAATCGGATACTTATCCGCAAAACCCTGCAAAAAAGACTGCTCAAAGATCACCACCACCTTTTCAAAGTGCCCGTCAGTAGGTTGCTTGTTGTAACGTGCCAGATGATTTTTACGCGCTAAACAGCACTGCCCTGCGCGTAATTGATGACGATTTTTACCATCAAAACCGGTTAATACACCCTGCGCCAAAAATATAAACATATGCTCAGGCACAAACTGCTCGGGGGAAATCTCCGGCCCTAAGTAACAAGACTTAATTTCGTTCAGTTTCATCATGTTAAATTAGCTTGTAGTGAACCAGTGACTGAGCGGCGGCCAGCATGGCCTGTTCATTTGAGCGCGGTTGCCAGCCCAACAAAGTACGAGCCTTTTGGTTAGACGCCTGTCGATAAACTCCCACCAAAGGTTTAATCGCTCGCGCTTTGGGATTAAATAATGCCACGATTTTTAATAACCAGGTAGGCAGCGCTTTAGTCGAAATATTAGCACTATGTTGCGGCATGGCTTTTTTCAAATAATGGGCAATATCGATCAATGACATCGTCCCTCCTGCCAGCGCCAAAAAACGCTCCCCCGCCGCCTGTGGTGACAGCATGGCACGTATATGCAAATCCGCCACGTCGCGCACATCTACTATGCCCATGTTAATATCGGGCAACCTTTGCATTTCGCCGCTCATTAGCTGACGCAGCAAGCTATGTCCAGCAGATAGACGTTGATTAATTAAAGGACCAAAGATCCCCATTGGGTTGATAACGGACAACTCCAACCCTTGCCCGTCACTATGGATATAGTCCCATGCGGCGCGCTCCGCCAGCACTTTGGATTTATTATACACAGACAAACCCTTTTGCTTGGGGTTAGTCCAGCTTTGTTCCGTGAGCACTTGGCTGGTATCGGTGTTGCTGTAGCCCACAGCACCAAAATTGGATGTCATTACCACGCGTTTAACCCCCGCCTTTTTGGCAAAAGTTAACACTCTAAGTGTGCCCTCAACCGCAGGTTTAATCACATCATCTTCATTTTTGGGATCGCCCATCGGCAGCGGTGAGGCAACATGCAGCACATAATCACAACCTTGCATTGCAGTTAACCAATTAGTGTCATTTAACAAGTCAGCCTCAATAAGCTGCACGTTATCTTGGCTTGCTTGCATACCGGCACTTTTCAATGTTTCAAACAATTGGCTTTGACTACTCAAACTACGCACTGTGGTGTTGACCCGATAGCCCTGCTGCAACAATTGCACTATCACATGTGTTGCGACAAATCCGGTACCACCGGTGACTAATACTGTTTGTTGTTGCATGCTGACCTCATTCATATTCAATATTTGCCAGACAAAATAACCAAGCCTGCGTGGATATTGGCATTATAGAGGCACTCAATAATTTGATGGTTTATTCAAAAGCTCAGCTTTGTTTTGTTGATTGGCTCAGTGTATGCAGAAAAACTCTGTCAGTGAATCGCCAACATCGCAGTAGCTTTTTAGCCGGATGAACAGTTAAATGGTCGTTAGAACTGTCATTGTTGCAACAGTGACCGTTGGTGGCATGACCGCTCTTTCACATCTGACCCATAGGGATATGGGAAATGCCACTATGATGTTGGGAACATCATTGGCCATGTGAACGCGGCATTTACACTTCCGTGTGCTGCAGATGCCGCCGTCGAGCCTATAGGGATACTTCTTGTAAAATAAAAGGACGGCGTGTCACAGGGGAAACAATGACAATTGATACAGTGCACCTAGCGGCAAAGTTATCTGGCTTTGGTGTGAATTGAGTTAAAGAAATCTTTTAGAGCTGATGGCTGAATGATTTGGCTGAGTAATTGGAATATTGGCTGGTTCAGCCCAGCCAATTCAAATCAGTATTCCTACCTATTAAATAGCGCCTTCAAACCCAAGCTGACGCCAGGCTTCGTAGCTGATAATCGCCACGGCATTGGAGAGGTTGAGGCTGCGACTGGTGGCCGCCATCGGAATGCGTAATCGCTGCTCAGTTGGGATTGACTCGATAATCGACATAGGTAGCCCACGGGTTTCAGGGCCAAATAACAGCACGTCATCCTTGGCAAAACTGAGTTCAGTATGAGGGCGACTGCCCTTAGTGGTACAGGCCATAATGCGTTTTCCTGCCATGGCTTCGAGGAAGGCATCGAAGTTTTTATGGCGAGTCACATTGGTTAAATCGGCATAGTCTAGGCCCGCGCGACGCAGTTTTTTCTCTTCAAAATCAAACCCTAGTGGCTCAATTAGATGAAGTTGGCTGCCGTTGTTTGCACAAAGGCGAATGATATTACCCGTGTTGGGTGCGATTTCTGGCTCATAGAGTGCGATATGGAACATGCTTGCCCGCCTATAAAAAATGACGCCCGATTATACGGCAAACAAGGCATAAGCACAGCTCTGCTTGCGCATATCTAAAGCGGCATAAACGCGGGTCCATTTTTCTTTTCTCCCTATTAACCTTATTTCAGCACTTGCCTGTTTTATTCTCTCAAAGTAATATATCTCAACATCAAGATACTTTTTAAGAAGTCATTATGCCGTTTGTGATTGCGTTACTCGCCCCGGTGTTTTGGGGGACCACCTATGCATTGGTGAGTCTTTACTTACTGGATATGTCGCCCTACTGGGTGGCGGTTTGGCGCGCGCTGCCTGCCGGTATATTGCTGCTGATGCTGCGGCCGCGTTTGCCGACGCTGGCATGGTCTAAATTAAGCTTGCTGGCGTTTTGTAATATTGGCGCCTTCTTTGCGCTGCTGTTTATTGGCGCCTATCGGCTACCCGGCGCCGTTGCGGGTACGCTGGGGGCGACATTGCCATTAATCTTTTTGATCCTCGCTTGGCTGATTGATAAAAAACGCCCGGGAATGAAGTGGCTACTGCTCGGCTTAATGGGCCTCGGTGGCGTGATTTTATTGCTTAATCCCTCGGCGGATCTCGACCCGATTGGTGTCCTGTGTATGCTGAGTGCGACGACGCTGATTGCCTTTGCTTCCCGCTGGATGCAGCGCTGGGATGTGGGCGACTTTTTAGTGCTCACCGCCTGGCAATTACTCTTGGGGGGCTTGATGTTAATCCCGCTGGCGTGGTTTATGGCGGGGCCGCCACAGATCCCGAGTATGGATGTGGTTCCCTCGTTAATTTGGCTAGTTACCGCCAATACCGCGGTGGCCTATTGGGCTTGGCTCTGGTCAATGCGAAATTTAGGACCAGAAATCATGGGGATGGTGGCTTTAGTCAATCCCGTGGTTGCCGTATCATTAGGCGTATTGATTGTGGGTGAAGCCTTAGATATGCGCCAGTGGGCAGGGATTTTAGTGATTTTACTGTCGCTACTGCTGATGAAGTTGCCGCAAAACTTGAGGTGGAATCCCTTAAAAGCGAGGGGTTAAATGCTAAAACACTTAGACTTGAACTTACTGCCCGTACTGGAAATTCTCCTTGAGGAGCAGAGTGTCACGGCCGCGGCGGCGCGGCTGCATTTAAGTCAGTCGGCGGTGAGCAAGCAATTGACTCGCCTGCGCGAAGTGTTTGATGACCCCTTATTCGAACGTACCGCCTACGGCCTCAAACCGACGCCCAAGGCGCTGTCGCTGGCGCCCGACTTGCGCCAATGCTTACAGCAATTAGCGCAATTTACTCGGCCAGATAGTTTTGAGCCCGCCCTAAGCCAACGTCAGTTTCGGATGCATCTGGTCGAAACCACCTATTCACTGACGTTCCCACACTTTATGCCTTCGCTTTTAGCGCAGGCGCCCGGTGTGAGCATTAATTGCCAAACCTGGCGGCTGGATACCATGGAAAGATTGATGCGCTGCGATATCGATCTCGCCATAGGTTGCCGCGAATGGGATGAACGTTCGCCCATGCATGTAAACCATATCCCGGATGATATCCATTATGTTGAATTGGTTCAGGATTACACTGTATGCCTGATGCGCCGTGACCATCCAGCCCTTACGCAGGAATGGAATCTCGACACCTTTTTAAGCTATCGCCAGTTACAGGTTGCCTTTGGTGGCTTGGAGCATTGGTTATTAGACGATGTGCTGCAAATCCAAGGGCGTAAACGGGATATTGCGGTGAATATGACGGACTTTCAGAGCGCGCTGGCCCTGTGCGAGCAGAGCGATTTGATCCTCTGTGCCCCTTCCCGTTACGCCTTAGCTGTGATGAAGTCGTTTGATCTTATGTATTTACCCTCACCGATTAAGCTGATCCCCGGTGCGTATCTGCTGATGTGGCATAAGCATTTCGAACACGATCTCAGCCATAAATGGCTGCGGGAACTGATTATCGACAAGGTCCGCGCCTCGCTCCCTAACTAACTTCTGCCCCAGTGTTTAGCCAAGCCTGTAACTTGGGCAAAATCGCCTGTCCATCGGCTAGGCCTTGGTGATACACGGCGGTCACTTTATCGATATTGCGGTCAAGCCGCGAAAGATTAAGCGGCGCAGCAGGGCGGATCACAAAGATATTGCCACTGGCAACACTCTGGGCGAGTTCCTCTAGGGATTGGTTATAACGTTGGTGACGCACTTTGAGCGCGGCGGCTACCGCCGGATAAGCTTGATAACGCTTGCGCGCTAACCAATTGAACTTCATTGGTGATTTTCGATAGTTTGCATCCTGAGTCAGGATCACCACCTGGCGTTTATAGCCCTCTTGCTGCGCCTGCGCGACCGGAATAGGCGCAGCGATGCCGCCATCGAGGTAGGTTTGGTGGTTTATCGGATAGGGATTGGCCATAAAAGGCAGGCTAGAGGAGGCGATAAGCACGTCGAGCAATTTGTCGTGCTCCTGAAAATCGGCCATGCCAAAGTAATCGGTTTGTCCTGTCTGGCAGTTAAATGCCCCGACCTTAAACTCAGTTCCGCTGGTTAAAAAGGTTTTAAAATCAAAAGGCAGTAACTCATAGGCCATGCGCTTATAGGTAAAATCGGTATTGACGTAATTACCCGTGGCTAACCAGTGGCGCAGCCCCATGTAGCGCTTATCCCGCAGATATTGCTGCTGAATTTGTAAATTGCGGCCAAATTGGCGTGAAACATAAGAAGCGGGATAAATCGCCCCCGCCGATACACCAATCACATAGGGGAAGTGCAATTGTTGCTGCAAAAAGGCATCTAATACGCCGGCGGTATAAATTGCCCTCAGGCCGCCGCCCTCTAACACTAAGGCCACATCTTGCATTGAGTTACTACTGTTTAATCGAATGGATAGAACAGCATACTCTAACTCCACTGAGAAATGAAACGCCTGCCAACAAGGGTTAGGCGGGGATGGCAAATCTTGGCGTGAGCTCGCAGGCGTTGGGCTGAACCAGTGACGCTGGGGTCGGGCTAAAATCCATCTGGCTAAAATATTGACTGAGTGCCGCTATGGCTTCTTTCACTTTAGCGGGCTGTTTGTCCCGCGCGGAGGTCACGCTGTAAACGCTGTAGGTGCGTAGCGACCACTCTGGTAAAAGCGTCACTAGTTGGCCAGATGCAAGATATTGATGCACTTCGGGCTCTGGCAACACGGCAAAGCCTAATCCATCGAGGGTGAGCTGGATTAGCGTCTGCATATTATTGACGTTGATGCGCTGGGCAGGGAGTTCTATTCGCTCTTGAGTCTGTGAATGGGTTAAGAACTCGGGCTTAGCATAGCTGTGGCTAATACGGTTGAAACCTTGTAAGTCGTCAGGGTGTTGCAGACCCTGATGTTGGGGAATATAGCTAGGGGCGGCACACAGCAACATGCGCCAATCTGCCAAGGGGCGAGCGATAAGGTTCGAATCCGATAGGGGACCGATGCAAATTGCCAGATCGATTCCTTCGTTAACTATATCGATTGGGTCATCCTGCAATTGCAGATTGAGGCTGATCTGCGGGTGAGCCGCCAACAGGTGCGCTAATGGCTGGCTGAGTAAACCACCGCCAAAACCGACTGGCGCGGCGATTTTAAGCTCCCCCGAAGGTGTGCCCTTTAATGCGTGCAGCTGTTGTTCGGCGCTTTCTACTATTTTTATGATTTTAATGCAGTTTTCATAAAATAATGTGCCCGCCTCTGTGAGTGTGAGGTGGCGGGTATTACGGTGAAACAGACTAATTCCCATATCCATTTCAAGCTTTGCGACTTGTTGGCTCACCGCCGATGAACTCAGATTAAGCTGTGTTGCCGCAGCACTCATCGAGCCTTTTTCCGCGATGGCGGCAAACACGATCATGCCCTTGACCATATTTCTATTCATTCTTAAGCAACTCTTACAAGTGATTACTCAAAGTCTAACTTGAGCCGATTGTAACATAGGGATACATTGCCGTATTGAAAATTATTATCATTTACAAAGGGTCAAGGGAGATTCGTTGGTTATGTTGTTACGTCGTAAAAAGATCCTCGCACAGCTAGTTTCTGCCGCATTATTGCTACCCGCTACTCAGGTTTTGGCGGATGCCGCACCCGATCAAGACAAGATGATGGAAAGAATCGTTGTTACCGCATCGGGTTTCGAGCAGCAAGTGCGTGACGCGCCCGCTTCTATCAGCGTGATCACCCGTGAGGATCTCGATACACGTTTTTACCGTGACTTAACCGATGCTATGTTAGAAGTGCCCGGCGTGGTGGTGACTGGCGGTGCCGACCGTCGGGACATTAGTCTGCGGGGTATGGGCAGCCAATACACGCTGATCCTCGTCGATGGTAAACGCCAGTCTTCCCGCGAGACACGCACCAACAGCGACGGTCCTGGTGTTGAAGGCGCTTGGACGCCGCCGCTCGCCGCAATCGATAGGATTGAAATTGTCCGCGGACCCATGTCATCCCTTTATGGCTCCGATGCTATCGGTGGGGTGATCAACATCATCACCCGTAAAGTGCCCAATGAGTGGCAGGGGGAGCTGCGCCTTGACACCACGCTGCAGGAAAAGTCGGACTCGGGCAATGTGTATCAGGGCAACTTCTTTTTGAACGGTGGCTTGATTAAAGATCTGCTCGGCGTGCAGTTATACGGCCAATATACTCAACGTGAAGAAGATAGTATTTACGGCGGTTACCGAGGTCGCGATGCGGATAATCTCACCGCCAGATTTGCCCTCACGCCTAACCAAGACCATGACATTATGCTGGAAGTCGGCATCGCCAACCAAGAGTTGGATAGCACCTTAGGGAAAACCGTTGCGCCATTGGCGCCGGGCGCCAGTTGTGGCCGCAGTGGTTGCCCAGCTTCGTCGACAACCGAATATGAAAACAGCACCATTTCCCTATCACACACCGGGCGTTGGGACTTTGGCACCTCGGATACTTATATCAAGCACGAAGTATTTGATAACAAGTCCCGCAAGATGAAGATCAAGAATACCGATGCTCAAACTAGCCTGATCGCCACCTTAGGGGAAAGCCATACCGCCACCTTCGGTGCGGCCTTCAATAAGCAAGATCTTACCGATGAAACCGGCAATCAGGTCAGTGACTTAACCGATATTAGTCGCCGCCAATGGTCGGTGTTCTCAGAGGATGAATGGCGTATCGTCGATAATTTTGCCTTAACCTTGGGCCTGCGTTTAGACGATGATGAAAACTTTGGCGACCACCTCAGCCCGCGGATTTACGGTGTATGGGGGCTGACCGAACATACTACCTTAAAAGGCGGTGTGTCGACCGGCTTTAGGGCGCCGAGCCTGAGGCAAACTGTGCCCGATTGGGGGCAGGTAAGCCGAGGCGGCAATATGTACGGTAACCCAGATTTACAACCCGAAACCTCTGTAAACTATGAGCTAGGCATTTACACCGATCTCACCGATTCCATCACCACCAGTGCTGGCGTGTTTTATAACGAGTTTGAGGACAAGATCACCCGTGTCGCTTGCCCTGCGACTCAATGTACCGATGGGCCGAATCAGTTTGGCTCTGACCCGACTACCTATGTGAATATCGATGAGGCAGTCACCCAAGGGGTTGAGTTTAGTATCGACTATAAAATCTTGAGCAACTTGGCATTGACGGGTAACTACACTTATACCGACTCGGAGCAAAAGACGGGGGCCTATAAAGGTAGTCCATTGAATCAATTGCCTAAACATCTGGTGCAATTGTCGGTTAACTATGAGCCGATAGATAAGTTAAGCACTTGGCTGCGGGTTAACTATCGTGGTGAAGAGAGCCAGCCAACTACTGGGCCTTCCTCGAGCAGTTTGATTGCGCCTTCCTATACGCTGTTAGATTTAGGAGCCAATTATCGGGTTAATGACAGCATTAAGTTCAGCGCGGGTATTTATAACGCCTTCGATAAGGACATCACGGAAGAAGAGTACGGTTATATTGAAGACGGCCGTCGTTACTGGTTAGGCATGACCTATAGCTTTTAATCGCGTTTAAAAATAGTCGCTTAATACAAAAAGCCAGCATTTAGCTGGCTTTTTTGATTATTCAAAATCCGGTTTACGGATAAACAGGATGTTGAGATCCTGCGTTGGTGTGAACTGCTTTTGCTGGAACTCAAAGGTGAGTGGATCGGTTTTTTTAAGCTCGCCATCAAAACACAGGCTAATGAGATCTGTGGGCTGGGATTTTTTCAGCGTCAGTTTGAAGTCCTTAATCGCCCCTTGCCAGTTATTATAGCTAAGGTGGCTCCATTCCACGCCATATTCAACATCTTCGCCGTCTTGTTTAACGATAAGGTTTCGCTTCCGAATACCTTGCTTGGCACTTTCATCTAAACAGGCAAGTTCAGTGTAAGTATCGATAATACTATTGGCAGTATCGGGGATGCCCGTTGAGAGGCTCGGCGTATAACTGTGGCTGATGGAGACAGATTGGCCCGCGGGAAAGGTTTGTTCCCATACAAAGTAGTCACTCAGGGTAAAGGCGATTTGTTGCTCCTCATCTAACCATTCCTTGGGGAGCGCGGGTTTGCCCTTGGGGACTTTGGCATATTCGGCAAAGTAAGCGACTTCCTCTATCCCCCAACCAAGCTGTTTCAGCTCGGCAGTAATATCCGTCTTATCGGCGAGTTGGGCGACGAGCCTGTGCTGAGTTGGCTGGGTATTACCATTCACTTTAAGGGTGAAATTATCGATGCTGCTGTGATCAGCGGAGCCAAAAAACATTGGCGGCATGGGAAAGGCAATGGGGACGATAAGCTCCTGCGAGCTGGTGTTGGTAAACAGATAATCGACCCTAACTTCGGCCTCGCTGATAAAGAGCGACTCCTTGTCCATACTGATATGTGGCTGATATTTAAGGGTGATAGAGCCATTAGCATTACCAAAACTGCTGTCATTGGCTAAGGTTGCTGTGCTCACGAGCAGCGCGAGTAAACTGCCCATTAAGGTCCTAACATGGATTGGCATAAACATCTCTAAAAATCGCAATAAAGATTAGGCGCGGCGGGCAAGCTCAATGGCTGCGGCAATAGCATTGCGTGCCTGTGGGCTGTTCTTCCAGCAAGTGGTGCGTAACATGCTGGCGACTAGGTTGGCGATATCCTCGACCTCATGCTCGGCTAACTGCGCGAGTGAGCTGATACCGATTTCTTCAAAGCGTTTAATGACCGTCGGGCCAACGCCTTTAACGGCGAGTAGTGCTTGTTTTTCTTGCTCATTAAAACCCATAACGAATACTCCTTTATTACTGGGTGACAGACTCATGCGTGAGTGATGGCAAGCGTAGCCTGAAATGGCGCTAACAAAAAGGCCCATCATGGGCCTTTTGTGATTCAACTGATATTTACATATCGCAGGGCTTGAGTGGTTTACGCAATTGCGCGCGCACGTTATCCATGCCGGCGTAGAACTCTTTCATCATTAACAGGCCCATCATCTTGCCGTTATCTGTGATGATCAGATTATCGGGATCGGTGGGATCGTTCTTGATGGCGCCAATCAGCTTCATCGAGGTCATTTCCTTAAACAGCGCTGTGTCTAAGTTAACGCCAAAGGTCTCGCGGAAATATTTGCGCGATAGACGGCCTGAGAACATCCCCAGCAGGAAGCGATACTGCATCACATCCTTTTTACTGTAGTTTTTCTGTTGCTCGACGCCCATCTTGCCGGCGGCGATCCGCTCTTGGTACTTACGCAGCGAGAAAGTGTTGACGTATAAAGTGTCATTCAGGAAGCTAAATGAACCTGAACCCACCCCTAAATACTCATCGTAGTCGATCACATATTCGTCAAAGCCTTCGTCGTTCGCCTTACCAAATGCCCATGCAGACAACTGATTATATTGACCATTTAAACTGTTTAAAATTTGGCGATATTGGTTGGCCATATCCGCCTGTGGCGCTGCCAGTTTACCCTTAACACTCTTACGCGTTTGGTGCGTGATCATCAGCGGATAGGTGGTGATCTGTCTTGGGTCGAGGCGCGAGGCCATGTCTAAGTCGTGCTGGATCACTTCATCGGTTTGACCGCGGAAGCCAAAAATCAGGTCGACGTTGATAATGGGGAACAGCTCCTTGGCCGCCATGATCTTGTCGAAGGTTTGCTGACCAGTGCCGAATTTTTCGAGGCGGTCGGTCATTTTTAAAATATCGTCGTTAAAGCTTTGTACGCCGATGGACATGCGATCCACTAAGCCCTTGAGCTGCTTAAAGCCTGGGCTATCTAAATGCTGTGGGTCCGATTCACAAGACACTTCTTTAATGCTTGGGAAGAGGGTCTTGGCATGCTCAATGGTGCGGGCGAGTTCGTCTTCTAACACTGTAGTAGTGCCGCCGCCAATGTACATAGATTCAAAGTCATAGCCTAAGGCTTTGACCATCTCCATCTCTTTACGCAGAGAGATAAAGTAAGCGCGCGCCTTGTCTTCCTTAAACATAAAACGGTGGAAGGTACAGTATGAACACAAGGTATGGCAGAAGGGCACATGGGCATAAAGCATGTACTTTTTACCTTCGACCGGGGCGGGCATGATGTCGGCAGAGAGCGTATCGAGGCGAAGATTCTTATCGACATAATACTGCATGACTCGTTCCATCGAGCTGAGCATCCAGTTAGGGACGGTAATATTCGCTTGATAAGGCGTTGCGATCGCGCCATTGAGCGTTTGAATAACTGAAGACATAACGATTCCTATCTGAGAGTGCTAACCGTAAACACCGAAATTGCTTTAGGTAATTCACGACCACCTAGCGCAATTAGACTACCTCGTATGGAGTAAGCAAAACGTGAACTGGTTATAAGTTACGGTTTCCTAACAAGGAAATCACTGGCTTTTTGTTAAGCAGATCATGTTTTAGTAATTGTAGATGCATATTTACTGAGGTTTTTGGGCCTTTGTTATTGAATTTGAGCGATTAACTTTAGTGCTCAATCGAAAGACTGAAATGATAAAAAGTTGAGCTTCTTACTTGTGGGCATTTTGACTTGTACTGAGAGTATCTGGCTGTCATTATCCCTGCGGACATGGCTTTATCTCACCAAACCGCCTGAAATCTCGGAGGATCCCCATTGGTTAATATCAACCGCTTTTTTCCGCTATTTGCCTTACTCGGGGCGGGTACGGCGTATTTGATGCCCGCGTGGTTTAGCGGATTGAAAACCAGCATAGTGCCGTTGCTGGTGGTGATTATGTTATCCATGGGATTGACCTTAGATTTGCGGGATTTTGCCAATGCATTCAAGCAGAAGAGCGCCGTTATCACTGGCTTAATCTTACAATTTACCCTAATGCCCTTAAGTGCCTTAGCCATTAGTTTGCTGTTAGGGCTAAATCGTGAATTGACCATAGGCATGGTGCTGGTGGGGAGCGTGGCGGGTGGCACGGCATCGAACGTGATCTGCTATTTGGCCAAGGGTGATGTCGCCTTATCCATCACTATGACGGCGTTATCCACCTTAGTGGGTGTGGTGCTCACGCCGTTGATTATTGAGCTATTAATCGGTGAGATGGTCGCCATTCCTTTAATAGATATGTTAGTCAGCCTCGTTAAAATCGTGCTTATCCCTGTAACTGTGGGTGTGGTACTGAATCATTTCTTTAAACCGCAGGTGGCTAAATTTGCCCCCGCATTACCTATCATTTCTATCGTGGCGATAGTGCTGGCCATCAGCATTATTGTGGCCCTAAATGCGGGCCAATTTTCGCAGGTAGGGCCTGTGATTTTACTCGCGGTGTTTCTACATAATGGTTTGGGGCTTTCTTTGGGGTATATCTGCTGCCGCTTGCTCGGCTTTAGCCATACAGTGTGTAAAACCATTTCGATTGAGGTGGGGTTGCAAAACTCAGGTCTTGCGACCGCACTATGCATCAAGTTTTTTAGCCCGCTCTCCGCCGTCCCCAGCGCCATTTTCTCGATTTGGCATAACCTCTCAGGTGCCCTGCTGGCAGGATATTGGGCGAGCTTAGAGCAAGATCCAGATGGGGTGAAAACCATCACCAAATAGTGGGAAACGATAGCAGCTTATTAATAGGTTGAAGCAACGTATATCTTAATGTCGTAGATGAAATATATGAGTGTTTTATTGATAAGTGAGTATGTGGTCGCTCACTCATAAATGTGCATCACTTAATTAGTATCAACTTATACTGGCCGATTAACTTGTTGTTAAATTATGGATACTTGTTGTTAACTTTAATTAATTCGGTAAAGTAGCAGGCGAATTAAAAATATGATCTGTTTTTGCTAGTTTAGGGAACGAATATGACCGCAAAAGGAATCTGTCTATTACTTGGCAGCACACTAGTTTTATCTGCTTGTGGCGGGGGAGGTGGCGACTCTACAACGCCCACATCACCGACCAATCCTCCTCCGACAACAACTTTTAAAGTTGCTGATTACCCGACGGAAGTTGCTGTCACTTCGCTATCGCTAGCGGAGAGTGTTTTGCAAGTTGGTTTTTTTGCTAATGACATCTTACGCAATTTCGATATCGAGGCTAATGGCGCTGAAAAGTCGTGCTCTAATGGCGGTTTAGCGACGATTGAGTTGATTGATAAGGATGACTCAAAAGGCATTTCTGTCGGCGATAGTCTTAATATGTCCTATCGTGATTGTTACATTCAAGCACTCGACAGTACTGTGAATGGCGAAGGTTCATTAACGCTATCTGAATATCAACAGGGCACTAAGGCAAAGGGGTCGATTGATATTTCTAATCTGCAGGTTAATGGAGATGATAACTTTAATTTGGTTGGTCAAATGTTGTTCGAAAATAACATTTCGCCGCTGCAAAGACAGTTGAACATTCAAAGCAAAAGCACTGTCAAATTAATTGTAAATAGTAATTCGGCGTTAAGTTTTACCAATCTCTCTTTAACGAGAATGGAAAACTTTTCCGATGCAACTTATGCGATTAGTGGTAAAGGCCAGATTTCGGTCGCACAATTTAATAATGGCTTTGGTTTTGAGTTTACTAAACCATTGAAAGGACATTTTAACGAATTTCCCCATGAAGGCTCGATTGTCGCCAGTACATCAGCTCAGGACTCAGTTCAAATGACGAGTAACTTCGTTACTGACTCTAAAATGCTCAATGTGAATACTGCTAAAGAAGCTTACATGGTTTATTGGAGTCAAATTGTTGAGGGAAGTTTGTGGCATCTTGAAGGTGGAAAATCCAACTCATCATTTGAGTTCCGCTCTGACAACTTTAACTATGTTGGCATGATTGAAGATCAGGATTTACAAGCATTTCCTGTGTCCGGCGGGACGATTCGATTACTCATGTCACGCCCTATCAAAGACCAAGTTTACGAAAGTTCTTTTGATGAGGATTCATGGCCATACAGAAAAGTTGCAGCCAAAATTAGCGTGAATGGTGCGATATTAAACATCACGCCAGAGACAGATTTAAAGGCGAATACGGTATATCGCTTTAATGGTGTTTTGCTTGAAAGCAAATTTGGAGCAGTGGCGAATACCATGTGGTCTGAACGTTTTAAAACCAGTGATGCAATCATTATCGATGTGGCTGCAAGTAGCTATTTATATAAAGCCAACGACACGCCAAAGCTCGATGCTTCACAAACCGTCATGAATAAAGGTAGTGCGCTGACATTTAAGTGGGTAGATGTGAATAATGTCGGTATTGTTTTTTCAAATCCAACCAGTGCCAAGACAGGTTTTACCGTTCCAAATGAAGTGACATCTGATGTCGAGATAAAGTTAGAAGTGTCCAATGGACAGGGATACCAAGTATTCCGAACTTTAACGATTCACTATTACGCTGGCAGTGATACATTCATGCACTATGTGAGCCCGCAAGGCGACTACATTGGTGGTGGGAAAACAGTGATTATGGATTCGAGCAGTGCAGTGTTCACGCCAACGAATTACGACAACAGCTTAAATGCAATCACCTTATCTATTGACGGAAATACTTGGTGGAGCTTTGATATTGCTGCACCCGCTGGCGAAAACCTGCAAGTGAAGAAATATATCAATGCTACTCGTTATCCGTTTCAAGGCCCCTTGACGGCAGGTTTGTCATTTACGGGTGATGGCCGTGGCTGCAATCAAAGTATCGGAGATTTTGAGGTGCTTGAGTTGAGTTATAATGCTGATAAATCTGTCAAATCTCTAGCAGTTAACTTTAATCAGCGTTGTGAAAATACCATGCCGCCTTTAAATGGAGTGATTCGTTATCACTCTGCGGTGGGAATTAACCACTAATCGATTATGAAGGCACCTTAGGGTGCCTTTATTTTTTTGATGTATTTAATGGCTCATTATGAATGAAGTGTACGAGTGCAGAGATTGTGATGTTGTCATTAATATCTGTTCAGCCCTTAATCGAAAATGGCCTAACATCTTGCGATATTAGGCCATGGTAACGACTTAGCTGACTCGAGTTAGAGTCTAAAATGCGAGACTACGCCTGCTAACTGTTCTTTAGTGGCGGCCAAAGAGGTCGCGCTATTGAGGGTCGCTTTACCACTTTGATTTAACTCTTCAACCATTTCGCGAATGGTATTCAAGTTACGATTAATCTCTTCACTCACGGCGCTTTGTTCTTCGGCGGCGGTCGCGATTTGATTACTCAATCCATTGATATCAAATACATAGGTCGTTAAGGTTTCAAGGCTTTCAGTGACGAGAGTGGTGGTGTCCGCTGCGTCTTGGCAACTTTTTTTAGTCTCATCCATCGCATTAACGGCACTGTTAGCACCCGTGCGCAGGCGTTCTAACATTTGATTGATTTCGGCCGTGCTCGCTTGGGTGCGAGCGGCGAGGGCGCGTACTTCGTCGGCGACGACGGCAAAGCCTCGACCTTGTTCACCGGCGCGGGCGGCTTCGATGGCGGCGTTAAGGGCGAGTAAGTTGGTTTGGTCGGCGATATCTCCAATCACATCTAAGATGGTGGCGATATGGCGGGTGTTTTCATTCATTTCCGCGATGGTGTGAGCGGCAGTGTCGACCTTACCAACCAAGGCGACGACAGTATTTGCCGCCTGTTCGACAGCCTTTTTCGACTTATCAGCCTGTTCATTCGCCTGTTGGGTAAAGCGTGCGGCGGAGGCGGCATCACCAGCCACGTTATGGGCGGTTGCACTCATTTCGGTCATGGCGGTAACCACTTGGTCGGTTTCTACCGCGTGGGTTTGCAATGCGTGGCTATTGGCATTGGACTGCACATTCAACTGACCAATTTGATCTGACATATGTTCAGAGGCCTGGGCAATATCGGAAATCATATGGCGCAAGTGGTCAATTACCCGGTCAAGATCGGCGCCAAGCGCACAGAGTTCGTTTTGACCACTGATTTGAGTCTTCTGGGTGAGATCGCCATCGGCAAGGTGCTCTACAACACGCTTGATTTGATTAACGATATTGACCAAACGTCTGCTCATAAACAGGGCGCTTAGTAAAGAAGCGACTATTGCGATCAGGATTAAACCAAGGAGCAAAGCCTCGGTGGCATTGACTTTGTCTTCGGCCTGTTTGCCTAGTTCATGGTTGCGTTGGGTGATCAATTTGACTAATTGATTGATCTCATTGCTCACTTTGGGCCCAAGTGCACCACGTTCTGACGTGAGTTCAGGTTCGGTGCCCGTTTGTTTGGCGAAGGCTAACTCCTGCTGATAGAGACGCACATATTGCTCTATTTGCGGTAATAGCGTGCGGATCGTTCTAGCATCTTGCCCCATAAAATCGGTGTTAAATTCTGCGAGTTGCTCGACAAGTTGCCGAACATTGCGTTGCTGCAAGCTGATGGCGTCGCTGTTATGGACTAAGGTGGCTAAGCGCAACTCGAAGAAAGACTCACGCACATTGGTGAAGGTTTCGGCGAGCTTGGTATTGTTGACGAGTCGACTGCTGGTGTTATTGAGTTCAGCAAAGCCCCGATAGGAGGAAATGCCGATAATGATCAATAAAATACTCGCAAACACTGAGGGCAGCGCCGTCAATGTGCTGGTTTTTGCATTGTTAAACATGGTGGCCTACTGGGGTATCAATCAAGAAGGGGTGTAATTAAATTACACATCGTGGCCATTTTAACGCTTGGATTTCACTCGTCGCAAGGCGATATTTTGAACGCAATATCTATAACGCTATGTTTTTAAATACGTTGTTTTTGGTGTGTTAACTGTGGATGGCGTACTGGTTGCTAGGTGTTATGTAAGTTAAATTCATTACATTTGCAGGTTATTGATTTTATTGCGAAAGTTGTTTTGCGAGCGAGTGCTCTTCTACAGTGCATTAACAGGCTAAACAGCCATTGTGAAGCGGATCGCAAAAGTCACAAATGTTTTAAGTTGTATCGTTAACATTTGTCTGTGCGTTCAAAATAAAACACCCCAGCAGTCGCCCTGCTAGGGTGTTTAATCAGTCAGCGAATCGCTTACTCTTTATATTTGAGTGTGCCGTTGGCTTTGATTTCGTCGTACCACAGGTTGTGGTGTTGGGTTGCCCAGTTTTCATCACAATAACCAGACACCATACACTCCATACCGCCTTCAGACATTACCGTTGCCATGAATATATGCACGATAGAGAAGGCGCAGATCACGATAGCGCTCACTGAGTGCAATACCAGCGCGATTAAGCTTAAGGTGCGACTTGGTTCGAAAAGATTTGGGAACAGTAACAACATGCCCGAGGCTGAAATCACTAATCCAAACAGGGCAAAGGCCCAGAACCACATTTTTTCACCGGCGTTAGCAAAACCTGCGTCAGGGTGCTTACCTTTGAAGGGACCAAAGTTGATGTAACCACCCACAACGAGGAACCACTTCACGTCGTACATTTTTGGCAGCTGGTTCTTCGCCCATAACACTGTCATCAATGCCCAGCCGATCATAAACGGAATCGCCATCACATCGTGGATTTGCTTGGCGCCATAGACGATGGCTTCCCAGATGCCTTCGCCCAACCAAGGTTGGAAGAAGAAACGACCCGCTAACAAAGTTAAGCCCGTTAGAATCAGCATTAAGCACGGGATCGCGCCTAACCAGTGGATTGAAACGTCAAACTTTGACCAGCGATACACTAGCTTGCCCGAAAAACCATGGTGTAGCTTGGAGATGCCGTTCACCTTGATAAATAAGACAAAGATAATGATCATGCCGAATAACGCCGCCATTAAGGCCGGTGCTAACCAGTCGCTACGCAGCTCCAGCACACGCAGATCATAGGTATTGATCGGTTGTGCGTGGAACTCGCTTTGGGAGGTAGTGTATCCCGTGGCGCCGTCCTTCAGCTGTGCCCAAATTTGGGCATCAGAGGCTTGAGGTTGGAGCGCCTGTTCATCACCACCATTGGCTAGACACACGGCACTAAACAGCAGTGCTATGGCTAAACCTATGTGTTTGAACCATTTGTTCATCATACATCCTCTCTCGCTTAGTGGCGCCTGCTAGCAGACGCCAAGCTAAGTCTGTGGACAGATCCTGTGACCTGAATTAATTCCAAGCCGCGTTTTTAGCGCCACGGTAAGCCACACGCTCACGGAAGATGCTAGAAACCACTTCTGCATCACCCGCTAACAGGGCCTTAGTCGCACAGAGCTCTGCGCACATTGGCAGTTTGCCTTCGGCAATACGGTTTGAACCGTACTTCTGGCGCTCTGCCTCTGAGTGGTTTTCTTCTGGGCCGCCGGCACAGAAGGTACATTTATCCATCTTACCGCGGCTACCAAAGGCACCTTTTTTCGGGAACTGTGGTGCGCCAAATGGACAGGCGTACAAGCAGTAACCGCAACCAATACAGGCATCTTTGTTGTGTAGCACAATGCCGTCTTCGGTTCTGTAAAAGCAGTTTGCTGGGCAAACCGCCATACATGGCGCGTCTGAGCAATGCATACAGGCGACAGAGATTGAAGCTTCACCGGGTTGACCATCGTTGATAGTCACGACGCGGCGGCGTTGGATACCCCACTCGAGAGCGGAATCGTTTTCGTTTTTACATGCGGTGACACAGCCGTTACATTCGATGCAGCGCTTGGTATCACACAAAAATTTCATTGTAGCCATAGTGGCAATTCTCCTAGCTTAAGCTGCACTTACGCTTTAACGATCTGACAGAGCGACGCTTTGGTTTCCTGCATTTGAGTCACAGGGTCATAACCATAGGTCAGTGCCGTGTTAGCGGATTCACCGATAACGTAAGGCACAGTGCCCTCAGGGTAGTTAGGCGCTAAGCTTTCACCGTGCATCACACCCGCAAAGTGGTATGGCATAAAGGTCACACCTGGTTTAACGCGTGGCGTTACCAGAGCTTGTACTTTAATGCGGCCACCTTCGGCGCCCTCTAACCACACAAACTCACCGTTGCGGATACCGCGATCGGCTGCGTCACCTGGGTTGATTTCAACAAACATTTCCTGTTGAAGCTCAGCCAGCCATGGGTTAGAACGAGATTCTTCACCACCACCTTCGTATTCCACTAAACGGCCAGAGGTCAGTACCAGTGGGTACTTGCCACTGAAGTCTTTCTCTTGGATTGACTTGTACAGTGTTGGCAGACGATGAACTTGCATATCGTCGTAGGTTGGGTATTTAGCCACTAAGTCACGGCGTGCTGTGTATAACGGCTCGCGGTGAACTGGCACTTGGTCTGGGAAAGTCCAAACAATACAGCGGGCTTTCGCGTTACCAAATGGAATACAACCGTGCTTGATAGCGACGCGCACGATACCGCCTGATAAGTCGGTCTTCCAGTTGCGACCTTCGGCTTCGGCTTTTTCTTCCGCAGTCAGGTCATCCCACCAACCGAGTTGCTTCAGCAGCTTATCGGTAAATTCTGGGTAACCATCTTGGATCTCGGCACCTTTAGAGAAAGAGCCTTCAGCCAGCAGGTTTTTACCATTGTATTCAACGCCATAACGAGCACGGAAGTTACCGCCGCCGTCTTTGACGTGTTTAGATTGGTTATACAGAATTTGGGTACCAGGGTGTTTAGCTTCTGGTGTGCCCCAACATGGCCAAGGTAAACCGTAGGTTTCGCCCTTCGCTGGGCCGCCGGCGGCTTCGAGCGTCTTGTTGCTGAAAGTACCCCAGTTTTGGGTGTGCAGCTTGATACGCTCAGGGCTTTGGCCTGTCATACCGATGGTCCACATGCCGCGGTTGATTTCGCGGGTGATTTCTTCGATAACAGGTAAGCCGTTTTCTTTGGCGATGCGTTTAGTGTACTGCTCGGCGATACCGAGTTTTTGCGCTAAACGGTACATGATTTCGATGTCGGTTTTTGACTCGAATAAAGGTTGGATAACCTGCTCACGCCATTGGATAGAACGGCCTGAGTTAGACACTGAACCTTGAGTTTCAAACTGAGTCGCAGCAGGTAACAGATACACGCCATTCTTACGACGGTGCATCACACCCGCCATCGTTGGGAATGGGTCGACAACCACGACTGTGTCCATCTTGTCTAAGGCATCACGAACTTCACGTTGACGGGTTTCAGTGTTGACCGATTGACCCCAGAAGAAGGCCATACGGATGTTGTCTTTCTGTGCCAGCTTGCTCTTGTCTTCTAACACGCCATCGTGCCAGCGAGAACAAGGAATACCTGGGGTGGTCATTGGATCTTTGCCTAAGTAGGCGTTTTGATCGAAGCGGCTCTTCACCCACTCCATATCCAGATCCCACACATGGGTCCAGTGAGTCCAAGCGGCTGAGGTTAAACCGTAGTAACCAGGCAGGTTATCGAACAGCAGACCTAAGTCGGTCGCGCCCTGTACGTTGTCGTGGCCACGGAAAATGTTAGTACCGCCGCCAGAAACGCCCATGTTGCCTAAGGCTAATTGCAGAATACAGTAAGCACGGGTGTTAGCGTTACCAACGTGGTGTTGAGTACCACCCATACACCAAATCACAGTACCTGGACGATTTTCTGCCATCAGTTTTGCGGCTTGATAAACCACTTCTTCGCTCACGCCAGTGATATCCGCCACTTCTTTAGGTGGGAATTTTTTCACTTCTTCGCGGATGGTTTCCATCTCGAATACGCGCTGTTGGATAAAGGTTTTATCTTCCCAACCGTTTTCGAAAATGTGCCATAACATACCGTAGATAAAGGGAATGTCGGTACCTGGGCGAATCGCGCAGTGCAGATCTGAGTGCGCCGCAGTGCGAGAGAAACGTGGGTCAACAACGATGATTTTCGCGTTGTTTTTCTCTTTGGCGATCAGAATGTGTTGCATTGATACTGGATGCGCTTCCGCTGGGTTTGCCCCGATCAGGAAGATAGCATTGGCATTCTGAATGTCGTTGAAAGAGTTAGTTTGCGCACCGTAACCCCAAGTGTTAGCAACACCGGCTACCGTGGTAGAGTGACAAATACGAGCAGAGTGGTCGACGTTGTTTGTGCCCCACATGGCCGCCAGTTTGCGGTACATATAGCAGCCTTCGTTAGAGAACTTAGCGCTACCCATGAAGTACACAGAGTCTGGGCCAGATTCTTTACGAATGTTGAGCATTTGGTCGCCCACTTCGTTAATCGCATCTTCCCAAGAGATTTTTTTCCACTTGCCATCAACCAATTTCATTGGGTATTTCAGGCGTTTTTCACCGTGGCCATGCTCACGCAGTGCAGCACCTTTCGCGCAGTGACCGCCGGCATTGAATGGGTGATCGAATGCGGGTTCTTGACCTGTCCACACACCATTTTGCACTTCGGCATACAGACCACAACCCACAGCACAGGCACTACAAATCGTACGTTTAACTTCGATCGGCGCGTCGTGTGGTACATCTTTGGCTTCTGCGCGGCGCATCATGCCAGTACCCAACAGAGAAGCGGCTGCGATACCACCGGTAGTAATACCTGCTTGCTTCATAAATTGACGACGGCTAATGCCTAACGTCGGTTTGTCGGCCACTTGGGCGACATCGGACTTGCGAGTTAACTTCATCGCTGACTTCTCCTAGATTAGCTACGCAGGCTATCGTAATAGCTGATAATGTGCGCAGTTTCGTGGTAACCCTTAGGCTCTTTGGTTGTTACCTTGCTGCTCTCGCTGGCTTGGGCAGCGCTCATGCCGGTAGCGGCAATTGCGGCGCCGGCAACGCTGCCAACGGTGAGTGCTTTAAGCAAAGAACGGCGAGATAAATCGCTAGGTTGTTGCTTCATGCTGACTCCTGAATGAGGGGTTATGGTTCTTGGATGGCGCGACTTTTCGAGGGAGTTAACTTGTTATCAAAAAGTGAAGATTAGAGGTGGAAAAGATAATGAAATCATCTTGCTTGCCGTTAATCATCGCGCGTGAGGGCAATATAGTAGGAAAAGATTGAGTAGGATTTGATCTAGAACAGTTTGCAGCCGGACAGGCAGGCGTGCTGATGCAAAAGCGTTAACTCGCTCATGGTTTCAGCACTTGTGTGAACACGCAAAAATGGGTCGATTTTCGGATAAAAATGAAACGCTTGTTAATGAGTTGTTGTTTGGGGTCTAGGTGAAAAAACACCCCGCAGTGCGAGGTGTTTTTATTGGGGTAAAGCTTCAGGCTTTAGTTAGTCTTTATAACGCAGACTGCCGTTGGCTTTGATTTCGTCATACCACAAATTGTGGTGCTGGATTGCCCAGTTCTCATCACAATAGCCTGACTTCATACATTCCATACCGCCTTCACTGAGTACGGTCGCCATCCAGATATGCACTATGGTAAAGGCAATCAGGATAACGGCACTGATCGAGTGGATCAGCAGCGCGCCCATTGAGGCTTCACGGGGTAGATCTAAGCCGGGTAATACCAACATGATGCCAGACACACTGATAAACAGTCCGAAGAGGGTCAGTGTCCAGAACCACATTTTTTCACCGGCGTTAGCAAAACCACTGTCAGGGTGTTTGCCTTTGAATGGGCCAAAGTTGATATAGCCACCGACCACTAAGAACCATTTAAGATCGTACATCTTAAAGGTTTGTAGCGGCATCCATTTCACCACGCAGACAATCCACGCCATGATAAAGATGGGACCAGCCCAGTCGTGCACGGTTTTACTGCCGTAGATCAGCGGTGCCCAGATGTCCGGCCCTAGCAGCTCTTGCACAACATGCTTACCGAGCATAATGGTTAAGCCGGTAAACATCAGCGTGAGACAGCTAATTGCCATGATCCAGTGGATCCACAGATCCGCCTTAGACCAACGTGCCACCATCTTGCCTGAAAAGCCGTGGCTGAGTCTTGAAGGACCATTCACCAAGTAAAACAGTAAGAAAGCACCAAACACACCCGTTACAGCCAAGGCCATAATCGGGGTGATGTATTGGTTTCTCAGTTCTTTACCTTGGTTGCCGGCAACGTTAATCAACACCCCAGTTTCGACCCCTTTAGCCGTGGTATAGCCAGTTTCACCCGACTTTACCGCGCGCCACAGATCGGCTTCGCTGGTTTGCGCTTTCGCCTGTTGTTGACTCGATTGCTGATCACTTGCCTGTACTGGGCTTGCGCTCATTACTGAACTTAGGCCCAATCCCATCACGAGTACCATCAGAGCAAACAGACTGCGCAGTGATTTGTTTAACTGTTTGTTTAACATTTTCACTCCTTGCCAGAGGTTAGGGATGACTCCCTAACCTTCACTCTGTTTAGTTAATCTCACCGGTCTTTGGGTTGTAGCCCCAAATCACGTTAGGATTGCCTCGAGAGGCCATACGTTGACGGTAGATGTTTGATACCACTTCCGCATCACCCGCAAGCAGCGCTTTGGTTGAACAAAGCTCAGCACACATAGGTAGCTTGCCTTCAGCAATACGGTTGGCACCGTACTTTTTATGCTCGGCTTCGGAGAAGGTTTCTTCTGGGCCACCGGCACAGAAAGTACACTTGTCCATTTTACCGCGGCTACCGAAGGCGGTTTTCTTCGGAAATTGTGGTGCACCAAACGGACAGGCATAGAAGCAGTAGCCACAACCGATACAGGTATCTTTGTTGTGTAGCACAATGCCATCGTCGGTACGGTAGAAACAATCTGCCGGACATACGGCCATGCAAGGAGCGTCGGTACAGTGCATACATGCGACTGAAATCGATGCTTCACCCGGTTGACCATCGTTAATCGTCACCACGCGGCGACGTTGAATACCCCACTCAAGCGCGGAGTCGTTCTCGTTTTTACATGCTGTGACGCAGCCGTTACACTCGATGCAGCGTTTGGTGTCACACAAAAATTTCATGACTGCCATAATGGCTTATCTCCTCATCAAGTAGGTTAGGCTTTGCTAACTTGGCAAAGGCTGGACTTAGTTTCTTGCATCTGAGTCACAACGTCATAGCCGTAAGTTAAAATGGTGTTTGCCGATTCACCTTGTACATAAGGTACTGTACCTTCTGGGTAATTCTTCGCGAGGTTTTCACCTTCGAAGATACCTGCGAAGTGGTACGGCATAAAACATTCACCCGGAACAACCCGTGGTGTCACCATTGCCTTCACTGTGATCTTGGCGCCTTCAGGGCTATGAACAAAGACATTGTCACCGTCACGGATACCGCGGTCAGCAGCGTCTGCCGGGTTCATTTCGATAAACATTTCTTGTTGTAGCTCGGCCAACCAAGGGTTAGAACGAGATTCTTCACCACCACCTTCGTATTCCACTAAACGACCCGAGGTCAGTGTCAGTGGGAAGCCTTGGGTAAAGTCCTTATCCTGAATTGACTTATACAGCGTCGGTAGACGAGCAACCATACGGTCTTCGTAGGTTGGGTACTTAGCGACTAAGTCACGACGAGGAGTGTAGAGTGGCTCGCGGTGCAGCGGGATATCGTCTGGGAAAGTCCACACGATACAACGTGCCTTCGCGTTACCGAAAGGAATACAGCCGTGCTTGATTGCAACACGTTGGATACCGCCAGACAGGTCTGTCTTCCAGTTTTTGCCTTCGGCGTATTTTTTCTCTTCTTCGGTTAAATCATCCCACCAACCCAATTGCTTGAGCATGTCGGCGGTAAACTCAGGATAACCATCTTGAATTTCACTGCCTTTGGAGAATGAACCGTCGGCAAGAATGCTGACGCCATTGTGTTCAACACCATAACGGGCACGGAAAGTACCGCCACCGTCTTTCACTTCTTTAGATTGATCGTAAAGAATTTGGGTACCAGGGTGTTTCATTTCTGGTGTACCCCAGCATGGCCAAGGTAAGCCGTAAACTTCACCTTTAGCTGGGCCGCCCGGTGCGGTCAGGCTGTTTACATCGAAAGTGCCCCAGTTTTCTTGGTGCATTTTCAAACGTTCTGGGCTTTGACCTGTGTAACCGACGGTCCACATACCTTTGTTGAATTCGCGAGTCACATCTTCAATCAATGGCTCTTCGCCATTGACTTGGATGTGCTTACAGAATTCTTTTTCGATACCCAGCTTTTTCGCCAGTTTGTACATGATCACGTGGTCAGGCAGAGACTCAAACAGTGGCTCAATGACTTTAGAGCGCCATTGAATCGAACGGTTAGTGGCAGACACTGAGCCGTAGGTTTCAAATTGGGTCGCCGCTGGGAGCAGATATACCCCATCTTTACGCTGGTGCATAACACCGGCCATCGTTGGGATTGGGTCGACAACGACCACAGTATCTAACTTGTTCAGCGCTTCACGCACTTCACGGCCACGGGTTTCGGTGTTAACTGATTGACCCCAGAAGAACGCCAGACGGATATTGTCCTTCTGCGCGATCTTGGTTTTATCTTCTAGCACACCGTCGTGCCAGCGAGAGCAGGGGATACCCGTTGAGGTTTGTGGGGTTTGACCTAAGTATTCGCCTTGGTCGAAACGGCCAGCAACCCATTTCGGATCTAAGTCCCAAACGCCAGACCAGTGCGCCCAAGCGCCTGAGGTTAAGCCGTAGTAACCGGGTAAGTTGTCGAATAACAGACCAAAGTCCGTTGCACCTTGCACGTTATCGTGACCACGGAAAATGTTGGTACCGCCGCCAGATACACCCATGTTGCCCAGTGCTAACTGTAAAATACAGTATGAACGGGTGTTGGCGTTACCGACGTGGTGCTGAGTACCGCCCATACACCATACGATGGTGCCTGGTTTGGTTTCGGCTAACATTTTTGCGATACGATACATTTGCGCCTTAGGCACGCCTGCAACGTTTTCGACTTCCTCAGGGGTATATTTTTTCACTTCATCGCGAATACGTTCCATGCCGTAAACACGTTGATTGATGAACTCTTTATCTTCCCAGCCGTTTTCAAAAATGTGCCATAACAGACCATAGATGAAGGGGATATCGGTACCTGGGCGGATATGCACGTACTCGTCAGACTTGGCTGCAGTACGGGTGAAACGTGGGTCAACAACGATGATCTTAGCGCCGCGCTCTTTTGCCACCAGAATGTGTTGCATGGCGACAGGGTGTGCTTCACTTGGGTTTGAACCCACGAACATGATGCACTTAGAGTTGCGGATATCATTTAACGAGTTGGTTTGCGCACCGTAGCCCCAAGTGTTAGCAACACCGGCTACCGTGGTAGAGTGACAAATACGGGCTGAGTGGTCGACGTTGTTTGTGCCCCACAGTGCCGCGAGTTTGCGATATAAATAAGCCTGTTCGTTAGAGAACTTAGCACTACCCATAAAGTAGATAGAGTCTGGACCCGATTCTTGACGAATCGCCGTCATTTTATCGCCTACTTCATTGATCGCTTGTTCCCAAGAGATCTTCTTCCACTTACCGCCTTCTAACTTCATTGGGTATTTCAGGCGTTTTTCACCGTGGCCGTGTTCACGCAGTGCAGCCCCTTTCGCGCAGTGGCCGCCTTGGTTAAATGGATGATCGAACGCGGGTTCTTGACCTGTCCACACACCGTTTTGCACTTCAGCATAGATACCACAACCCACTGCGCAGTGAGAGCAAATGGTACGTTTGACTTCAGTCGGTGCATTATGGGGGATATGTTCCTGCGCTTGTGCTTTACGCATCATACCTGTGCCAAGCATAGACGCGGCGGCGATACCACCAGTGGCAAGACCTGCAGATTTTAAGAATTGGCGACGATTAAGACCGAGGGCGGGCACTTTTGGCTCGACGACTTGGTCTGTTTTGCGGGTTAATCGCATCACACACACTCCTCTGGTTAGTTGTTCAACGACGCATAGTAGTTACGGATATGGTCGGTTTCGCGATAGTTGTCACTCTTAGGTTCGCTTGGGGCAACTGTTGGGGTGGCAGCCAGAGCTTGGCTACTGACAGTCGCAACCGCGCCAGCCGCACTGCCGAGTGCCAATGCTTTGAGCAATTGACGACGGCCCATGTCGGAAGCTTGCTTCTTCATAGTGTCTCCTTGTGTTACTGGGTGAGGTGATGCATACCACGACCACCTCGGTTACTGTGGAAGCCTAAGCTTCCTTTTTGTGGCAAAGGTGAACCTTAAGTCCACCTTTGCCTATCAAACTAAAACGCGATAGGCACTGAATCTGCGTATCGCCAACCGTTTTAAGTTTAGTTCATTAATTCCACTTGTTTTTCTAAATCGCTGGCGGCGGGTTGTAGCTCCGCACTTCCGGGGCAATTGACGGGAATGTCTAAACTCAGTTGCTCAAATTCGGTGGCTTCCATCTCGAAAAATGCCTTCGCAAGATGGGCGACCGTGGCATAAAACGCCGCGCTCGGGGCTTTGCTGACGGCGTCGCAGAAGCGCTGAATCCAACTGCCGATGTGGCGTTGATAGAATGCCAATTGACGGTAGCCTGGCGCTTCTAGGATCAAGATGCCCATGACTTCGCACAGAGCGGCCACATGATCCTCTGGCTCTTTGACGTTTTCTTCACGTTCAAACCCTAATTGCATTAAGTCGTTACGCAATAATGCCAGCGGTTTATCCATCAGTGAGCCCGTCATAAACCAACTGCCATAGGGCAGGATTTCGCCACAACCCACACCGAGGAACAGGGCAAAATACTCATCTTCTAATTGTTCACTGCTGAACTGCTGGGCGGCCAATTGCAGGGATAACCAAGCCTTGGTCATCTCATTGTCTTCATTGGCATCGATTTCAAGATTGGCCAAAAATTGCAGCAGTTCAGGGCTTGGATGGCGACGCAACAGGGCGGCCAACAGTTGATAGATATCGGCTCTCAACTGATCGTTTTCTGATACTTGTCTTACTGATTCGGTCATAGCGGATCTCTTATCGCAGTTGCTTTTCAGGATCTTGAAGAATGTCTTCAAACATGTCTTTTACCCGGCAATCGCCACACATTTTCAGTCGTTCAATATTGGCTGAGAATGCGCTGTGCGCGCCGACCATATCCAGCATCCGATGCACCATAGATTGGGTCGCAAAAGGAGAGCCGCAGCGAATACATTCGAATGGGGCTTCTTCTTTCAGGGTTTGTAATTGCTGACGAGCAGCTTTATCAAAGTTAATTTGTGGTGTCAGGCTGATGACCTTTTCAGGACACGCCGCCTCACATAAGCCACATTGAACACAGTTTTGCTCAATAAAGTGTAGTGCAGGTTTGTCGCCACCATCTTGCAATGCCATGGTGGGGCAAATCGCCACGCAGGACATACACAGAGTACATTTCTCGACATTGACGCTGACTTTGCCGTAGGGGACGTTGTTGATACTCAAACAACTGTTGATTTCACCCGCTTGGCTGTTTAGATGGTCAATCGCATCAAACAGAGTGTTACGTTTGGTGGTCGATGCAAAAGCGCCCGGCACAATCACCGGCCAATCGAGGCTAATATCGAGCAGCGGCTCTAAATTCGCCAGCATGCTTGGGTCGATAAGGCTCAGGCGCTGCGGTTGGCCGATTTCATCTAACATGCTGTTGGCTAAAGCGAGTTCACCTTTCAACATTTGCGTGAGTGTGGGGGCTGTCGCCTCGGTATTGAGGATTAACACTTGGCGTGCGCCCCAAGCCAGAGCAGCTAACCAATGGTCAATGCTGGCAACTGTGATTTCTTCTAGGGCTACGGGGAGCACATCCCCGGCTAAGTCGTCACCTATCAAGCTAGCGCCAACCGCGTTGTCGTGGAATAGGATCACGGGGGCGGTTTGGGCTTGTTCACGGTAACGGTTGATAATCTTATTCAGGTAAGAATGCAGTGCCTGTGGCGTCGGTAAGTCGTAACCAATCGCACCCGTCGGGCAGGCACTCGCACAGCTACCTGCGCCGTGACAGAGGTAAGGATCGACCTCAATTTTCTTGGCGACACTGCTAATCGCATCGGCGGGGCAGAAGTTGAGGCAACGGTTACAGCCGTTGATGCCATTACGGTCATGGGCGCATAGGTCGGCATTGATTTTAACGTAACGGGGTTTATCAAACTGGCCCACCAGTTCGGGCAGTTGCTCCAGCGCATCGGCCAGTTTGGCTTGGTCTTGACCGACATAGAAATAGCCCGGCGGCAGCATTTCTAAATTCAAGCAAGGTGTGCTGCTTAAATCGAGGATCAAATCAAAATGAGGTTTACGAATGGCGACAACACTCAATTCCGCCGCGCCATTTTGATGCTCAACGCTGATTTGGAATTGACCTAAAAATCCTTTAATGCCAATGAGTTTGTTGTAGTAGCTTTCGACATCCGTCGCCGCAGCCATCACCTGTTCAAGGTGGGTTTCATCTTGGCTGGTAATCGCTTCGTTAGCCAAAATCACACGGCTCGCCATAGTGGACAATTTGTCCGCCGCGAGGCGTGCCAGATCCTCAGGGCCAATAATTAGCACTGTGCCTTCAGTGGTGTAGCTCACTGTTGGCGGGATCAGATTCTGTAAAATCTGCGTTTGGGCTAACACATTTTGCCGCGCTTGTTTTAGCGCAAGCTGGGTTTGATTGGTCATCAAATGAGTGCTCACATTGCGTTCCTGAACAGTACTTTGGCTGCTCTTTTATAGCTGTTTTGCTGCAGATTTAGGCGGTAATTTGAGACTAAGTCCTTGCCTTTTCTGCTTTTATCTAAGTTTTTATCCCTTAGTACAGCAATTCACATACCAAAGTTATGGACATAAAAATTAGCTAAACTGACATTAAACAACTGGCTTTTGCATCTGAGCGACCGGCTCTGGTGCATTTTGGGGTAGGTCATCAGTCTCCCCATCCAAATTGTCCGTGATCTGAGTGTTTGCTAATTCGGTTTCGACATCACTGTTTTTTGATTCCATTGCATTTTCTGTATTCACCACCGCGTCGCTGGGGATTGAGGTCGGATCTTCGTCTGACTCTTCATTCTCTTTGGTGATAAAACGGAATACTTTTTGGGCTAGCTCGGCGGAGACCTCAGGCGTCAGCTTTGGCTGATTGCTGTAGTCGAGCGCATATTCCAAGAGACCATCTATCTCATTGAAATGTGGCTGTTTCCACAAGGCTCGTAGCGCCGCTGTTTTGGCCGCTGGGTCAACATTGGCTCCCATAAACTTAGCAAAGCTGCCGCCAATCTCAATTTCTTCGGGATTGGGCAGTTCTTCCGCAGTGAGGAGGCGGTTGGGATCCTCATCGGTTTGTGGGAGGGTATCCTGAGGTTCAGAAGTCGGTGCTGTTGCCGCAATCACCGTTGGCTCAACAGGAGGATTTAAGTTTGCTTCCGCGGTTTTTTCGGCCGTTTGAGCTGCAAGTGCGGCTTCTTCGGCGGCGACCTGCTCACGGCGCTGGCTCCAACGGCTAAAAAAGCCGTTAGCCTTTGGGGTTGAGTCAGCCATTAGTCCCTCCGCAATGGGTCGCGGCTAGGGCCTTGGTTTTTACGGTGGTCGACATGCTTGCGACGATAAGCGGCGATTTCAACTTCGCCGTATTGGGTGATAAAGGCTTCAATCCAGCAGGCGATCGCCTCTGGCATCAGCATGTTGATAACGGGGGTGTTGCCTTCAAGGCAGCCTGCCGCCACGTTTTGATCCGCCGAGAGTAGCGCGGGTACCCAAGTGCCATCTGCCATTTCATCGCAGACCAAGTACAGCATGGCATTATCCATGTCGAGGTTGATGCGATAACTGGCGCGCTCGTCTTTGTGCAGTTCGAGCAGTACTAAGGTTGCGCCTTCGGGGGCTTCGTGGGTGGCGGGCAGTAGATGATCGATTTCCCATTGTACTGAGGTCCAACGGCCCATTTGTTTCTCTACTTTTTTGAGCGAAACGTACATTGGCCAAACACTAGTGGTATGTTGCATTGTCTCTCCGTTTCAGCCGAGAGGGGCGAACCTGAGCGAACGGTTCTCTTTCCCCTACTGATTGCGATAAAAGGTCACTGCAATATTAATGCCATTAAACAGGGGGTATTTGTTTGAGGTGGATCATCAAAATAAGGGTAAATTTAGGACATTTTGTCTAATGTGTCATTTTGTCTGGGACATTTACGCCCACTGGAATATTCATAATTGCGACGGATCACGCATTTAGCCCAGAGTTTCATACCTAGGTATAAATATTGCTATGCTGATGCCATCACACGTAAAGCGGTAACATTATGATTTCTGATAATAGTTCTAATATTGCTCAGCAAGCACAGCCCAATGACCACCCATCGCCAGCGAAACCAGCCTTCACTTTTGTGAAAACCCTGGCTGAAGTGCCGTTAACGATTGCCGTCAAAGCCGTAGACGAATCGGGTGAAGTGATCGATAAGCATGTTGCCTGTGAGCGACCTTTAACGGTTTACCTGAACTGGCGTCCGATTGTGACCCTGATGACCTTAGGAGCTAAACCCGAGTCGCTTGCGTTAGGCTATCTTAAAAATCAAGGCTTTATTTCCGATGTTAGCCAGTTGGACTCAGTGATTGTCGATTGGGATGTGAACTCCGCCGCCGTGTTAACCCGCGAGCAAACTGCCGATATCGAGCAAAAATTATCAGAAAAAACCGTGACTTCAGGCTGTGGCCAAGGAACAGTTTATGGCAGTTTTATGCAGGATTTAGATGATATCCAGCTGCCCACACCAAGCCTGAAGCAAAGTACGCTCTACAGTTTGCTTAAAAATATCAATGAATATAATGACACTTATAAGAATGCCGGCGCCGTTCATGGCTGTGGTGTCTGCGAAAACGACCAAATTCTTGCCTTCGTAGAAGATGTCGGGCGCCACAATGCCGTTGACACCTTAGCGGGTGATATGTGGTTGGCTCAGGATCGGGGCGATAACAAGATTTTCTATACCACGGGGCGACTCACCTCGGAGATGGTGATCAAGGTTGCCAAGATGGGGATCCCCGTATTGCTATCGCGCAGTGGCGTGACGCAAATGGGGCTAGAGCTTGCGCAGCAGCTGGGTATCACCATTATTGCCCGAGCGAAAGGGCGCCACTTTTTGATCTATCACGGTAGTGAAAATATTGAATTTGATGCGAATACCGTTGCAGGCAAATAAGCTGCTCACGATGGTATCGGTTGAATTTAGAAAAGATAGGACGACAAGGACATAAGATGACATCCGCCAGTGAATTGATTTACATGAGCGCGAAGCAGGTTGCTGAGTATTTAGATCTGAACGAGAAGAAAGTCTACGCTATGGCGAATGACCGAATTCTGCCTGCAACGAAAATCACCGGTAAATGGTTATTCCCTAAGGTTCTAATTGACCGCTGGGTGATGGACTCCTGCCACAGCGGTATGTTAACCGACCGGCTCTTGATCACTGGCAGCGATGATCCTCTGCTTTCTATGTTAGTGGCGCGCTTGATGGCACAGGTGGGGAGCCGTGAACTAATCAGTTACAGCGCAACGGGCTCGCGCCTCGGGTTAGAGCTATTAGCAAAGGGCTATGCCGACGTCTGTACTCTGCACTGGGGGAGCATGGAGGATAGGAATATCCGTCATCCAGCCTTACTTAAAGGTTATCAGAACCACCAACAATGGATCATGGTGCATGGTTATTCCCGTCAGCAAGGCTTGATCATGCGTACCGATATGCACCACAGATGCCAAGAAGAGGATAAGGTGCTCACCTTACCCTGGCGTTGGGTCAGTCGCCAAGGTGGCGCTGGTAGTCAGCAACATCTAGAACAATGGCTATTAAAGCAAGGGGCACGTTTAGATCAACTCAATGTGGTGCTAACGGCCTATAGCGAGCGTGAGCTTGCAGGATATATAGCACGGGGTGATGCCGACATAGGTTTCGGTTGCCAATCCGTTGCCTTAGAGAGCGGCTTAAGCTTCGTGCCACTCGTTAAAGAGTCCTTCGACTTTGTGATGCCGCAAAGCATTTACTTTCGCAGACAACTGCAACAGCTCTTTACTATGTTGAGTAGCGGGCATACGCGCCAAATGGCCTCGTTATTAGGTGGGTACGATCTTACCGATTGCGGCCAGTTACTGTGGAGTGCTAACTAACACCACAAGTAAGCGCGCGTTGCGCGACCTTGTACTTTATATAGCTATATAAGTATAAGGTCGCGACTTCCTCTATTTAGCTTTTCCATCCTCATTGCCGAATTTCATCTTTATTCCTTCTTTAATATTGCAACCATGCGTCTGTATTGAGTGATAAATCGTTTCTCTTAGCGATTTTGAGCGGCACTCAGCGGTGATAAATACAGCGATTGTGGATAACTCTGGGCATAACTCGTGGGTAGCTTGTGCCTAGATTGGGTGTAAAAAGGCATTTGAAAAATAATGCAAAAAACTTCAAAAAAGCCCTTGCACAAAAAGTTCTGCTGCCTATAATGCGCATCCACTGATACGGCAGACAGCGAAAGCGAATGCGGTATCAGTGAGAATCGAATGCAAAATGTGCACTTGGTTCGAAAGCTTCAAGAAGTTTGCAAAAACGCCTTGACGCGACTGGGGAAATGCGTAGAATACGCAGCCCTGACCCGCTGAGCGGTAACGCGAAGTGAATGGTCAAATGCTCTTTAACAATCTAAACAAGAAATCTGTGTGGACACTCACAGGTGTTGAGTTAATCGAAATTACTCTGCCGTTTGGCGAGTAATCAAAATTTAAATCAATGAATGAGTGTTCATAGC
>NZ_NAJR01000010.1:0-181366 GCF_002196695.1 Shewanella sp. Shew256 | reverse complement strand
GTAATAATTTTTTAAGGATCGCCTCTTTACGTTCTGGTGAATACCGAGCCATTTTGTTCTCTTTTGCCGCACCCTGTCTTTAAAAATAATGATTATTTAGGGGTGACAACAATCCTGACACAGGGGGAAGCACACCAATAGCGCGTTGCCAGTGATTTAGTCTCTCGGCTTAGCGAAAGGTAATTTTCGAAGTTGTACATGGGGGAAATAAAGTTTGCAATTGGCATTGCAAACTTTTTACTAGCAATACAACAAATTGATAAAGAAGGTATTTACTGTTTTCTACACTCATAAACTCGTGCCTTTAATTGAAAAAGAAAGCCTTATGCAAGTTTAGCTTGGCTTTGTATTCTTAGTTATTCCCACCCAATCGAAGTAGGTTGCAGCATGAATAAAAAGCTCGGAGGTGATGTGGATACACTGGCTTTTGAGTTAGAGCGTGAATTGATGCACCGCTTCGCCTCGCCATTGTTAACTGGCGAAAAGCTAGCGAACGCGATGGGCTATAGAAGTATCCATTCATTGCGAAAGCACATGTCTCAGCCAACATTTCCTGTTGAACTTTTTACGATATCGGGAAGGAGAGGAAGATTTGCTCTGGTGAAGGACATTGCGCTTTGGTTGGCTAAACAACGCATTGAACATCAATATTCAACTGAGGAGAAGTCTATCGACATGTAACTAACTGTTTGTGCATTATTTCCAAGGCACTGAAAGTGAAAAAGCCAGCATTGGGTAGATGCTGACTTTTTCTGAAATTGTCGAATTTCGGACCTCGACAACTTCATTAAAGCTTTCCCATGCCAGACTGTCAAGTTTCGGCCTGAGGCCGAAGCGTGGGTATGTACGTGCCTTGATTTCAATCATTTTGAAATGAAGGAAGTCACCATGAATATACAGAGATTACGGCAACTGCTATGTTTGCTCACCACTACTAACTACTCTAATCGGCGGATTGCTCAGCTTGTGGGCATCTCGCCTAATACAGTGCGAACCTATCGTCGTAAGCGACGGGAAACTGCTGTAACCCTTGCAGAGCTGGAGCAAGATTCCGATGACCAGCTGCTGAATCGATTTCACCTCATCACGTCTACGGCCAGTATTAAGCGTCAACCTGACTGGGCTTATATTCATCAACTGATGCAGGACAAGCATCAAACGCTTATTCAGCTCTGGGAGGAATACCGCAGCATTCGTCCCGCTGATGCCCTGTGTTATTCGCAGTTTACCCACTGGTATCGGCAATACGTCAAGTCCATCGACGTCTCGATGCGACAATATTACGCTCCAGGCGAGGTGTGCTTTGTCGATTTTGCCGGAAAACGGATTGCTTGGACTGAGCCGCAGACAGGCGAAACACATTATGCGGAGATGTTTGTCGGGGTGATGGGATACTCACAGCTAGTGTTCGCCAAAGCGCTGCGCTCTCAGAAACTGGAAGAGTGGCTGGAAGCGCATCAAGCAATGTTCACTTATTTGGGTGGTGTTCCTCAGTTGGTGGTACCTGACAATCTCAAATCGGCCGTCAACCGACCTGGGAAGTTCCCTGAGGTCAACCACAGTTACCAAGAATTGGCTGAACATTATGGCTTTGTCATTGACCCCGCGAGGGTGCGACGTCCACAGGATAAGTCCTTAGCGGAAATTGGTGTGTTACTGGTGACTCGTTGGATTACTGTGGTGCTGCGTCGCCGTCGCTTTTTCAGTGTGGCTGAGATAAATCAGGCTATGGCTGAATTGCTAGAGCAGTTGAATCAACGCCCGTTTAAGCGCTATCTGGGCAATCGCCGTGAGCGGTTTGAACAAACTGAACGTGCAGCGTTATCAGCCATACCGAACCAGCCCTTTGATATTGGTCGCTGGTTGCATCTGCAAAAAGTGAATCGGGATTATCATATCTACGTACATGGTCATGCGTATTCCGTGCCTTTTGAACTGACAGGCCTGACGGTGGACGTAAAAGTCTGCCAAAACAAAGTCGAAATCTACTTCCATCATAAGTTAGTTGCCGTCCACCTACGTAGTGATGTCCAAGGCGGCACCACCACGGAGAACAGTCACCGACCTAAGAGCCATCAAGCCTATGCGGCACAGTCAAAAGCGCATTTTACCCAATGGGCCACAGCCATTGGCGAGCACGCCTTAGCCTTGGTATCGGCACAGTTTGATGGTGTACCTGACTATTCATTGCAGGGCTGCAAAGCCTGTTCGAAATTGCAAAAACTGGCTCGGCAATACGGCCATTCACGTTTTGAACGGGCTTGTCAGTGCGCCTGTGAAATTCAGTCGCTGACCGTCAGCAGTGTGCGTTCCATCTTGCAATGCCGTTTGGATGAGCCAGCAGGAGACGTGACGCCCGTTCAAGGCCAGTTGCCACTTCATCATAATGTTCGTGGTGCTCGCTATTATTTCGATGGAGGGCAGTAAAATGAGCAGTGAACACAGTGTCTTTGAAAACCTTCAACAACTGCGTCTATCGGGGATGCGTGAAGCCTTAAAAAAAGTCCTCGTGACGCCCGACATGGTGACGCTTCCCATCATCGATATTTTGGCATTTTTGACTTGTGAGGAGATCCAGTACAAGTCGCAGAAAAAGCGGGAGCGGCTGTTTAAAGCCGCAAAGCTGAAGCAGGGGCAGGCTTGTGTGGAGAACATTGACTACCTAGCAAAGCGCGGGATTGATAAGGGCTATCTCGCCACCCTGATTAATGGCGAGTGGATTACCCGTAATCAGTTTTTGTTGATTACAGGGCCGACTGGCGTTGGTAAGAGTTGGATTGCTTGTGCGCTTGCCAACCAAGCAATAAAACTCAATTTTTCAGTGTTGTATAAGCGATTCAACTTATTGATGGAGGAATTAGCCATTGCTCATCGGGATGGCTCTTTGCCCAGACTGCGCAGTGGACTGGCTAAATACAAATTACTGGTGCTAGATGATTGGGCGATGGCCCCGTTAAATGACCTTAACCGACAGGATTTATTGGAGCTGATAGAAGAGCGGGTTGAGTCTGGTTCACTTATCATCACGACCCAATTGCCCGTCAGTAAATGGCATGAATATATTGGGGAGCCGACCCTAGCTGACGCCATTATGGATCGCATCATTCACCGAGCCCATCGTTTGGAATTACACGGTGAATCGATGCGCAAGTCATATAAAACGGTCAAGGAGGGCAAGATATGACTATCGATATGCATATTGATGCATTTGAACCGATGCAGGCCACTCTTGACCTCAACAACGTGTATCTCAAGCGGCTTTTTGATATTTATCATCAACGTCTGCTTGCAAACGCCGATGCCTGTCAGAAGTTGGCGCGGCGTGGAATAAGCATGGAGAATATCAAGCGCCTCCAGATTGGATTTTGTGACCGCAAACTCAATCGTTATGTTCAAGCCTCTGACACGCTTGAGGGGGGCGGATTTCGCGGGGCGTTAAGGCGCTTAGGCTTAATCAAAGTCAGTGGTCATGAAATTTTCCGAGGCTGCATTGTGGAACCCGTATTTGAGGGGGAAACCATTATTGCGGCATGTGGCGTGAAGTTAGCTTGCCCTAGTCGACCTGCACCTAGGATTATTCTCTGGTATAGGTACTGTATTTATACCCGTCCAGTGTGGTTTAACATCATGGTATGGGGGGAACGCTATGTTACTCACTAAACCCACATCCGACACGCTTTCTAGCAGCGTCGATTACTACTTAGCGTTATGCCGTGCCAAGGGACAGAGCGAGAATACTGTGGTCAGTAAAGCTGCAGGTTTGCAACTCTTTCAGCAATGGGCTGATAGTCATGCAGTCTTCAGTATCAACAGTATCGATGTTGACCTGCTCGATAACTATCAGCAGTACCTTAACCAATTCCGCAAGAGACTCGACGGTCAGCCGTTATGCCGTGCAACAATCCGCAATCGCTTAACCGTTGTAAAGGTGATGATGCGTACCCTATTCATCAAGGAGGTACTGTCAGTTAATCGTACTGAACGCTTTGAACTTCCGAAGAATGGCAGGCGACTACCTAAGCCTGTTCTGAGTGAACAAGAGGTCAAAAAGGTGCTACAGCAGGCAGCGCATTATGGTCTCAAAGGGGTAAGGGATACGGCCATTATGACGACTTATTATGCCTCTGGTATTCGGCGATTTGAGCTAAGCACCTTGGCGCTGGACGATGTTGACTTTGAACTATGCCAGCTCAGAGTCAACCAGGGAAAAGGCTTTAAAGACAGGTATGTCCCGATTGCCAAAGAGACTTGCCTTTGGATTTATCGCTACTTGAGGGAAGTTAGGCCTATACTGGCAAACGCGCATTCCGGCAAAGCGTTATTCTTGGCAAACAACGGTAAACCATTTCGGGCAGCTCAACTGTCTGAACTGGTAGCCAAGTACATCAAGTTGGCGGATGTTCGAAAATCAGGAGCCTGCAACCAGTACCGTCATGCAGCGGCAACGCACATGGTCGACAATGGTGCTGATATCCGCCATGTTCAAGCGTTCTTGGGCCATGCTGACCTGTCTACCACTCAGGTATACGTGCATGTCAGTATGACGAAATTACGTGAGGTGTATAATCGAACGCATCCTGCAGCGAGAGGCAAGGATTGACAGCCCCGTCAAAAAGGGCGAGACTATGGTCATGGTGCAGCAGACATGCGTAAGCATGACACCACGTAACCTGCAAAGGTCGAGGCAGTGGCCGGTAATGACATTCTGAATCCAAGTCTGACTTGGCGAAGGCTCCCTCGTTGGAGCCTTTGTTATTTCTGGCCCTTACAAAACTATTAGAATCAATGAGTTCAAACCGCCTCTTTAATCTTGCCGACAATGAATTCCAGTTTTGGAGACCATTCGCCTACCAAGGAACTGAAATTCACTTTGATCACTTGGTTGCCAGAAAGCACACCTATATTCATCCTGAGCGGAAAGAGCAATATACGCTTTATATCACCCTGTCACATCACGTTTTTACCGTAGATCCGGATAAGTCTAAAGACCCCAACGGCCCACAGATATACCCTCATAAACCAAAAGATCCAAGAGCATTTTGTCCCACCAGATATGCGTTATCTTTCCATCTGACGACTATCCTTGAGACCTTACCAGAGCAGTTCTGTTATCACGGCGGCTACAGTCGCTATTGCACCTGTAAGCTTGAAGACGATGACGGAAACGAGATTTTCTATCAAGTCGTGTTTAGAGTGTGGAAGGAACAAGGGAAAATGCGTTTTCATGTAGAAAGCGCTTATCCCTTACCGACCCGTCCATCGAAAGTTAAAAAGGTCAACTTTTGGGTCATTTGCCATAATCTCTTGAACAATAAAAAGTTACCCAAGCCATCCACTAAGTAATTTCAATGTTTGCCCAATTAAGCGAATATTGTATTAATTCATTGTATTTATAGCGCTCTTTAAAAGTCAGCTCGTTAATCAATTCCGATTAATTCATATGAATGGCCGGGTGTACGATTACAACCTCGGGCGCTTCCTCAGCGTCGACCCGCTGATCCAGAGCCCGACCAGCACCCAGAGTGTGAATCCCTATTCCTACATAATGAACAACCCGCTGGCGGGGACGGATCCGACGGGGTATTGTGCGACCACAGATAATGTTCAGGATTGTGCCGACAGTATCGAAAGTGGAACGACACAAGATATTACTGATAAAGATGGTAAAACCGTCGGTACGGTCGGCAAAGATAGTCAGGGCAATATGTACATTACCAAAGGCAATGGCGCGAGTGCCCATCAAGGGATTCAAAATGCCATGAGCAGTGCAGGTAATTTGTCTGATATGGGGAGTTTGAAACAGACTGCTGCTAAGAGTGGTGGGGATGGTGTAACAGCTAAAGGCTCAAGAGCTGGTATTAACAAAACTTCTAGAGGCACTGATGTTGGTGAGATATCAGAGGGTGAGAAAGATTTTGTTAACGAATTAGAAAATGGGATTGTTAATGAGTACTTTAGTCTTGTCGAACGAATAAATGACGCAACTGCTTCCGGGAATGAACAACTATCTACAGATCTTGAACATGCAATCAATGGTTTAAGAATGGCAACTTGGTCATACACGAATGAATATGCAGCAGATGGTTCAGAAGCGAAAACAACAACGACATTTATTAAAGATGCCGCTGGTAATATTGTAGCCGAAAAAGTCTATGTTATATTCTATAGAGGTGCCTATGATGCATATAAAAACGGTTCACCAGCAAATGTGGCAAGTGGTTATCACGTTAGTTTAAATGCGGGCGTTCATGCGATTAGGGGACTAATTGTTCATGAGATCGCTCATTCTATACCAAGGGTTAACGTGACTTCTGTAAATGGAGGCTTGCGACGTGTTCCTGATAAACGTAGAGAGGGGATGGCCGATAGTTTCCTTAAGTCTGTCTATCCAAAAGAATATTGATGGTGATCAAATGAATTTCAATAAATTTCTTGTAATTAGCTGCCTTATCGCCTCAGTTTTAGTACCAACATTAGTGAGCGCTGATGAATATCAATACATTTATAAGAGTTGGTCTTCAGACCTAGAAAGAGACATTGTTGCAGATTCGTTTAATGTAGCTAGTCAAAATTTTACTATCGATACTAAATCCAAAGTACTTTTTTGGGGGCATGCTGGCTCACCATATGACTCTTGCGATGATAATTGGATATGTATTGAAAGTATTACGTTTAATTTTGCAATACAAAAAAAAGATAAAACTGCCGCCGAGTGGAAGCATAAGGGATTTAAATATATCAATAAAGGAAAGGAAACAATTGAATTTTTTGGAATTTCACAGGAAGTTTTTAAAATTCAAGTGATAAATTTATCACGTGAGATGGCTACGTCTGATCCAATGATAGTATATTATTCAAGTACCAATGGAATTCTTGGGTTCACTCAGCTCTTGTACGATGTGGAGTCGGAAATACAATATCCGGTAACCTATTGGTCTACAGAAAACTTAGGCTTTGGAAGTAGATAAAACTAGCCCAATCCTGATGGTTCTCCTCATAAATTTACCAAGGGAAAATGATGGGTCAGGTATAACACTTTATAGAAAGACAGGACAGCAAAAAGAGACAGGACAGGCTTAACTCTTTTTGCCAATCAGCCCCATTTACTTGGGGCTTTTTCTTGCCTGAAACTTGGGCAATCCGACCAGCGGTCTGGGCAGCCGTTGCCGGTAGAAGTGATCAGTGTTTGCCAGCAGGGCGGGCAGTTTGGGGCAGCGCCGCCAGTTGGCGGCACTGGCGCAATTGATCGCTTCCGCTGTTCACAAGTGATCACTTCTACTGTTTTGGACTGCTCAGTCTGCTGCGAGTTTTGACCAAATGAGTTTTTGGAGATCATTCGCTTAAGTTCATGCAACGAAAATGGATGGCTTGTTTATCGGGTTTAATACTAACGCTCAATAATCGCCTTACAAATATTAATCCGAAACCAATGAATTAGAGTAAAAAATCTAGCAAGGTTTTGTCCCAAAGTGAGTTTGGTATGCGCTTTGAGGTCATCTGTATTCCCCAAAGATAAATTTATCAAAAATACCAATTAAAATAAACGGTTAAGTTGAATTTGGCGAAAATCAGTCAGATCACGGCGGCCCCTCTAGTAGTTGTTATGGGGCTAAAAGTCATCTTGCGAATTTGTAGTGATTCAAACGACTGATATTTGAACATTCAATGGCATCTAGAAGCACTTGCTCATCCATCTTGTGTCTCTGCTGATTTGCACTAAATACAGTAGATTATCGTGATTGACTCGGGATGAAAACCACCTCGGCAGGGAAGAGGTGGTTTTCAATTTACTGATACATCGGATTATGGTGTCACAAAATCAAACTTTAAATGGCAACCTTGGCAATAGTTTTCAGACTTTTGGTGCACATGATGACACTTAGCACAGCCAGTTTCGGTACTGAAGTGACGGTTGTTATGAGGATTAGTGGGTTTGAAATTCTCCGTTTTTACCGCCAATTTCGCAGTGTTATGGCATTGCACACACTTCAACATAGGCACAGCTTCGCGAGTTTCCCCCTGATGGCAGCTAGTACATTTTAAGCCTTTTGCCATGTGAGTTTGGTCGAGTAACTGCTCTGCGGCAAAGGTGCTGCCTGCAAATAGGCATAATGCCAGTGAGAGAATAATAGTTAAGTTCTTCATGATGTGATTCCGTTATTCATTTTGAAGGATGCCTTATGTGCAGGCACCACTATTGATGACGTTATGGCTTATAACTTGGCGACAAACTTGCCGGTTAAGTAGCCGAAGGTGTAGCAACGACCTAAGGACAGACCAAATACCGTTAATGGATAGTCAACACCACCGTAAAAACCGCCCCCCATGTTACCGACAATGAACAAGCCACCGATTGGCTTACCATCGGCATCGAGTGCTTGATGGTTTTCGTTAACTAATACACCAGAGGTGATCGCGGATAAACGCATGCGGCGGTGAATACCATAGAATGGGGCCTTTAACACCGGAGCCATTTTGCTTGGCGCTTTACCAAAGTCCTCATCTCGACCTGATTTGCATAGCTCGTTGTAACGATTAACATTTTTCACAAAGGTTTTAGGGTCGCAACCTAATTTCACGGCAAGTTCTTCTAGAGTGTTAGCCACAAAGGTATTGATTTGTGATGGGAATACGCCTTTCTTCTCTGAAGGATCTTCCGGCATATAGTTCTTCAATTCTTCAGGAGTGTAGGCTTTTCCTGGCCAGTTTTTAGCTTGTTCCATATAGTCAGAATCGAAAACCTGAGAGTAACAACCTTGGTCAGCTTCGCTGCGCAAGTAGTTATTCATCAGTGACATTTCAACGGCTTCGTTGACGAAACGCTCCCCTTTACGGTTTACCACGAGGAATGGCATGTCACACATAGCCGCAGGACCCGCATCAAAGTCGTGGAGCATTTTAGTGTGCCCAGCAGGCTCAATGACGCCACCAGCCCAATAGGCCATCGCAAAACCATCACCCGTGCGGTCCATTTGCTTACGTTCGAAGTTTTTCAGATCAGGAATGAAGAAGTCACACATGGCTTTGTTATTTTGGTAGTCACCCGCAGCCAAAATCACGCCCTTTTTAGCCATAAACTTATGATATTTACCATCACGATTTTGGGCGATGACACCAATCACTTTACCGCTCTCATCTTGGATGAGTTGGTTAGCGGGTGTGTTAAAGAAGAACTTCACCCCAGCTTTTTCGGCAGTTTTAGCCAGTGCACGCATGCCATCACCGGCGGTATAGGGTTTAGGGCCAAAATAAGACGTCACAAATTCCAATGGATATTCGGTAATGCCTTTAATACCGTGTTGTGGCTTAGTGCCTTGGTCAACAACGGATGCACCGCCTTGTTTTGCCCGGTCAATAACCCAAGATACCGCCTCGCCTGAGTTATAGGCCCAACTTCTGAGTAATGCAGGGTGACTGCGATGAGCGTTGTCGGCCATTAAGCGGTTTACCAAGGCTTCAATTCCCGCCTTATCGCTTTTCTTCAAATCTAGACCAGAGCCAGTGTTACCTTGAGCCACGGGAATTGCCTGTTTTTGCAATACCGCGACTTTAGCACCATTTTCCGCCGCCGAAAGCGCTGCAGGAACACCCGATGCCCCCGCGCCGACCACAACGACATCGAAGGTTTGGGTCGATGCAATTTCACTGTCGGGGATGGCTCTTGGCTTTGGCATAAACTCCAACGTAGCATGGCCAATTTGGGCGTATTCCTGCGCTTGTGTAGAAACAGGAGATGCGCTAGCAGAACCTGTTAATCCAGCAAAGGCTAAGCCCCCAGTCCCGATCGCCGCTCGGGTTAAAAAACTTCGGCGCGATAGACCATTTTGCAGAACATTCGCAGTGTATTGGTCAATTTCTCTCGATTCTTTACTCATTTTCATTACTCCGTTGACTATATCGTTTGGTGCTCTTCACCATCTACAACGACATAAGATTTGCTCTAACGTCAAAGCTGACGAACGGCTTGTTAGCCAAGTGATAAAGATTAAAAAAAGGGTGTATTCAAATGACGTTAATACACCCTGTAAGTAGGCGCATGGGAGCGCGCGAATTAATGACCTAAAGCGAACTTGTAAGTCAGGTATAAGCGGAGATCGTTGAGATCTTCCTTCTGGTCAAAATCGACCATTGCATAGCGTGCTCTCACACCTAAGCCCTCAAAGACACCGCCAAACTTATAGGTCACAGAGAAGTTAGTTTCGGTAAAATCGTTCAGACTTTCCGGTGAGTCATAATCGCCGTAGAAGGCATAGGCGCTTAGGCCCTTAGCACCGACTTGGCTGAAGTCGTATTCCAGTTTTAAGGCGTTGACTTCTTCATTGGCGAGTGCAGATTGGTATACCTGTTGAATCACAACCTTGTCGTCGCCCCATGGCGTCAGCACAGTATCGTCACCGGTTTTAGCGTACATGTAAGTGGCATCCACGCCAGCAAATTTAGCGCCTAGGTGGAAGCCATATTGGTAAGTATCCAGCTCACCGGCAGATTTATTACCTGTGGCTTGTTGATTGAGGTAGGAAGGAATGAAGTACAGATTAGTGCTGCCCAACTGTGTCGACAGATTAACCTTGGCATAGGTCTGTTGGAACACATCTTCCATATAGTACTGCCACAGGTTGATTTGAGTTTTGACTGTATCGAAGGGCAATTGATATTTAGCACCGATGGCATACACAGGATTATCTTCTACATCCACTACATTGCCGGTATTGCGTTTAACTTCAGCTTTTACCGCTTCACTCACAGAGATAAAGCGTTCATCAGTCCATCCCATAGAATCGGTGATATAGAGTGCTGATAGTGTCAGATTTTCGATGCTGTGGTTTTCAGCGGAGAAACCTCGGAAAGTCTTCGGGATGGCGCGAATATCATGGGGGTTCATCATTGGCGTACGTAACTCTTGAGCACCTAAACGAAATTGAGTATTCCACCAATCGCCTTGAACATAATATTCCTGCATGCGATTGACACTCTGGTGATCACCATTGGCATCCCGACCGACTAAGTTGTAAACCGCGTCAGAGTCGTTAACCCAAATGGGGTTTGCAGAGGCAAAACTCGTCCCGATACTCAAGCCATTCACTTTTGCAGTATTGTAATAGAACAGACCACCTAGTGATGTGGTGTGCTGGGTAGTGGTACCTTCATCAAAATCTTTGGTGAAATCTAAAAGACGTAATTCACCTTTTACTGTGCCTTCACTGAACATCTTGTCGATACTGGTGTCGGCGACTGCGGGTATCGCTAGTGCAGACAACACTACCAAGGATAAATAAGACTTTTTCATCATCATCTCTTCCTATTATTAGTAGCCTAAAGCGATTTTTAGGCTTTTAAAAAGCCGCAAAAGCTTTACGTTAAATGTATGACGTATGAATAATGTCATCAACGGGATGTTTCGAAATATGAGAATTCAGTTGCGAAATTCGTGTAGATGTAACTTAGATCAACAAAAATGAATGTTTTTTAATCTCTAATGTAGCTGTTGGTTGATTTGCAAATTAGGCGAAAATAGGTACTAGTCCTAAATGAATATTTAAATTTTAAAATCGATTAAATTCAATTGCTTACCAAAACCCTAATAGGTTGGATATGATCTTAAACCGAGAACTCTCCAGAGTTCATAAATATCAGAATTAACCTAATGAAAATTCAGACATTCGCCTGATTTATGTTAAGATTTCAATCTAGTTTTGATTCGAGATGACAATTTGAACACCTTTAAACCCGTTAAGCAGCTAAGAGCATCGACAGAAGTTGGCCAGCAACTAAAAGAAGCTATTTTTGACGGCAGGTACAAAGCTGGAGATAAGCTTCCTTCGGAGCGAGAGTTAATCGATCTGTTTATGGTCAGCCGCACTGTAGTCAGAGAGGCTGTAAAAATCCTCGAAGCAAGTGGTTTAGTGGAGATTCGTCAGGGAGCCATGGGCGGCGCCTTTGTTAAACAGATTGGCTACGAACGCTTAAGCGATGCCTGCAGAGACCTACTCACTATGGGGAAAATGTCTTTGCCTGAAATTGTCCAGGTTAGGATGTTGCTCGAACCACAGGTAGCTCGTTTAGCTGCGAAAAACTGCACGGCTGAACAAGCGGCAAAACTGCAAGATGCCAATCAACATGAAAACGATACCTTAGAATACCCCACCACAGTGTTTTTGCGTTCTCAAGTGCATTTTGTATTGGCCGAAATTTGCGGCAATCGTTGCTTAGAAGCCATTAGTAAGTCACTACTGTTGTTATTACGTCAAAATACCTTAACCTTTAAACCGCCTACAGACGAAATCCATCCTGCTGGTTTACATGATAAATTGGTTCAGGCTGTCGTTGATGGGGATGAAGACAGAGCCGAAGCTGAAATGCGCGCTCACTTGGAAGATTTTTGCGAAAGAGTGGCCGAGGTTGAGCGTAAGTATAAAGAGTGATGATATTGATTTACAGTGAGTGGCTAAATTTGTGATGGCGATTCAAAGTAAAAAATTGTGCTAATAAGTTTTCGATTGAATTATTATTAAATAATGCCACTTAATTGTTCACTAAGTGGCATTTTATGATGGTTGCTATTATTCTGAAATTACACAACTGAAGCTTGCTGCATATTCAATATCACCAGTGCCATTGTATTTAGCAATTTGAGGGAATGGACAAAGCGGGCGTGTCCGTGTTTTTGACCAGTCAGCAGGCAATTCGGTATTTTCCACACGCACAGAAGCTAGGATCTCAGCGGGAGTTACACCATTCTCTACCCAGCTTACTAATGCATCGACCATATTAAACTTATCGGTTGCAGGTCCTTTCCCACAGTGACCCATTCCTGGGATTAGGTATAATTTTGCGAACTCGGCAGCTTTTCCTGAATGATTGCTATCTAACTCTTTATACCAATTTACGGTGTCGTTTGTTGAAAACACTGCATCAGAGGTACCGTGGAATACCATCATTTTTGCGCCTCGAGCCTTCAATGTAGAAAGTTTAGTGACCTCTGGTGGCGTCATAAAATCATATCCCGACTCAGTATAAAGCGAGGTGGTGTTATGAATACGTTGGGCATACGTATCTACAGAAGTAGACTGAATAAACGCTAGTGCAGCCTGTTCATTATCATCAAATGGAGTTGGTGGGGTACTAAATACATAGCCTACTGAGCCTGTATCACGGTTTAGTGCCATATAGTATTCCCAGTAAGACCAATCATTAGCGCTTATGCCTACATCATATGGAAAGTTTGCATATATAGGGACTCGCCTGTTTGACTGTTATGTGGTCCAGCCATGATATTGCTAAGCACTTGTTTTTGCTCTGCACTCAAGCATGTGCCGTTTCTTCCTTCCGAGCAGGTTGGAACATCGCGATCTAGATCGAATTCCTTTTGGCAAGTATAAGTATTGTTAACCATACCGTCTGCTAAGCCGTCTAATGCGTCACATTGTTTAAGAATTTGTTGTGAAACAACGCCGAATTCTTCTTGGGTAATGGCAGTCTGTAAAGTCGCTAAAATATCAGAACCGTCAGGATTATATGTGACTAACGTTGAATATTGCTGAGCACCATAGAGCTGACTCACTGCGGCATTTGGTAGGTGTAATCCTGGATTACCAACAATAAAACCATCATACATTTCTGCATAACGACTGGCTGCCATCATGGTGTGGCGCCCGCCGTTTGAGCAACCTGCAAAGTATGATCTATCTGGTAGTTTACCATAAGCAATTTTGATTAAACTTTTTGCCATGGGGGTTAATTCGGCTACAGCGTTATAGCCGTAATCGAGTCGGGCTTGCGGATCAAATCCAAATTGGGGAGCAGGGCTAGGATGTCCAGCATCTGAGCTGATAACTGCAAAACCACTATTTAACGCTGCTGAATCGGCACCACCGGCAAAAATTAATCTGCCTACGGCTTTAGAGACAGAGCCATCGAGGCCACCATTTGCCTGATAATAAAAACGGCCATTCCAATCCTTCGGTAACCGCATTTCAAATCCTATGGCATATTTTGTATCAGCCTCACCGCTACTCCCCAGACCAATCCTCTCGTTCATATAACCTTTTACAACACAATGATCAGGTGCTGAGTAACTTTCGGTTGAACTGTATTCAACTTTACCCGCTGAAACCATTTCAGAACTGGTGATAACGGTGTCTTTGAAGTTAAATTGGGTTGCAATATCACTGCAAATATTGATAGTTGCTGGTGTGGCGGGGGTGAGATGTTGTGTGAGAGGTGTTGAATCATTATCGCTGCATGCACTGAGTAGCAAACAGAATAATGCCATTGTAGGAACAAGTTGGGGTCTTTTTTCCATTGTACAGCTCCATTTTTAATAGTTTAAACACTTACTAACTGATTTTTTTTGTAAAAAAAGGTGCACCCAAAGGAGTTGATACCCCCTAAAAATGCGCAGGGACACGCTTTAATTAGTAGCTTTAGGCAAACTTTTAGGCGACTGAGACGTTACTTTGATAATGACTTGGTCAGTTGCTTGAAAGTTTTAATCAACGTAGAAGGCATCGATGCTTATGCCTTTAATACTTACTTGGCCAACCCAAAGTAACTCTCCAATTCACTTTGGTGGTGTTGTAATGGAGCTGGCCGTAAAGTGATATGGTTTGTCCTGTATTGGTGTAGTTGCTCAAGAGGTTCAACTGCACTTTCGTGATGATTTTACAGAGCATCACGAAAATGCAGTTTGACCAGCAGAGCTACTAAGGATAAATGATTCATTAACTCAACCTTTCTAGGTACATGAGGCATTTTTTAACTAACACACGCTCAAATGTATGATGTATTACCAATGTGAGCAATGACATATTATGAGGTGTGAGAATTGTGTTGAGAAATTCGTGGAAGTGTAACTTTGATCAACAAAATAAATGTGTTAACGCTAATTAAGAGGCGATAGGAGTAAGGTGTGATTTAAAGCTAGTTACAAAATTAATTTCCCCTTTTGAAAGCACCAAGTTCTGGCTGACTCTTGGATCGTAAGGGGAGTTAATGCTACAGAATGTCCATTATTAACGGCAGAGCCGTCATTACAGTGAATGATGAGTGATATAGCGTTAACGTTTTAGGTAATTAACCAAGTAACCGTAAATTTGCTATGGAAGCTAAGGCCATCAGTTAATGTGGAAACAGGGCATAGATAATCACAGGAATAATGGGGAGAAGAGTAACTATGACAAAAACAATTGGCAGGATTTTGAGGTATTGCATCGCTTGCTTGCCGAATAAAGCTAATATATTCAAGCCAATAACAATAAAAGCACTTACACTGGCAATATTGATAAGCAAAGAAAGGACCAGCATTTGTTGTATCAGTGTTAGCTCGTCATAAATCCCCGCATTAGTAACATCAATCAGTGCGACCTCCCTATTTGCAAGGGTTTTCGCAATCCATGCCTGAGTGATAACGTCCGCAGCCTGAGCGGTGAAGCCCAAATCCTTCATGAATAAATGGGGGTAATAGGTAAGAGAGCTCCAATCGATATTAAACTTATGTACCGAACCTTTGAGGGCTTCAAAGAACATAATGGTAATAGATTTATTTGCAGTCAGTTTACTAGCACCGACTAAATATTGGATAAGGTAAGTGGATAAACCTTTTGGCTCCGGTCGAGATTGGATAGTATCTCCGATATAATCGATTGAATAATCTGGCTTTATCAAATTGAAGGGAATGGTAAGAATGATAATGGCAAGGGGTAAAGCTAAGCTAGCCAGTAGGAGTTGATATACAGGTATGCCTAAAGCCGACAGTGAGATGCAGCTGATACCTCCCGCCGAACTAAGACTTATCAACAAAATCATGTAGCGATCACGCAGCGAGAGTTTAAGTCTTTCCGCTTTCAAAAATAGTAATAAGTTTGAACAGCCTAATAGGAAAGACAAGCCAAATATTTTTTGATTTAGCTTCAAATGGGATTTGTTAAACGAGTAATTCAGCTTTTGGTTAATGAGATAATGACTAACTCCTAACAGTGTACAAATTAAGATCGCGCTGGGGGCTATTTCGCTTATAAATTGCTGTGTGACTATAAAGTGAGTAAAAAGCTGACCGCCAAATTGATTTTGTAACGAAAAAGATATGACGATAATTGATACGAACATTATCTGTACTAGCGGGATATTAGGTTTAACATATTGCCGATATAACATGGCAGAGCTGCTTCTATTGGAAAAATTCGTCAGGCATATTAGCTAAAAAATTTTCGCCATGGAGCGATGTAGAGCACACATCTCACAGATGTATGTATGCTACAGATTGAATTGCCATTCGATTTCCACAGCGTTTAGTTAGCAAAAATGTCCAATAAATTAGTGGGTTGTGACCAGTTTATAGTATTTGTTGCGAGTAGAGTATGGATAAGGTCTGAGCTAGTACAACTAAGGTTCCTTTAGAAAGTGTGCTGATTTAGTTGTGTAGAACATCTACCAGTGCTGCAATAGCTCTGGACACTGTTATTCTTGATTCAGTCACAATAAAGTGCCTTGATTACTCCTATAAGTTTATCTATCAGCGTTGTGCTGATGTAAGTGATGTTACTAGTCATACAGTTTTAAGTGCATAACAGCATCTAGATCGCGTTTTACTATAGTTTGCTCTGACACATCAAAGAATAGGCGTAATCATGCGCATTCTGCATGTTAACGTATATTACAATTGAAACTTTTTGAATCGCCAACGATTTCCTAGACACCTTTTAATTGTACCCAAATGAGAAATGATGCAAATGCTGCATTCGCGATGGCCATTCACTGTTTGCTTAATCGTCGACTTAAAGCACTTTGGGTGATCCCAAGTAATTTAGCTGCCGCGCTTTGGTTGTTATTGGTGCGGATAAGCGCCTCATGGATCAACTGCTGCGTTGTTTCGCTGATCGTAGGCAGAATAGCTGGGAAGGTCATCCGCTCTATTGGGGGCGTGAGTTGCGGTTGTTCTAACACCCTAAAAAAGGGCGCGAGTGCGAGTTCTTGGCCATGACTTATCCCAACGGCGGTAAAGGTGAGCGCCCTTAATTCGGCAATATTACCGGGGAAAGGGTAAGTTTCTAAGAGCCGGGCTAGGTCATGGGGCAGGGCGAGGTAGTCTTTACCCAACTCTTGGCAGGCAAGTTCTGTAAAATGCTGTAATAACAGGCCGATATCGGCAGTGCGCTCGCGAAGCGGCGGCAACTTTAGCCGCTGCGGTAGCAGGCAATAAAGTAAGCCGTGGGAAAATCCTTGCTGCTCTAGCTGTTCCAATGAGCTTGTGGTGCTAAACAGCAAACGGCATTTCAGGGCGGTTTCTCGCAGTGAACCTTGGGGAAAATAGCGTTTGCGTTGGCACAGTTGGCTGAACAACCTTTGGACTTCGAAGCTTGCGAGCTCAAGATTATCCAGCAATAAAAAGCCCGTGCCTGCCATATCCAGTAGTCCCACTTGATTGGCGCTGCCAAACAGTTTTTGCTCCAGCATTTGCATCGATAAATCGGCGAGTGACACTTCTGGCAATGGTAGTTCAGGGCTCACCAGTTGTTGCAGTGCCTGGGCAAATACGTGTTTGCCCGTGCCCATTTCTCCTTCGAGTAACATCGGCTCGCGACTGTCTTGCAAGGTCGCGGCGAAGTTAAAGCAGTCGTGCATTTTGATATCCGTGGTGAGTATCTGATTGAATGCACTGAGATCCATACGGTTAAAGAAACCGTCCTTAACTTGATGATAGCGCCGCTCCAGTCCAATGACTTCCATGGCGCGCCTTACACAGAGCAGTAGCTGGTCGGTGGAGCTGGTCTTAGTAATAAAATCGTAGGCACCTTGTTTCATGCACTCGACGGCAATTTCGGTCTCATTGAGGCCCGTGAGGATAATGATCCTGACATAGGGGGCTTGCTCGCGGATGTCCCTTAGCAGCTGCCGACCATCGAGTACGGGCATATTCAGGTCGAGCAGCACTAGCGCGATATCTAGATCATTGATCAATTGCAGTGCCTGACGGCTGTTCTCACAGGTGTAGGTCTTGGCCTCGGGAATATGCCGATTAAGTAGCATATCTATGGTGCGTAACCAGCGGGTTTCGTCATCGACGAGCAGTATATTTCGACTAAGCTTCATTGCTCATTCCTAAGAGGATTTTCATTTCGGTGCCGATATTGGGCTGGGAGTGGATAAGCCACTGGGCGCCGTGTTCGACCAGAATTTTGTTGGTGGTTGAGAGTCCAAGCCCTGTGCCGCCCTGTTCGCGCCGAGTGGTGAAAAACGGTTCGCGGATCCGCGACTGAATATGGGGCTGCATACCGCAACCATTATCAATCACCTTAAGGTAGACTTGTCCCGCTTCCACTCCGGTTTCGATGGTCAGCAACCCCTCGGGTTTATCCATCGCCAGACAGGCATTTTGAATAAGATTGATCAGTACCAACTGCAGCTGCAGTTCATCGCCCTTAATTGCAGGTAGATTAGGCGCAAGCGCGAGCTGTAAGGACAAGCGTTTGACATTGTTATGGGTTAAGCGCAGCGCCGTTTCAACAATTTGATTGAGCGCGAGTGGTTTGACATTGCTAAGCCCATGGCGGGAGAAATGCTTAAGATCGTGGATAATACTGCCGATGCGCTCGGCAGATTCCTGCACCGATTGGCTGGTAAAATTTAGTTCCTCCAATCCCTGTTGTAGCTGCTGCGTGCTGGCAGCGAGCGATGCCCGCTTAAGATCGTCGATAATATCCTGCATTAGGCTTATGGATTGGGTGATTAACCCGACGGGATTGTTGATCTCATGGGCAATTCCCGTTGTGAGTTCCCCAAGGGAGGCTAAGCGGGTCGATAACTCACTCGCCTGTTTAAGTTCGAAGGATTCGGTAAAATCTTCTACAAACAGGGCGAGCATATTGTCTGAAATTAAATGCAGGCTGAATTTCCAGCGTTTATGGTCGAGGGAAAATTCGACCTGCTGTGAGTCTTCGCCGCTAAATCCCGAGGAAATCAATTGTGTGAGATCCACCTTTGGATGGGCCTGCGCGAGCGTATCGGGCTTTAATATCCAATGATATTTGCCGTTTTGCCAAAGGGTCTGTTGCTGTTTATCCAATAACATTACGCCGTAGGGCAGGCCATCAAGCACCGAATGAAACTGCGCCGATACGCGGTTAATTTCGGCTTCGGCCCGCTTACGCTGCAACAGTTCTTGCCTCAATGACTTGGTTTTTTGTCTAAGCACTAGGCTGATGTAAAGGGTAATGAGTAGCCCAATGCTGGAGATAATTGCTGCGATCAAAGTGCCTTGAAACAAGTCTTTACGTACTTGTCCTAGCTCAATTTTTTCTTTACCAAAGCCGACCCATTTGTAGAGTAAATCATCGAAATAACCGCCGTGATAGCGCTGCTTTAAGACCTCAGTAACCGCTTTGGCAAATACGGGGTCTTTATCTGACATAATTAAATAAAACTGACTAAAGAGTAATGGATTACCCGCGGTTTTGGTCATAGGGAACAGCGGTAATAGTCGCCGTGCGCAGTAAAATTCGGCCAGTACAAAATCCACCTTCCCTGCAGATAACTGCTCAAATCCCTGCTCATTGGTGACAACGGGGACAAGGATAAAATCCTGCGGATTGGCCTTAAGATACATATCCATCGACGAGCCTTGTTTCACGGCGACGCGTTTTTTTTTAAGCGCCAGCCACGAGTCGGCATTGCCTTCGGTGCGGCGATTGTAGGCACTGATATAAGTCGGCAGCAGCGGCAGGGCGCGATTGAGGTCAAGGTTTGCCCCAGCGGGCACATCGATTACGGCGAGCTGCCTTGCTTTCTGCGTTACGCTTTGCAGGGTTTTATCTAGGGTTTGACGTTTTATCGTGAGGTCATATTGCAGCTTTTGTGCGATCTGGCGCGCCAATTCGATGTTAAAGCCAGTTTCTTCTCCGGCCTCGTTTTGCCATTCAAACGGTGGTGTGTTGCTGTGGACATTAAAGGTGAGTTCCTGCGGCGCAGGTTGAGGCGTGCTGATGTTTTCAGCTGCGCTTTGAACCGCAAGACTTGGGGTCAAGACTTGGGCGAAGAGTAAACCTATTCCCAATCCCCATGTCCGTAAATATTGCCAATCATTCACCAAAATTATCACCATCCCGCCTTGTCTTTGGCGCTAACCATAAGCCCAGTTTCCGCGCATTGGCAGTCTGTAGGCATTTTTCTGCTAATCATTTCACATTTAATTTGTTGATAGATTTCTATCGAGAGTTTTTATTGTATTGAAAATTAATGTGAATTTTGTTTTTTGGCGGCTAAATAATCCGCGGTTATGCAAAAATGCATAATCGGGCGTGCGTGCATCAAACATTTTTAGGCGAAGGGATCTATCGCTAAATTTTGGCTTTGCATGTTACCCCTTAAGAAATAGCGCGGCGTAAATTGAGTCCCGTGAGCAAAACAGCTGAGCACTCTAACAATCGAGTCGCATAAAAATTATCAGTAGGAACGTAGGGGACATCAAGATGGATAAACACTTAGACCAAAATCGCCGTGAATTTTTAACCAAGGGCGCCGTACTGGCCGCTGCTGCGGGCACCTTAGCGATGTCGGCATCATCTTCTGCCAATGCGGCGAACGCCTCTGTAGTTGCCGCGGCGGCAACTACCACAGAAGCGCCAAAAGCCGTTGCTGGTTACATTAAAGATCCTAAAAACTTAAAAGATGTGCTCAGTAATGCCCGCAAAATTTTAGATACCTGCGCTGCGTGTGACTTAGCGGGCGCAGGCCGCTGTAACGGTAAAGGCCCTTGCGGTGAGTCGGTTCCGGGTATGGGCGGCATGCGCCAAAGTTTCGTACGTAACATCGAAGCGTTTGAGGGCATGAGCCTGAATATGCGTAGCCTGCACAATGTCACAAAACCGAAAATGGAAACCGAATTACTGGGCGTGAAATTAGCCATGCCAATCCTGACCGGGATCACCGGCGGCTTAACCTATAACATGGGCGCGGCCAACAAATTAGCCTTCGATGGCGAAGTGATGACCGAGGAAAAATACGCCCGCGGCATTATTGAAGGCGCGGCCAAAGCGGGCTGTTTAGGTTGGGCGGCGGACGGTATTGGCGATCCATTAGAAACCTACAAACGCCGTTTAGAAGTGGTCAAAGAATTTAAAGGCCGCGCGATTGCGCAAATTAAACCCCGTACTCAACAGGAAATCTTCGAGCGTATCGATGCGGTACAAGAAGCGGGCGCGCCTTTCTTTGCCATCGATATCGACTCTGCAGGCCGCGCCGCGCGTGCACTGCCGGGCAAAACCGTTGAGCCAAAAGATTTAGCCAAACTCAAAGAAATCGTCAAATACGCCAAGATCCCGTTTATGGCCAAGGGCGTGATGACAGTGGAAGAAGCGCTGATGTGCGCCGAAGCGGGCTGCGGCGCGATTGTGGTTTCAAACCACGGCGGCCGCGTACTGAGCTCAACGCCTGCGACTATGCATGTGTTGCCAGCGATTGTGAAAGCGGTGCGTGAGCGCGGCCATAAGATGGCAATCCTCGTCGATTCTGGTGTGCGTGATGGTGGTGATGTGCTCAAGGCGCTGGCGCTGGGCGCTCAAGCGGTATTAGTCGGTCGTCCTATGCTGCGCGCAAGTTTAGGCGGCGGCGCGACTGGGGTTGAGATGCTGTTCAAACGCTTCCAAGGCGAGCTTGAATCTAGCATGGTACTGACTGGCACTGCGGATGTGAACAACGTCGACCCATCCATCCTTATTCGGGAGGTTTAATGAATATCACCACAGCATTTCGATTCGGTTTAGCCGCTGTGGTTGCCTCAATGTGGGTGTTACCGCAAGTACAGGCAACGCCCTCGGAGCAGGACAGGCACTATGGCGGTGGTGGTAAGGGCGCGGTGGTGTTCTCCTACGAGACCCATGCTCGAGGCGGCTTTTATACCTGTCAGGACTGCCACAGTACGGTAGATGGCAAGGCCCTGTTCGAGACGCAGCGTTACAGCTTTACCATGAAAGACCACAATAACGGCGCATTCTGCTGGGCTTGCCATAATGGCAAAACAGCAGAGCGCGAATGTAAGACGTGTCACTATTAATCCTTAGGTAGCGCAGGCGAAAGCCCTATGGACTTTCGCCTGCGGCCTAACAAGGAGCCTAAATGAAAACTGCATTAACTGTGTTAGCGGCGCTCACTGTAACAGCGAGTAGCTTAATGAGTACTGCCAGTGCTAACGGCATTGCCGCCGAGCAAAGCTTTACTATGCCTGCTGATTCTGGAGTAACCGCCCTTAAATTGGTGGAAGTGAGGCCAGGAACCTCATGGGCGCAAAAAGAAGGTGTGCTCATAAGCCAAGGGGAAGGGGAAAGCTATCTTGTCACTCTGGCTGACTATGGAAATTTCGTACTTGAACTGGATTTTAAACCCAGCGATGAAGTGAATGCTGGCGTATATTTGCGTTGTGTAGATATTAATAACATCAAAGCAAATACCTGTTACGAAGCAAATATTTGGGATAAGAGCAAAAAGGAACAATTTCGTACAGGTGGGATAGTTGACCGTCAAGCCGTGACAAATGTGCAAGACACCATCAATCAATGGAACCATTATAAGTTGACTCTAAACGGCGACATCATTGAAGTCGAGCTCAACGGCAAAGTAACATCTACTTTAAAAGATAGCCAACTCTCACAAGGGTTTATCGGCTTTCAACATAAAGGACAAGGTAGAATGGAAATTAAAAATATTCAACTTACTAATATAAACTAAGGGATTGAACAGATCTCAATGTGGTTTAGAAGAATATAAAGTCCATAACAATTTATGGACTTTATGTGTACTAGTTCATACCTGATTTTACCGTTGAGATGAATAAATTGTTACTTAATCTCACAGACAGCTATGAGTGAAATGCGGAAGTTGTAGGCTTGTGGTTAAGATCCTCAACTTGCAACAAACCTTTGATGGGTTAGACTAATTTGGAGGATTCATCACTTAGATTCTTTGTTGTTGAGTACAACGAATATTTTCAGTCTGTCTGCCAATTGATAAATAGTCGTATCAAAACCTTTAATTGTCTTGTCTGCTTTAGAGGCTGGGAATTTTCATCTAATATACTAGGCAGCTAAGCCCTGAGGGTATTCCTGTCTAACTTTATCACACAGAATGATGACCTAGTCGATCTAAATTAAAGCGTTGTTGCTCGTGAATATCCATGCTGCTACTCCTAGTTTAAAATCGTAAACTAGGGCCGTATCTAGGAAGTATATAGGATCGAGCAGGGAAAGGGCGGCTCTATCCTGTTCCAGCAGCAAAGTGTCTAAGTAGGGGCACGAGTTGCATTTTAGGTTTGCAGTTCGCTTCACGGTTGCGTAATGCAGTTACTTTTGTAGTGCTAGTGTCATACATTTTCGAGGGATTCATGCGTTACATTCTGACTTTAATTTTTATTTTGATAATTAGCGGCACAGTATTTGCGGATGAGTCAGTCAAAATTTTTGTGAAGGAGAGCGGCTATTCAATCAACATCTCGGATGAGGAACTTAATTCAGCAGAATTAGAAAGCAAGCTGAAACAACTAAAATTCTCATTGGTTACGTTAGAAGTTGACTATTGTGCAGGCCCCGTTATGGTTGCAGAGGTTTATGTCACACTTGCGAATGCCAACCCAACGGTACAAGACGTGCGCCTAAAAACAAGTGGTAGCCATGAAAAAAGCAAATGCAAAAGCGTATATTAAGCGAAGGCAGTCGACGGGTAACACCCGGCTTTAAACTTAAATCCATAGAAATTTTAATCCGAAACTGAAGAGTTAGAGCAAAGTATCTATCATGATTTCGTTCTCCAGAGCGTGTAATGGAACTAAACAATTTTGCCCATTGCGATTTGACGTTATTAGTTAAGCACTGGCTTTGTTTATAATTATTTGCAATAAAAACAAATAGATAAGCCTTAGTCTTAAAGCCCGTTCTCTAACATCAATACAATAACTACGAGCAAAATACCGATATAGGTAGGTCATTCGCTTAGGCTAATTGGCTTGCCACGCTTATTGCCACGTAATGGATGTATTACATCTTTTACTGTAGCACCTCGGCAATGGTCTACTTCAATAACTCTTCATTGATGCTAAGACTGCAATGAATTGTGCAATAAAGAAAGAGGTTGCTTATTTTCCTCAACGAATCCCCTTTAGCCACTTTAGCAATCGCGTTATAATGTCGGTTAACCCCATAGTGATGGTAAGCATTCAGAATTGCCTGCGCATGTACTTAACGGGTACTCGAGTTGGCTGTCATCAATGTTTCTCATTTTCGTTTAACACATATGGACGCTATTAAGTCGATAAGCCAATTCAAAATTCTATATCACTCTTTGCTGAACCATTTGGTATGGGAATGAGTAAGCCACACAACCAACAGTTCTGGAACGTGCTACGACAAGTCGTATTAAGTTATTATTCTGAGATAGCTGACGCATTTCAGTTGTTGGGACACTTCTACAAAATAGTTGATAATTTGGTTTTCGAACAAAAATATAAAGGACCATATGACCATTCACATCCCGACTGTTTTTTTAATGATTATTACGGTTAGCGGAACACTGGCCTTATCCGTTGGCTGGGTTACCCGCGCAAAACAAGATAGGGAATTATTGCTATGGACTGTTGGGTTATTTTTACAAACGTTGACATACGTTTTGTTTTTTTTCAGAGATGACATACCTAATTTGATATCGGTGTTACTTGCGAACATTATACTTTCAGCTAGTTACTCATTTTTTCTTGCTGCCATAGGCGCTTTTCAGGAGCGTAGAATATCTCGCAAATGGATCTTTGCTCCACCTCAACTTTTAGGTGTGATTTTCTGTTTTCTAATGGATAACATTAGTGCGCGGATCATTGTGAGTGGTGTGATTTTTGCCACTCAAAGCTTTTATATTTTACTCATTTTGTTAGACCGTCAGCACAAGATTGTTGGCCGAGGCAAATATTTGATGGTCATCGGATTGACAGTCACCATTATTGTATTAGCCATCAGAGTCGCAAGTGTAATATTCAATCCTGACGCTATTACGAGTATGTTGCATCAAACCCCCAGCCAAGTACTAACGTTTCTAGGTGTCTTTATAACACTTATTTTGATGACAAATGGTTTTGTTATGATGAATAAAGAGCGTGCCGATTATCACTTCAGGATGATTGCTATGACAGATCGGCTAACAGGTATTTGGAATCGTGTTCGACTTGAAGAGCAGGCTTTACTCGAATTGGCGAAGTTTGAGCGTTTTGGACATCCGATCTCATTAATCATGCTGGACTTAGATAATTTCAAACAAATTAATGATAAGTTTGGCCATGTAACTGGTGATTTGATTTTGAAAGAGTTCTGTGCAGTTGTGCAAAGATCAATTCGCACGACCGATATTCTAGCCCGTTGGGGGGGAGAAGAGTTTGCAGTACTTTTACCCAACACTGGATTTACCCATGCAACATCTTTGGCTGAACGAATAAGAGGGGCTGTAGAAAATCATGAATTTAACCATGGTTTGCGGATTACAACGAGTGCGGGTTTTTCTACCAGTCACCTTAATGACACTTGGAATTCATGGCTGGAACGTGCGGATAAAGCGCTATACCGAGCGAAGGCAGCTGGCCGTAATTGTGTCAAAAGCGAATATTTTCCGAAGGATGAAGTACAAAAAGGCTTAACTAAGACAAATTTGATTCAACTGGTTTGGCGTAGTGCTTATGAAACGGGTAACGCTTTAATTGATTCTCAACACCGAGCACTCTTTGAAAATGCAAATATACTGTACCAGGCAATATTAGATAACAGTCCCAAAAGTCAGATTTACTCATTAGTCGACTCATTAATTTCGGATGTTGAACAGCATTTTAAGGACGAAGAGTCGATTTTCCAAATGAGAGATGATACTGAATACCGACATCACCAAATGCTTCATAGACACTTAACCAACGAGATAAAGGAATTGTACCAACGTTATAAGGACGATGATTTAAGAGGTAGTGAGCTCTCATACTTTTTCATGTACGAGGTCATTTCACAGCACATCCTTATTGAAGATCGTAAATGTTTTTCTTAAATGGAAATTTGGCGCTGGTTTCCTATGCTGATTGGCTTTCAGCAAAACCACGGGTAAGGAACTGGTAAAAGTCCTTACACGAGTTAGAGCAAAGGTTATATCACACTTTTGTCCCTCGATTTGCTGAATGACCAGTTAATGCAAAATTTGTACTAACTGGTTTCTGTCCTTTCCGTTTTTCGCACCTTGAAGAAGTAACTCAGCATAGGGCGAAACTAGCCTAATTTTTGTAATGACAGGTGTTCATCTTTTCCACGTTTTAGAGTCAGCTCTTAAGATATCAATCAACTCTTTCAAACCTGGCGGTATTTGTCTACTGCCCGGATAATAGAGATAAAACGGCTCTTCTACTGGCGCCCAATCAGGTAATACAATTTGTAGAGTGCCACTATCCAAATAAGGTCTAATGCGATCTTCCAAACAGTACATGATGCCTCTGCCAGCGAGTGCCATATCAATACCAATAGCGGTTTCATTGACACAAAGTTGGCCTGGTACATCAATGGCACAACGTTGACCATTTTTCTGAAAATCCCACTGATAAATTACACCAAAGCCAGTACGTAGTTGGATGCAGTTATGCTGTTTGAGATCCTCAGGAACATCAATTTTCGGTGAATGGTTGAGGTATTTGGGCGAGGCTACTGCCACCCATCTGAGCCGATCACTGACACGCAGTGCAATCAAATCTTCTGGAATGGTTCCTCCATAACGAAAGCCCGCGTCAAACCCGGCCTCGACAATATCAATGATGCGATCATCCACAGCCACTTCGACAGACATTTCGGGATACGCTTCTAGGAATTTAGGGAGATATTTCGTCATCAACAAACGAGCGCCATCGCTCAGTACGTTAATCCGCAAACGTCCGGTTGGCTTGTCTCTGAATTGATCCACTTCCGCTAATGCTGCGCCAATTTCCTCAAATCCTACCGTGAGACGTCTTACCAATGTCTTGCCCGCATCTGTCGTCGAAACAGTTCTGGTCGTGCGGTTCAGCAACTTGACGCCAAGCCGCGCTTCTAGGTTACGAATCGAGTGACTCAACGCTGAGGTGGTAATACCCAGCTCGATAGCAGCTTTAGAAAAACTCTTTTGATTAGCGACGATAAGAAATGCATTCAGGTCGGCAAGATCTGCACGAGACAAGTTACTGGTTGGCAGTGTTGGCATAGCACAGCGCTCTATTGTTGAGTTAAATTCAAAAGGTGATGTAAAAAGTCTAAATAATACTCTTAATTATTTAGTGTAAATTATCAATGAAAATTTTTAACCCTAGTTGAAAGAGTCCACTTCATGTTTCATTTAGCGATTACTGTCGGCTACCTCTATCTGTTGTGGCGCTTTGTGTGGCCTTTGCCACTGAGAATGTCCGTTAAAACAACAATCGCGATTGTGCTGCTGTTGGTATCGCAATATCACCTGCTGCTCAAATTGGCGTTTGGCAATATGTTTTCGCCTGAAATGCCACGGTTACTGATCGTGATAGCCGCAGGGCTGTTCTGCTTTTTTGTGCTGTTGCTGATGCTAATGGTTGTTAGTGATGCGCTGAAACTGCTTTGGCTGTTGTGCATGCGCCGTCGCTTGACGCTCTGTGGCCGCGGGTATGCGCTGACGTTAAGTATGGTGGCAACGGTATTGACTGTAACAGGCGTGCAGCAGGCATTGCGGGTGCCAAAGGTAAAAGAACTCAGCGTCACTTTGCCAAATCTGGCACCACAATACGACGGTATCAGGATGGTGCAACTGACTGATTTACACATTAGTCAGTTGTTTAACCGCCCTTGGGTTGACACCGTAGTCAGTAAGACCAATGCATTGCAGCCAGATTTAATTGTGATCACTGGCGACTTGATTGACGGAACCGTCGAGCATAGAACCAATGAAGTAGCGCCGCTGCGCCTGCTATCCGCGCCATTAGGTGTCTACGCCAGCTTAGGTAATCACGAGTACTACTTTGATGCGGCGCATTGGGCAGACCGATTTGAGCAGTTGGGTATGACCGTACTGCAAAACAGCTCCATCACCATACCCACGGTGGGTATTAATTTGGCCGGTGTTACCGATGAAGCGGCAGCGGCATTTGGGCTGCCGCCCCCCGATTTGACTCAAGCATTAAGCAACATTGACCACACCTTGCCAACCGTTTTACTGAAACATCAGCCGATTAACGCCCTGATGTCTTCAGAGCATGGTGTTTCGCTGCAGCTATCTGGGCAGACCCATGGCGGCATGATCAAAGGGCTCGATTTACTGCTGAGTGGCTTTAATCAGGGATTTATGTCAGGTCAATTTCAACTGGGCGACATGACCTTATATGTCAGCAACGGCACGGCATTGTGGAATGGCTTTCCTATCCGCTTAGGCGTACCTGCGGAAATTACCGTGCTCACGCTGCATTCTCCATCAAAGTAATCCAACTAAAGAGGTAATCCTATGCATCCTGCTATTTCTAAAAATCATGTTGCCGTTGTAACCGGCGCAGCTGCTGGGATTGGCTTTGCGATAGCCAGTCGACTCGCCGCGGAAGGAATGAAAGTGGTGATGTTTGATATTGATGAAACGGCGCTGCAACACGCGATTAATAGCATCAATGTCCGTCACCCTAACGTACAACTCAAAGCCGTGGTCGGCGATGTCACCGCCGAAAGTGCTCAATTTCAACTGTTTAACACCGCTACCGACTGGGGTGATGTTTCTCTACTCATTAACAATGTCGCCGTTATCAATGCGGCAGGCCCATGGGAACGCAACAACAACTGGCGCTCAGTCATGGAAATCAACTTCTGGGCGGCATTAGCGCTACAACAATATTTTGTGCCTCACTTGCTAAAACAAGGCTATCACAGTGCGATTGTTAACCTAGGTTCAAAAGAAGGCATTACCACACCGCCTGGGAATGCCGCCTATTCGGTCTCAAAAGCAGCTATCAAAGTTTTGACGGAACAGTTAGCTCATGAATTACGGCAAACGCCTGACAGTCTGATTTCCGCACATCTGCTTGTTCCTGGATACACCTTCACCCCCATGAATTATCCTGGCATGAACGACAGCACTGAAAAGCCAGCAGCCATGTGGAGCGCCGATCAAGTCGTCGACCGTATGTTCGCAGGTATGGCAAACGACGATTTTTATATTTTCTGCGAAGACAACGAAGTGAGCTGGCCATTAGATCAACTGCGGTTGCAGTGGTCCGCCGATGACATGATTTTAAATCGTCCCGCCTTGTCGCGTTGGCACCCAGAGTATCAGCAAGCTTTCCGTCAATTTGTGGCTGAACGGCTAGAAGCCGATAAACAGGAGCTGAAGTAACCCATGACAGTCAAAACAACTCCTATCAGCGCCCCGTTTGGTGTACTTATCGCAATGATCACCTTAGGTATGGGCGGACTTTTTATCGGCACAGGCGAGTTTGTGTCGATGAGTTTATTACCTAACTTAGCTAATGCGACTCAAATTTCCGTACCTGAAGCAGGCAGCTATATCAGCGCTTATGCGTTGGGCGTAGTGGTCGGGGCCCCTTTAATTGCCATTGCAGCGGCGAAATGGCCGAAGAAGCTATTACTTATCGCGTTACTCGCGCTATTTGCTGGCGGTTACGTTTTCAGTGCACTGGCTTGGGACCGTTATTCGCTGTTGGTTGCGCGATTTATTGGTGGCTTACCCCATGGTGCCTACTACGGTGTCGCATGTTTAGTGGCTGCCGCGATGGTTCCGGCAAACAAAAAAGCCCAAGCCGCAGGGTATGTGATGGTTGGGCTTGCTGCAGCGAATGTGATTGGTGTGCCCGTAGCAACATGGCTTGGCCAACTCTTTGGCTGGCGGGTCACTTTTGCTTTTCTCGCGGGAGGCGGTTTAATCACTATGGGACTATTTTGGTTATTTTTGCCTGCTGTTCCTCAAGATGAAAACGCAAGTATTGCGAGCGAACTCAGTGGTCTTAAAAACGTGCAAGTCTGGTTGACGCTGCTGACCGCTGCACTCGGTTTCGGCGGTATGTTTGCAGTGTATAGCTACATTACACCGACATTAACCGAAGTCTCCGGTTTCACCGAGCAGCAAGTTCCAATGATTCTGTCGCTTTGGGGCATTGGTATGGTGCTCGGCAACTTAGTGGGCGGTTGGTTGGCAGACAGAGGACTCATCCGAGCCATTTATCTGATTATGGCATGGAACATTGTATTTCTTGCATTGTTTGCAGTGTTTGCCGAATCAAAGGTAGGTACGCTTATCACTTTGTTTCTGATTGGCGGCGGCTTTGCTTTAGTACCTGCTTTACAGGTACGTTTGATGAATGTAGCAGGCAGAGCGCAAACTTTAGCGGCAGCACTCAACCACAGTGCATTCAATATTTCTAACGCAATTGGTGCTAGCTTAGGTGGCATGGCAATTGCGGCGGGTTATGGCTGGGCGTCGACAGGATGGGTCGCCAGCATGTTAGCGATTATCGGTATTCTGCTGATGATGGTTTCGATGGTCACGGATAGACAGTCAGATGGCATCTTCTCTGACCAAGTTAATCACGAACAATGAAATACGAGGTATCTATGTCAATTCAACAACCACTCATTACATTGTCTGACGGCAATCATATTCCACAGCTTGGCCTTGGTGTATGGCAAGCGACTCAAGAGCAAGCGGCCAGTGCTGTTTGTGAAGCTATCAAATCAGGCTATCGTCATATCGATACCGCCTCCGTTTATGAAAACGAAGAAGGCGTCGGATGTGGTATTCAACAATCTGGAGTAGCCAGAGAAGAGTTGTTTATCACCACCAAAATTTGGAACCCAGACCAAGGCTTTGATAAGGCCACTGCAGCATTAGACGCAAGTCTTAAGCGTTTACAACTGTCTTATGTCGATTTGCTGTTGATCCACTGGCCAGCGCCGAAAATGGATCGCTACGTCGACACATGGAAAGCCTTAATTGCGGCTAAAGAACAAGGGAAAGTGCGTTCAATTGGGGTCTCGAACTTCAATCCAGATCACTTACAACGATTGATTGATGAAACAGGCGTAAAACCTGTATTGAACCAAATTGAATTGCATCCATTTTTACAGCAAAACGCCTTACAACAAGCGCACAAAACGTTAGGGATTGAAACCCAAGCTTGGAGCCCGTTGGGGCAAGGTAAAGCACTCGACCATCCGACAATCGTTGCCATCGCTGAGAAGCACGGTAAAAGTCCTGCACAAGTGATCATTCATTGGCATATACAACAAGGGAGGATTGTTATTCCTAAATCGGTAACTCCGAGCCGAGTTCAAGAAAACTTCAATGTCTTTGATTTCTCGCTAGATGCTAACGACTTAACCAGTATAACAGTCATGGATGAAGGATTACGGATAGGACCAGATCCTTTGAAATTTCCAGCTTAACAAATGAAGCCGTCACTGTAGTCCTGTGGCGGCTGTTCTATCACAAGCTAAGCAATGCTCCATTCGGTGTTATGGTCGTAGAGAACCTCTCAAGTTTAACTCATTCGATCCACCTAATTTCAGTAATACTACAAAGTGTCAGCAATGTGTCAGCAATTCAGCCTATTCTTCTCAACTCGAATAGTTACGATCAATAGCTGACCACTACAATTTGAATTTATTTAAAAATAAAAGCGGTTATAGTTTTGATTGCAAGAGGTATAAATTTTGTGAAAAGGTATGTGAGTGTAGAAATTAAGAAGCCATCATTGATGATGACTTCTTAATTGAACGAGATTGGCAATAAAAGAAAAACTACAATTTAAATCTGCTGACCTCTGTTTGTAAGGCATTGGCGAGAATTGATAATTGTTGTGCTTTCTCTGTGGCCAGAACAGACTCATTTGATAGGCCAAACGACACTTCTCTAATAGCTTCAGTATTGCGATTTATCTCTGCAGTTACCGATGTTTGCTCTTCTGCAGCGGTAGCTATTTGACTCGCCATATCTGAAATGTGGCTAATAGCACCATTGATTTGTTCAAGACTCGCACTCGCAATTTCTGCATCATCGACACTAGTTTCAGCCATTTGATGGCTGTTTTCCATTGAGGCAACGGCTTTGGTCGCAGTGCGTTGTAGGGTCTCAATCATGGTTTGAATTTCTTGGGTCGATGCATGCGTTCGTTGAGAAAGAACCCGAACTTCATCTGCCACGACGGCAAATCCACGACCTTGTTCGCCCGCTCTAGCAGCTTCAATAGCCGCATTTAATGCAAGTAAGTTCGTTTGCTCTGCAATACCGCTGATCGTAAGCAAAATACCATTAATTTTCTGCGAGTGTTGACTAAGTTCACCTATAATATGGCTTGCATTGGCGACCTCATCAGCAAGTTTTCGAATTGACGCCTGACTCTGTATTACTTGGTTTTGGCCACTTACGGCCAATTTTACTGCATCTTGTGAGGTATGGGCGGTAAGCTCGGCGTTACCTGCAATTTCCTCTGTAGCACTAGCCATTTCCGTTACTGCAGTCGCAACCATAGTAATCTCATCTTGCTGAACCGCAATATGTCGCTGATTTTGTTGTGATGAACTCATTGCCTCTGAGGATTGACCGCTTAATTGTGTTGCAATACCGTCCATTCGGCTAATCATACCATGTAAGTTAGACACAAATTGATTAAAGCCTTTGGCCAAGATACCAATTTCATCATGATCATTTTTTGTTTCAATTTTCACAGTTAGGTCGCCTTCACCTTGAGCAATCTCATTTAGTGCCATAGATACTCGCTCAAGGTCTTTAAACTGAATTTTGAATACGGCTAATAGGATTATCGCAAAGATGATCAAAAAGCATATACCAACAAAAATCATTAACCATGCTAGTTTGTTTGCTGACTCCATGATGCTTGCTTTGTCAATGACAAACATCAGTGACCAGTTGGTGTTAGGGACGTCAGATACATAAAACAGCTTTTTTGCGCCTTCGAAATCAAACTCTTCAAGAAAATCAGAAGATGCTCGTTGGCGAAGCCAAGTCTCAGTAAACTGGCCACCAAATTCAGTTATGTTTTTGTTGTCTAGTTCCTCATTCGGGTGGCTTACAATAATCCCATTTCGTTTCAGTAAAACACCATAACCATCCCCAGGCAAAGTCAATTTACGAACACCATCAGTAAGCACTTTAATCGCGACGTTACCAGCAGTAACACCTACTAATTTTCCATTTTGCTCTACAGGCTGAGCGATAGTGATGACCAATTCTTTTGTTGTTGCGCTAATGTAGGGACTCGTTACAAACATTGAATTCGTTTCTTTAGTGCTTTTGTACCAATCACGTACTCGGGGATCATAACCAACAACTTGTAAGGATGGGTCCTGACGATACATATTTCCTTGTTCATCTCCATAGTAAGTCAGCCCAAAACCTAAAGCCTTATGGACTTCCATTAAGAAAGGAGTTATATCGGTATCAAGGTTATTCTCGATTGTATTTCCAAGAGATTGGATCGCGTTCTGTCTATCATTAATCCATTGCCCCATGCTTGAAGCAAACGTATCTATTAAAGTTCGCACTTCGCGTTGAGTACTGCTCATTACGTTATCGCGAATGAAATATGACGAAATGCTGACCAACATCGTGATGGTGATGAATACTGTTAATAAACTAAAGGCAAGTAATCGAGTTTTTAGAGTGGTTTTCATATTGATTATCCTGTCATAGGTACATCTAGGGTTAAGTCAGCCAAAGCTGTTGCATGTCGAATATCACTAAAATCCGTCCATCAGAAATTTTAGATGTTTATTTTGAACTTTTTATAATCATCTAAGTAACATTTTCTAAATCCATTGTTCGTTAAACACCCAATGTCACTTATAGGAAGCGCATAAGCGCAGGTTCCCTAACGATTAGGCACAGTACCGCTCTTGAAGTATGTTAGGTTGTTAGTCTAGCTTCACCTATTAAAACAACTGCGCAAGGCAAGTAGTAGCCATAGGATGTCTGTTGAATGAAGTACATTCCAAAATGATATATGAATCCCCACTCCTTCCTTAAGTTTCTTTTTAAATATTAAAGCGGTACTTCTGCGTTCATTCTTTACGGTATTTGCAACGCTGAGCCATTGACCATTATAAGACTAGAGCCTCACGGAAAAATTTACCGTCAGTGTGGGTAGTTTTGAGATAACAATAAAAATCTTATCACTTGAAAGATAATTCCTTTTGAAGTCTCAAGCCGATTTTAATTCTAATCTGCTGTTGTGTGCCAGCTAGGGTAGGGGTCAACAACGAAAACGTCAAAAACATCTTGTGCCAACAGGTTTGGCACGAATTGGGCACAAATTTAGAAAAACGGCGAATTTGGGGGGAATTGCGGTAAATCTGGATTAAGCAAAAGAGGCAAAATCAGGCAGCGTCGAAGGGGGGGGCATGTTTGAATGTTTGTGGAAAAACATAGAACAGGCTCGAAGATTTTATCTTAGGCACAAATAAAAATTAAGAATCTTGATGGAAGATTATATTAAATTGAGGTTTTAAAGGGAGTTAAAGCTATAAATGGTACACCCGAGTGGACTCGAACCACCGACCCCTACCATGTCAAGGTAGTGCTCTAACCAACTGAGCTACGGGTGCACTGTTTGAATTTCAAAATTTAGACTCTTTGAAGAGAGTGGTACACCCGAGTGGACTCGAACCACCGACCCCTACCATGTCAAGGTAGTGCTCTAACCAACTGAGCTACGGGTGCATCGTTTTAATTGTTGCCTCAACACAACTTAGCGTTGCGCTTCGGAACGAGCGCTATATTAGGGGGATAGCGAAAGGCTGGCAAGCAAAAAAATGAATTTTATTGCCAAATGGTGAATTGCTGTGCAACTTGTCCAGTGTTTCAGCAAAGTTGTTGATAAAACGGCAAGTTAGACTGAGATGCAGGCCAAAATCACCCCGCGCGAAATAAAACGGCGAGCCAAATGCTCGCCGTTTTATCTTTCTATCTGCTTAATGATGCACGCTGTCGCCTTCAATCAAACTTAAATGCACACCATGCTTTTGAATATAACGAAGGCGGATGAAAAACAGCAGCGCCGCTGAGGTGAGGCCGGCAATTAATCCAGTCCAAAAACCATGGGCGCCCATGGCGGGTACGATAAAGTCGGTATACGCCAAGGTATAACCTAATGTCATGCCAATGCCCCAGTAGGAAAACAGCGTAATATAAAACGCACTGCGGGTATCTTTATATCCACGCAAGGCACCAGCAGCGACCACTTGGACTGAGTCAGATAATTGATACAGCGCGGCCATGAGCATCAAACTGCCGGCAAGTACCACCACTTCAGGATCGCTGTTATACAACTCAGCGATTTGGAAGCGGAATAACACCGTTAAGATTGCCGTCGACAAGGCCAATGAAAGCGCCAACCACAATCCAACCTTTGCCACCACGGCAGAAATATCTGCGCGATCGCGGCCGAGGTAGTAGCCAATACGAATCGAGACGGCAATACCAATCGAAAGCGGCAACATAAATACTATGGCGGAGAAGTTGAGCGCAATCTGATGACTTGCCACTACGGTCGCGCCTAATGGCGCCAACAGCAGGGCAATAATTGCAAATAGGCTCACCTCAAAGAAGAGCGCCATCGCAATCGGCATCCCAAGCTTCGTCATCTTCTTCATGATGGCAAAATCAGGGCGATGAAACTGGCTAAAGGGCGCCAATGCGGCAAACTTTTTATGTAGCTGCATATAAATCGTCATGGCTATCAACATGGCCCAAAACACCAGTGCTGTCGCGACACCACAACCAGCACCGCCCATGGCAGGCACGCCGAAATGGCCATAAATAAAGATATAGTTCGCCGGAATATTCACCGCTAGCCCAACGAATCCGATGATCATGGTCGGCAACGTATAAGAAATCCCTTCGCTGCAACCGCGTAATACCTGATAGAGCACAAATGCGGGCGCGCCCCATAAAATACCGTCGATATATCCTATGGTTAAGTTGTACAATTGAGGCTCTAAATTCATATGGCTGAGCACGAGTGGGGCGGATGCAAGAAACACCATTACGCCAATGCCACCAATTAAGGCCAGATAAGCGCCTTGAAACGCCAGCGGTTGAATCGCTTTCTGATTATTTGCGCCATTTTGATGGGCAAATAACGGCGTAAACGCCATCAGCAACCCTTGGACAAATAAGATGGCGGGTAACCAAAGACTGGTTCCTACGGCCACGGCGGCCATATCGACAGCACTGACGCGGCCCGCCATAACAGTATCGATAAACCCCATCATGGTTTGGGTCACTTGGGCGATCAACACAGGGAGTGCGAGTTGAATTAAGCGTTTGGCCTGAAAGCCTGAATGATTCATAAATACAGCCTTTAACGAATAAGCGAGCAAAAAATGTTTACTGGTATAGTTCAAGCCACCTGCGAGGTGGTTGCAATACATAAGAAAGATGGCCTAAATACCCTTGAGGTAGCGTTTAAACCTGATTTGCATGAGGGACTTGCGATTGGTGCAAGTGTGGCAAATAACGGGGTATGTCTGACGGTGACTCAGGTCGCTGATGATAGGGTATTTTTCGATGTAGTGGAAGAGACCTTAAGGCTGACAAACCTTGCCAATTTGACCGTGGGTCAGCGGGTGAACATTGAGCGTTCTTTGACGTTCGGTAGTGAAATCGGCGGTCATATCCTCTCGGGACACATTCATACCAAGGCGAAAGTCAGCCACATTAGTCACACCGAGCAGCATTATGATCTGACCTTAAGCGTCGAGCCCAAATGGATGAACTATATCCTTTATAAAGGCTTTGTCGGGGTAAACGGTTGCAGCTTAACAGTAGGCGAGGTGACCGATAGCAGTTTTATGCTGCACTTGATCCCAGAAACCCTCAAATTGACCAATTTAGGCCAGTGTCAGGTTGGAGATGAGTTAAATATCGAAATTGACAGCCAAACCCAAGCCATCGTCGACACCGTCGAGCGTGTGCTGGCCAAACGTTTTAGCGGCCAATCTTAATTAACATGCCTAGTAAATTTGCTCGTCGTCCGAGTCAATATATAACTCTATGGTGCGGCGGGCATCATCCACATGTAAACGCAGGTGGATGGGGTTACAACAAATTCGGCAGTCATCGTAATAATCCTGATCGCCGCTGCTGGCATCAATACTAATATGTTGATGGTGTCCGCAGTGGGGGCAGGCAATCACTTTATTCATGATCCTCATGGCGCAACTCCTCTCTAACCAATGCTAGGGATGACACTTGTCGCTAAGCCTTCATACTGGCTTTAGTTGAGTATACAAGAATGTGCCGTGGCAACTTAGATAAAGTCGGTATCAAAATCTCAGTAACTAGATTTTTCCGTTCATCTCAGCGCGGGGTACTTTTTTCATTGAGATTTATCTAGCGTAAGAATCGTCAAGCAATGCGACCGGCTAAGCTAACTCAATCCTTTACCGTCATAAGTTCGATAGGCGCCGTCGGTAGTATGCCTTCCTCTATATTGTCACTAATGGCTTGCGATAGTTGCTCTATTTGCTGCAAAAGCTCGGCGTTCAGGTGGAGTGAGTGTCGTGGGGCTAACTGGGATTGGGTTCTGGGCGACTTGGCTAAGCGCAACCGTCAATAGGATACACGTGAACATACCAACTCCTTTGGCTTCATTATTTACGGCAATATGACTGCGTGGTAGGCATGGTGGAATCCTTCAACCAACCCGCAATCATTTAACGCGCATAGCGTAGGAGTGTTAGATGACTGCCACATGAACGATTGACTGCAATATGATGAATTCACGGCAAACTTTGCGGATTGGTGTTAATAAAGAAGCTGATTTGAGTGCTAAGCCCCGCAATTGGGCCATTTAACTTGCGCGCCTTAAAGGCTATCCCGTAGAATAACTGTCCTGTTACGCAAGGCGGCTAAGACTCCTGTACTGTCTTAACCTCGCGAGCATTCTCTTTTTACTTAATCACCATGTGGCCCTACGTGTGGGTCACCACTGGACAAGGATATTTCATGCCTGTAATTACACTTCCTGATGGTAGCAAGCGCGAGTTTGCACATCCCGTATCGACTCTCGATGTTGCCGCTGATATCGGCCCTGGTCTTGCTAAAGCCTGTATCGCTGGTCGCGTGAATGGCGAGCTCAAAGACGCTTGCGATCTTATCGAAACCGATGCTGAACTTTCTATTATTACCGCTAAAGACGAAGAAGGTATTGAAATCCTTCGCCATTCTTGCGCGCATTTATTAGGCCATGCAATCAAGCAATTATGGCCACAAACCAAGATGGCGATCGGTCCTGTGATCGATAACGGCTTCTATTACGACATCGATCTTGAGCACAAACTGACTCAAGAAGATATCGAAGCCCTCGAAAAACGTATGCTGGAACTGGCGAAAACCAATTACGACGTAGTTAAACGCGTTGTGAGCTGGCAAGAAGCCCGTGATACCTTTGCCGCCCGCGGTGAAGAATACAAGATTGCGATTCTGGATGAGAACATCAGCAAAGATGCGACTCCAGCGCTGTATCACCACGAAGAATACACTGACATGTGCCGTGGTCCACACGTGCCAAACATGCGTTTCTGCCATCATTTCAAGTTGATGAGCATTGCCGGCGCTTACTGGCGCGGTAACTCTGAAAACAAGATGCTGCAACGTATTTACGGTACTGCATGGGCGGATAAAAAAGCCCTGAGCACTCATTTAGCCCGCCTCGAAGAAGCGGCTAAACGTGACCACCGTAAAATTGGTAAGCAGCTCGACCTCTACCATATGCAAGAAGAAGCACCAGGCATGGTGTTCTGGCATAACGATGGTTGGAGCATCTTCCTCGAATTAGAACGTTTCATTCGCCGTAAGTTAAATCAATACACTTACCAAGAAGTGAAAGGTCCGTTGATGATGGACCGCGTACTGTGGGAACGTTCTGGTCACTGGGATAAGTACTCAGAAGCCATGTTCACAACCAGCAGTGAAAACCGTGAATACGCGGTTAAGCCAATGAACTGCCCAGGCCACGTACAGATCTTCAACCAAGGGTTGAAATCTTACCGTGATCTGCCACTACGTATGGCGGAATTTGGTTGCTGTCACCGCAATGAGCCATCAGGTTCGCTGCACGGACTCATGCGCGTCCGTGGTTTTACTCAAGACGATGCCCATATCTTCTGTACTGAAGATCAGGTTCAAGCAGAAGTCAGCTCTTGTATCCAAATGGTATACGACACTTACTCAACATTTGGCTTTGAGAACATCGTTGTAAAACTGTCGACTCGCCCAGAAAAGCGTATCGGTGACGATGCAATGTGGGACAGAGCCGAAGAAGCTCTTAAGCAAGCTTTACGTGCGAACAATATCGAATTCACCATTTTACCGGGTGAAGGCGCCTTCTACGGTCCGAAGATTGAGTTCACGCTGCACGACTGTTTAGACCGTGCATGGCAATGCGGTACTGTGCAATTAGACTACGCATTACCGAGCCGTTTAGGTGCTACTTATGTCGCCGAAGATAACAGCCGTCAAACGCCTGTGATGATCCATCGTGCGATTTTAGGCTCGTTGGAGCGTTTCTTAGGTATTTTGATCGAAGAATACGCAGGTCGTTTCCCAACTTGGTTGGCTCCAATGCAAGTTGTCGTGATGAATATCACCGACAAACAGGCTGATTATGTTGAAGAAGTGGTCAAATTCTTCAAAGAACAAGGTATTCGCGCCTCATTTGACTTGAGGAATGAGAAAATAGGCTTTAAAATACGCGAGCACACCTTAAGGCGTGTTCCTTATTTATTGGTCGTTGGCGATCAGGAAATGGAAAATAAGGAAGTTGCGGTGCGTACACGTGATGGCGTTGACTTAGGTAAGATGCGAATCGAAGATTTCGCCGCTAAGATCCATCAACAAATTTCGCTCCGTAGTCTCAAATTGTTGGAGGAATAGGTCATAAAGATCAAGAAAACAGCAGGGCGTCAGCTGGCCCCTAATAGAATCAATGAAGAAATCACAGGTGTACCAGAAGTACGCTTAACCGGCATTGATGGTGAAGCTATTGGTGTGGTGAGCATCAGAGATGCTCAGAATTTGGCAGATGAAGCGGGTGTAGACCTAGTCGAAATTAGTCCAAACGCTGAACCTCCAGTATGTCGCATTATGGACTACGGTAAGTTCCTATTTGATAAAGCGAAAGCTCAAAAGGAACAAAAGAAGAAGCAAAAACAGGTTCAGGTTAAGGAAATCAAATTCCGTCCTGGAACTGACGAAAACGACTATCAGGTAAAACTACGCAACCTGATACGTTTTCTGGAAGACGGGGACAAAGCGAAAATTACGCTGCGTTTCCGAGGCCGCGAAATGGCTCACCAAAACCTGGGTATGGATCTATTGAACCGTATCAAAACAGATTTGGATGAGTATGCAATTGTTGAATCCTTCCCGAAAATGGAAGGCCGACAAGCCATTATGGTGCTAGCGCCTAAAAAGAAATAAGTAGGGCAACCTATAAAAGTAGCGAAGGCTATATGCCTTCGCTCGCCTTGCTTTTTATTTAACATCCCAATGCGGAGTTTTAGTAATGCCTAAAATGAAAACCGACAGAGGTGTAGCGAAGCGTTTTAAGAAAACCGCTAATGGTTTCAAGCGCAAGCAAGCCCATTTACGTCACATTCTGACCAAAAAGAGCACTAAGCGTAAGCGTCACTTACGTAACAAGTGTTTAGTTGCTAAAGTTGACGTTCCAGCAATCGCGCGTCAATTACCATACGCTTAATTTAGGAGATTAGAAAATGCCAAGAGTTAAGCGTGGTGTAACCGCACGTGCTCGTCACAAGAAAGTTTTAAAATTAGCTAAAGGTTATTATGGCGCTCGTAGCCGTACTTACCGCGTTGCTGTTCAAGCAGTAACTAAAGCTGGTCAATATGCTTACCGTGACCGTCGTCAGAAAAAACGTCAATTCCGTCAACTGTGGATTGCACGTATTAATGCTGCAGCTCGTCAAAATGGTCTGTCTTACAGCCGTTTCATCAACGGTCTGAAAAAGGCGTCTATCGAAATCGATCGTAAGATTTTGGCTGACATCGCTGTATTCGACAAAGTTGTATTCGCAACTTTAGTTGAAAAAGCAAAAGAAGCGTTAAACTAAGCAATTAGTTTGTCGCACTTAAGAGGGGACCATCTGGTCCCTTTTTTTGTTGCTGTGACCCGTCCAAAATAGCGTTGAGGCTTGCGTCAGGCGAGTCATAAAATACAGATAAAAAAATAGCAGGCTGATGCCTGCTATTTCTATTTGAATCTCGCTAAAACTAAGAACCAGATCCGATTGTTTCTGCGCGTGATTACTTTTTAGCGTCTAAGTAACGCTCAGCATCTAATGCCGCCATACAGCCTGTACCCGCAGAGGTAATCGCTTGACGGTAATGTTGATCCATAACGTCACCTGCGGCAAACACACCTTCGATGCTGGTTTGGGTCGCATTACCTTGAAGGCCGCTTTGCACCTTCAGATAGCCGTTGTTCATTTCTAACTGGCCTTCGAAAATCCCAGTATTTGGGCTATGACCAATGGCCACGAACACACCGGCAACGGCCAGATCTGTGATAGCGCCATCTTTGGTGCTCTTCATTTTCAGGCCAGTCACACCCATAGCATCACCAACCACTTCTTCCATGGTTTGGTCTAGGTGCAGGATAATGTTGCCGTTAGCCACTTTATCCATTAAACGATCGATAAGGATTTTCTCTGAGCGGAAGGTGTCGCGGCGGTGAATTAAGTGCACTTCGGCGGCGATGTTACTTAAATAAAGCGCTTCTTCAACGGCTGTGTTACCGCCACCAATGACTGCAACTTTCTGATTGCGATAGAAGAAACCATCACAGGTCGCACAAGCCGATACGCCGCGTCCCTTGAACGCTTCTTCTGACTCCAGACCTAAGTAACGGGCAGAGGCGCCTGTCGCAATGATCAGCGCATCACAGGTGTATTCGCCGTTATCGCCTTTTAAGCGGAAAGGGCGCTCAGTCAGCGAGACTTCATTGATATGGTCGAAAAGGATTTCTGTATCAAACTTTTCCGCATGCTTTTGCATACGTTCCATTAATGCTGGACCCGTTAAGTCTTCTGCATCACCTGGCCAGTTTTCAACTTCAGTCGTGGTGGTTAACTGACCACCTTGCTGCATACCTGTGATCATCACAGGCTTTAAGTTTGCGCGCGCAGCATAAACTGCGGCCGTGTATCCTGCGGGACCTGAACCTAAAATCAATAGGTTACTGTGTCTGACTTGGCTCATTTTTCTCTCCGTGCCTTTAGCAAATTGCATGGATTGTAGGGAATTTACCTGTAGGGGTAAAGCGCTGTTTGGTGATTCTTTTAGATTATGCTAATCGAATCCTAAGGCAAATTGTCAGCCTGAGTTTACTGATGCTTTGGCTTATACCAATCACATTAAATATCTAATCAGTTCAAAGCCTCGCAGGCATTTCAATCCAAGGCGCATTGACGAAGAAATGGTTATTCCCTTTTAAGTCAATGTAACACCGGAGTGGGATGCCTGTGTGGCTCCCAAAGGGCAGGTTTCAACGCGCTTTATACTGCGTTTAAGACTTTCGACAGAGCGCCACTATGCCTTCAAGCCTTCGCCTTGTCTAAAGCGCGTTGAATTCCCGCTGAATGAACAGATATTTAATACGGTTGGTATTAAACCCTGCACGGGTGTAGATATTTGTGATCAACATAAAAAATCGGCCTCAACAGAGTGAGGCCGAACAAAGCAGAGTAGGTCAGAAGGACCTAGGCTCTCATATGATTAGGCTAATAAACTTGCTGGCGCTGTGTACTCAAGATTTAATGCTTGCGCCACTTCTTTACAAACCAGTTTGCCGTGCATCACGTTCAAACCGTTCAGTAAGTGTTTGTCTTGTAGTAGGGCAGCTTTATAACCTAAGTTAGCTAACTTAAGGATATAAGGCAGAGTCGCGTTATTCAGGGCGAAGGTTGAAGTGCGGGCAACAGCACCTGGCATGTTCGCGACACAGTAATGCACTACATCATCAACGATGTAAGTTGGATCTTGGTGAGTCGTTGCATGTGAAGTTTCCACACAACCACCTTGGTCGATTGCTACGTCAACGATAGCACTGCCAGGCTTCATACGTGCGATCATGCTACGTGTCACAAGCTTAGGCGCCGCAGCACCTGGAATTAATACGCCACCAATCACGAGATCAGCTTCTAATACATGGCGCTCGATCGCATCGGCAGTTGAGTAAACAGCCTTAACTGCAGAACCAAATTGTACGTTTAAGCGACGCAGTGCATCGATGCTACGATCAAGTACAACCACATCAGCACCCATGCCCACAGCCATTTGTGCGGCATTGGTACCAACCATACCACCGCCGATGATCACAACTTTTGCAGGCTCTACACCTGGAACACCGCCTAAAAGCATGCCGCGGCCACCGGATGATTTTTCCAGCGCCATCGCACCCGCTTGGATTGACATGCGACCAGCCACTTCTGACATTGGGGCCAGCAAAGGTAAGCCACCACGGTCATCGGTTACTGTTTCGTAAGCGATACATACGGCACCACTTTTAATTAAATCTTCAGTTTGCGGTAAATCCGGCGCTAAATGCAGATAAGTGAATAAAATCTGGTCATGACGCAGCATAGCGCGTTCGACTGCTTGAGGCTCTTTTACCTTTACTATCATCTCTGCTTTAGCAAAGACTTCAGCAGCAGTTGCTAATATTTTGGCACCTGCATCAACATAATCCTGATCTGAAAAACCAATTCCCGTGCCGGCATTCGTTTCGACAAACACTTCATGACCTTTGATGGTCAATTCGCGAACGCTTGAAGGAACCATACCGACACGATACTCGTGGTTTTTAATTTCCTTTGGTACACCAATAATCATTTTTGAGCCTCAATTGCCTGAAAAACCCACTTTTAATGGGCATAATTGTTATTTTATCGTGACCTGAACGTGATTAATTCAGGGATATCTAGTATAGTATCGGCGACGCAGTTTATGCTGCTGAACTTTAGACATACGTAGAATGAAATGTTGTTTTAGTGATAAAGCAAGGTTAAATAAATGGCATATAATAAAAAGAGTCCTGTAAAAGACTTGGATCGCATCGATCGCAACATTCTTAATGAATTACAAATTGATGGACGCATTTCAAATGTGGAACTGTCTAAAAGAGTAGGATTAAGTCCCACTCCGTGTTTAGAAAGAGTGAAACGACTCGAAAAGCAAGGATATATCAACGGCTATACCGCCTTGGTTAATCCTCATTTCTTGGGTGCATCCCTACTGGTATTCGTGGAAATCACCTTGAGCCGTGATACTCCCGAAGTATTTGATAAGTTTAATCGCGCTGTGCAACTGTTAGATGATATTCAAGAGTGTCATCTGGTTTCTGGTGACTTTGACTACTTATTGAAGACACGTGTTTCTGATATGTCAGCTTATCGCCGTTTACTCGGTGAGACGCTGCTAAAATTACCTTCAGTGTCCGATACCCGTACTTACGTGGTGATGGAAGAAGTGAAACACACGAGTCGTGTCGCGATAAACCATCTGCTCTCCGATATTTAATACCCTGAACGTCTACAATAAGGGGCCTAGGCCCCTTATTTATTCCTACGCTCGCCGTTTCGAACTCAAAAATGACCTTGCTTAGCCCTTAGGTTTGCCAGCTTAAGGGCGAATTTTTATCTGGTTTTTATCTTCTGTTCCGCGGGTAAATTGGTTGCATAATAGTCAGTTAATGCTGAAAACCTGTGCTTTAGGTCATTAGCGCCGATTTTTTGCCTTGTACCAGTAATTCTTAGGATAAAAACGCCCTAAGATGCTCCACATTTAGTTGGATTCTGGTATCGTTAGCCCACCTGTTTTCATTTTTATGGATTAAGTCGTTTGTCTCAAGGAAATAGTGTACGCACGCTCTCAGGCCTGCAGCGTCTGCTCGAAGGCGGACTCATCATTTGCTGTGTTTTAGCCACCTATATTTTGCTTGCCTTAACCAGTTTTAGTCCGTCGGATCCGGGCTGGAGCCAGTCTCATTTTCAAGGCGATATCAAAAACTGGACGGGTGCAGTAGGGGCGTGGATTGCCGACATTCTGCTGTACTTTTTTGGCGTCACGGCTTACATCATGCCGATCATTGTGGCCTCTACAGGTTGGCTGCTTTTCAAACGCGCCCATGATTTATTGGAAATTGACTATTTTTCAGTTGCACTGCGCATCATAGGTTTTCTACTGCTTATTCTTGGTTTTTCAGCATTAGCCAGCATGAATGCTAATAACATCTATGAGTTTTCCGCAGGCGGCGTGGCAGGGGATGTTATCGGCCAAGCCATGTTGCCGTATTTTAATAAGCTCGGTACTACCTTGTTGCTGCTGTGCTTCTTAGGCTCTGGCTTTACACTGTTAACCGGGATCAGCTGGTTGACTGTGGTCGAGAAGGTCGGCTTTGTTTCCATTTGGTGCTTCAGAAAGCTCAAACGTCTGCCACAGGCGTTAAAACGTGAGCGTGAAACCGAAGATACCCGTGGTTTTATGACGGTCGTTGATAAGTTTAAGCAGCGCCGTGATTCACAGCACCAGCTTGAAAAAGCCCGAGTGCGCGAGCCTGAAGTCGCACCGAGCCGCATCTTTACCACTCGCCCAGTGAAGGAAGAAAAGGAAGAAGTCAGCGACGAAATTATCACCGAAGCGAGTACAGGCAAGGGCAAGCTGTCAGCGCTCGCAAAAATCTTGAGCTTAAACAGCAATAAAGCCAAGGCTGAACCTAAAGGCCAACAACGAGTTGAGCCCCAATTGGATCAAGCCAGCGCCGTGGCTGAACATGGCCATTTTGAGGCGCCGCCTTGGGTGGCTAAGCCTAAAGAGGCCGAGTTAGATTTAGATGATGAAACTGAATTCAAGGCGCACGTTTTCGAAGATGAAGATGACGACGATGAACCCGTATTCCATCGTGAAACCATGCTCGATGACGAGGATGAAGACGAGTTGGGTTTCAACGATGAAGATGTCATCGATTTTGATACTAAAGCCTCAACGGGCGCAGTGACTCAGGCGCAACGTCAAAAAGAAGCGCCAAAAGCGAAGATTGTCGATGGCATTGTGGTCTTACCGGGACAAGAAGATAAACCTGTTCCAGCAAAACCTATGGATCCGCTGCCAAGCATCAGCTTGCTGGATGTGCCTAATCGTAAAAAGAATCCGATAAGCCCTGAGGAATTAGAACAAGTTGCCCGCTTAGTCGAGGCCAAGCTTGCCGACTTTAACATTGTGGCCACAGTGGTGGGGGTTTATCCCGGTCCTGTGATCACCCGTTTTGAGCTGGATTTAGCGCCAGGCATTAAAGCCTCTAAGATTTCAAACCTCGCCAACGACCTAGCACGTTCACTGCTGGCCGAGCGTGTGCGTGTGGTTGAAGTCATTCCGGGTAAATCCTATGTGGGTCTCGAACTGCCGAACAAGTTCCGCGAAACCGTGTACATGCGTGATGTGCTCGATTGCGAAGCCTTTACCGAGAGCAAATCCAACCTGACCATGGTGCTTGGCCAAGATATTTCCGGCGAACCTGTAGTGGTTGATTTAGGCAAAATGCCGCACTTACTGGTTGCCGGTACTACGGGTTCGGGTAAATCGGTCGGGGTGAACGTGATGATCACCAGCTTATTGTATAAGTCTGGCCCTGAAGATGTTCGTTTTATCATGATCGACCCGAAAATGCTGGAATTATCAGTTTATGAAGGCATCCCACATCTACTCTGTGAAGTGGTTACCGACATGAAAGAAGCGGCCAATGCGCTGCGCTGGTGTGTGGGTGAGATGGAGCGCCGCTACAAGCTAATGTCTATGATGGGCGTTCGTAACATCAAGGGTTATAACGCGAAGATTGCCGAAGCGAAAGCCAATGGCGAAGTGATTTTAGACCCCATGTGGAAGTCATCTGACAGCATGGAGCCAGAGGCGCCAGCCTTAAATAAACTGCCATCGATTGTGGTTGTCGTCGACGAATTTGCTGACATGATGATGATTGTCGGTAAGAAAGTGGAAGAACTGATCGCCCGTATCGCCCAAAAGGCCCGTGCTGCTGGTATCCATTTAATCCTCGCGACCCAACGTCCATCGGTGGATGTGATCACGGGCTTAATCAAGGCCAACATCCCGACACGGATGGCCTTCCAAGTGTCGTCCCGTATCGACTCCCGTACGATTTTGGATCAGCAAGGCGCTGAAACCTTATTGGGTATGGGTGACATGTTGTATTTACCACCCGGCACCGCAGTACCAAACCGTGTCCATGGTGCCTTTATCGATGACCATGAGGTTCACCGTGTGGTGGCTGATTGGTGCGCCCGTGGTAAACCACAATACATTGATGAGATCCTCAATGGCGTGAGTGAGGGCGAACAAGTGCTCTTGCCGGGTGAAACCGCCGAATCCGATGAAGAATATGATCCCCTTTATGATGAGGCCGTCGCTTTCGTGACCGAAACCCGCCGTGGTTCGATTTCTAGCGTGCAGCGTAAGTTTAAGATTGGTTATAACCGCGCAGCACGTATTATCGAACAAATGGAAATGCAGGGAGTGGTCTCGGCGCAGGGCCATAATGGTAACCGCGAAGTGCTGGCACCGCCGGCCCCGAAACACTATTAATGTTAAGCTAGATGTCAGTTTGAACTCGCCATAATGCGGCGAGTTCAACTTTTAGTCCAAAGGATACCTATGAAAAAACTGTTGTGTGCTGTGTTGTTATCACCATTGTTATACAGCAATGCAGTATTGGCCGATGACGCAACGCAATTGCGCGAAACCTTAAACGGCACTGAGTCTCTCAAGGCGGATTTCAAGCAAACCGTTACCGATATCAATAAAAAGGTTATCCAAACGGGCGCGGGTGTATTCGCGCTTGCCCATCCAAACCAGTTCTATTGGCATTTAACCGCACCCGATGAATCCCAAATTGTCGCCGACGGTAAAGATTTATGGATCTATAATCCTTTTGCCGAAGAAGTGGTGATTATGGATTTTGCCGAAGCCATTAATGCATCGCCCATCGCCTTATTAGTTCACCGCGATGACGCCACTTGGTCACAATATAGCGTGGCCAAGCAGCAAGACTGTTATGAAATCAAACCTAAGGCCACGGATGCGGGAATCACCTCGGTCAATGTCTGTTTTAACAAAGGCATACTAAATAGATTTAATGTGCTCGATGATAAAGGCAACCTGAGCCAGTTTGATTTGAGCAATCAACACAGCATTAGCGCTGCGGATAAAGCGTTATTTAAGTTCGTGTTGCCAGAAAACGTTGATGTGGATGATCAACGTCTTAAAACCCAATAGGTTTACGCGTGAGCAGTTTATCGTTTAATTTTGCGCCTGATTTTCGTCCCTTAGCCGCGCGTATGCGGCCAAGGACGATTGCCGAGTATATAGGTCAAGCCCATTTGTTGGGGGAAGGCCAACCACTGCGCCAAGCATTAGAAGCGGGCCGTGCCCATTCGATGATGTTATGGGGACCGCCGGGCACAGGTAAAACGACACTTGCCGAACTTATCGCCCATTATTCCAATGCCCATGTTGAACGCATCTCGGCGGTCACCTCGGGTGTGAAAGATATCCGCGCCGCCATCGAGCAGGCCCAAGCCGTTGCCCAGTCCCGTGGACAACGCACCTTGCTGTTTGTCGATGAAGTGCATCGCTTTAATAAGAGTCAGCAGGACGCCTTTTTGCCCTTCATTGAAGATGGCACAGTGATTTTTATTGGAGCGACCACTGAAAACCCTTCATTTGAAATCAATAACGCCTTGCTGTCGCGGGCACGTGTCTATCTTATCAAGCGCTTAAGCCAAGACGAGATAGTGCATATCATCACCCAAGCCTTAACGGATCCCGAACGTGGGTTAGGGCAACGTCAGTTAGTCATGCCAACTGATGTGCTCAATAAGCTGGCGCAGCTCTGTGACGGCGATGCGCGCAAAGCGCTGAACCTGCTTGAATTGATGAGCGATATGGTGGCCGATGGCGGCAGTTTTACCACTGAGATGCTAGTTCAAGTGGCCGGCCATCAAGTGGCAGGGTTCGATAAAAATGGCGATCAGTTTTACGATTTGATTTCGGCGGTACATAAATCGATTCGTGGCTCTGCGCCCGATGCCGCACTGTATTGGTTTTGCCGTATTCTAGAAGGAGGCGGCGATCCACTATATGTTGCCAGACGCTTATTAGCCATAGCCTCGGAAGATGTGGGCAATGCAGACCCTAATGCCATGACAGTCGCGCTCAATGCCTGGGATTGTTTCCACCGCGTCGGACCTGCCGAAGGTGAGCGGGCGATAGCCCAAGCAATTGTGTATTTAGCCAGTGCACCTAAGAGTAATGCCGTTTACACCGCCTTTAAAGCGGCGAGGGCGCTCGCACGCGAAACCGGCCAAGAGGCCGTGCCTTATCATCTGCGCAATGCGCCGACCAAACTCATGGCGGAAATGGGTTTTGGCGCCGAATATCGCTATGCCCACGATGAACCCAATGCCTATGCCAGCGGCGAGAATTATTTCCCCGAACCCTTACAAGAGTCGCAATTTTATTTCCCGACCGAACGCGGATTTGAGAAGCGGATTAAGGACAAATTGGCGCAATTAGCGCAATTAGATCAAGCCAGTGGGAGAAAAAGGTATGAATAATCTCTTACTTGTGGCCTTGGGTGGTTCCATTGGTGCGGTTTTTCGCTATCTTATTTCAATATTCATGATCCAAGTATTTGGCAGCAGTTTTCCTTTTGGTACACTGTTGGTCAATGTCCTCGGTTCATTTTTAATGGGCGTCATTTACGCACTGGGACAAATGAGTCATATCAGCCCAGAACTCAAAGCCCTGATCGGCGTTGGCCTATTAGGCGCTTTGACAACGTTTTCAACTTTCTCAAACGAAACTTTATTGCTGATGCAAGAAGGAGATTGGTTGAAGGCGGCTTTGAATGTGGTGTTGAACCTAAGTCTATGTTTGTTTATGGTTTACTTAGGCCAACAACTGGTTTTTTCTCGCATTTAACTATTAAGAATATATCACATGTTAGATCCTAAATTTTTGCGCAACGAATTAGCAGTTACCGCTGAGCGATTAGCTACCCGTGGTTTTATTTTAGATGTCGCTCATCTCACTCAATTAGAAGAAAAACGTAAGTCACTGCAAGTGGCGACTGAAGAGTTACAAGCTTCGCGTAATGCTATTTCCAAGTCCATCGGACAAGCAAAAGCCCGCGGCGAAGATGTGGATGCCATCATGGCGCAGGTTGGCGATTTAGGTGCGCAATTAGATGCGAAGAAAGTCGAGCTGGCCGCGGTACTTGAAGAAGTGAACGCGATTGCTATGTCGATGCCAAACCTGCCAGATGAGTCTGCGCCTATCGGTGCTGATGAGACTGAAAACGTCGAAATCCGTCGTTGGGGTACACCACGCAGCTTCGATTTTCCAGTTAAAGACCATATCGATTTAGGTGAAGGCCTAAACGGTTTAGATTTTAAGAGCGCAGTGAAAATCACTGGTTCACGCTTTATCGTCATGAAGGGCCAAATCGCCCGTTTAAACCGTGCATTAGGTCAGTTCATGTTAGATCTGCACACTACTGAGCACGGTTATACCGAAGCTTACGTACCATTACTGGTTAACGAAGCAAGCTTACTGGGTACTGGCCAATTGCCTAAGTTTGGTGAAGACTTGTTCCACACCAAACCTGCGACCGAAGAAGGCCAAGGTTTAAGCCTGATCCCAACCGCAGAAGTGCCATTAACGAACCTAGTGCGTGACAGCATTGTCGATGAAGACGAATTGCCGATTAAGTTAACCGCGCATACCGCTTGTTTCCGCAGTGAAGCGGGTTCATACGGTAAAGATACCCGTGGTCTTATCCGTCAGCACCAATTTGATAAAGTGGAATTAGTGCAACTGGTTAAGCCTGAAGACTCAATGGCGGCGCTCGAAGCGCTAACTGGCCACGCTGAAACCGTACTGCAACGCCTAGGTCTGCCATACCGCACAGTGATCCTGTGTACCGGTGACATGGGCTTTGGTTCAAGCAAAACCTACGATATTGAAGTGTGGTTACCAGGGCAAAACACTTACCGCGAGATCTCTTCATGTTCAAACATGAAGGACTTCCAAGCACGTCGTATGCAAGCACGTTACCGCGTTAAGGCCGATAACAAGCCAGCCTTGCTGCACACCTTAAACGGCTCAGGCCTCGCGGTAGGTCGTACTTTAGTCGCGATTTTAGAAAACTATCAAAATGCCGATGGTAGCGTGACGATTCCTGAAGCACTGCGTCCATACATGGGCGGAATGACTCAGATCGGTTAATTGGCGTAACACAACACCATGGATAAAGGTCAACGTTATCTTCGTTGGCTTTCCTACACCGCTGTCATCGCCGTGTTTTGCGCAGTGATGTTGGCCACCCTAGGTAAAGCCGTCTGGGTTGTGTTAGAAAACGTGAAATAGCACGACTCAAATAAAAAGGTATATTCCACTGGAATATACCTTTTTTGTTAGCAGAATCGATTAAAGCTTAAATACACTTGGCAGGTTTAGGCAGGCCCGCAATCTTTGTCGCCTGTTTGGCAGGACCCACCGGAAAGAGGGTATAGAGGTACTTAGAGTTACCTTTATCCGGCCCTAAGCTTTGACCAATCGCTTTGACTAACACGCGAATTGCAGGGCTAGTTTTATATTCCAGATAAAAATCCCGAACAAAATTAACCACTTCCCAGTGGGCACTGGTCAGTTCAATCTGTTCTTCTTGGGCTAATAGCGGCGCCATATCCGGCTGCCAGTCGGCGATATTCTTTAAATAGCCTTGATGGTCGCGTTCAATTTCGACGCCATTGAATATAAGCGGATTTACCACGTGATCACCTTATCGTGCTGCAAAGATTGAGCGACAAACTCGTTGTAATCAATCTGACTAATGTTTTTAAGACGTTCCGTTAAGCCGCGGGCGATGACATCGTCTTTGAGTACCATCACCTTAAAGGGCGATAGCGCCATGGCCCATTGGCGCAGTAATAATGCGTTAACGCCATCGCTCGAGAGTAAAATCGCATCCTCTTTGCAAGCATAACGTAGGCAAAGTTTGAGGGCATTGTCTCGGCTGGGCGAGGTTTGAATATGATGTAAAATCATTAGAATACTAAGACCTCATCGACGGCTTTTAAGTGAGCTGAGATGGCTTCATCGTTTAAGATAGTCACCGGAATAGACAGCAAGCCATGGCTTAAACCGTAGTCACCTAAAGATTGTTTGCAGGCGAACACTGATTCGATGTCGTACAGCGGGAGCGCTTTTAGCGCCGCGAGGTAATCTTTACCGCCGATAAGTTCGGGCTGTTGGTCTTTAAGCAGATGCAACACGCCTTCATCGACAAACACTAAACTCACTTCTTGCTCAAAACTGGCGCTTAACAGGGCAAAATCTAAGGCTTCGCGGCCTTTAGTAGTGCCATGGGGCGCGCTTCGGAACAATATACAGATTTTTTTCATAGCATTTCCGAAGCTTAAAAGCAGATCAAACGATCGGCTGATTCAATTCCCGTGACCAGTTCACCCAGTCCACCCATAATAAAAGAATGTTCCACATTCCAGTGGTTTAGCCCGTTCTCCGTAGCCTCTTGCTGCGAGACTATGCCGCGTCTTAATGCAGCAGAAACACAGTTCACGAGGGAGACTTGATGCTCGGCCGCCAGTTGTTTCCAGCCTTTAACCACATCATATTCATCGGATGCGGGTAAGTTAAAGTCTGTCGAGTTATACACGCCATCCTGATAGAAAAACACGCAGACAATCTCATGTCCGCTTTGCAGGGAGGCTTGGGTGAAACGTAGGGCATTCACGCTTGCCGACGTGCCATAAGCTGGCCCGTTTACTTGGATAATAAATTTGCTCATCATAAAAAAAATGGCCCTAAAAGTAGGGCCATTTTAGCGTAAGTTTCCCGAAAAGGGGATTAATCATCGTTACCAATGCCAAGCAAATGCAAAATGGCAATAAACAGGTTTAAAAAGTCCAGATACAGGGAGATAGTGGCGCGGATGTAGTTAGTCTCGCCGCCATTCACGATACGGCTAGTATCGAACAGAATAAAGCCGGTCATTAACAGCGCAAGACCCGCGTTAATTGCCATAAAGGCCACACTGTTACCCACGAAAATGTTAATCAGCGCAGCAGCGATTACTACAATCAATCCGGCGAACAGGAAACCACGTAAGAAAGAGAAATCTTTCTTTGTTGTGACTGCATAGGCCGAGAGTGCAATAAAGATAACCGAGGTTAATCCTAAAGCTTGCATGATAAGCTCAGAGCCATTGGTCATGCCGGCATAGTGGTTAAGCATGTAACCTAATGAGGCGCCTTCCATACCCGTAAAGGCAAATACCCAGAAGATGCCCGCAGCCGAATCGGCTTTGCGTAGGGTAACGAACAACAGCACTAAACCACCGATAGATAAACCGAGTGACATCAGGGGGCTGATATTGAGTGCCATCGCTAAGCCTGCACACAACGCCGAGAAGGCGAGGGTCATGGCCAACAATAAATAGGTATTTTTAAGAAGTTTATTCACTTCTAAGGTGGATGCACTCGCTGAGTACAAAGTTTGCTGAGTCATATCTTTCTCCATTAGCTTTTAAATCCAAACTGATCATTTTGATTTTTAACGGGGACGAGAGTTCCCATTAATATCGTAAATCCAGTAAAACTGGGTGAATACTACCGAAAACAGCGCTGGGCTTAAAGGATTCACGCCACAAATAACAAGTTGTAATGACTGATTTTTCTGTGCTACCAAACAATTCAGCCGTATTTCGTTACACCAGTGCAACACAAAGACTTTAAAACAAGCTTAATCCTATGGTAATGCAGTAATATTACGCCAACCATTCACGGTGTAATTTATCGGTATCCCCTAAGTAGTCGAGCACCCAGGCGAGGGCTGGCGACATCTTATCGGCGTTCCATGCTAAGCAACAGGGGCTGGTTAATTTAGGATTTTCAAGCTGCTTTTCAACCAAGGCGCCCGCTTTAATAAATACGCTGGCTAAATGAACTGGCATATAGCCGATACCTAGTCCCTCTCTAAAGCAGTTAATCGCGCGGATCCAATCCGGCACTACGAGTCTGCGTTGATTCTCCAGTAACCAGGTCATGCGCTTAGGAATTTCCCGCGAGGTATCTTCCAAACAAATGGAGGGGAAGGGACGCAGTTCATCATCGGTCAAGGGGCGATCAATACTGGCTAAGGGATGGTTTTTACTCACCAAAAATGCCCATTGGATATCGCCCATGTCCTTATACTGGTATACACCACCTACAGGGATAGCAGTGGTTGCGCCAATGGCGATATCACTGCGCCCGGTTGCAAGTGCCTCCCACACCCCGTTAAAGACCTCGATGCGGATGATAAGCTCAATATCATGGAAATGGCGGTAAAAGTCGGCGATTAATACGCTAATTCTGTCGGCACGCACTATGTTATCTAAGGCGATAGACAGTGTGGGTTGCCAGCCGTTGGCCACACGCTGGGTGCCGCGTTTCATCTCATCCATTTGAGTCAGCAAGTTTCTGGCTTGCTTAACAAAATGCTCTCCCGCGGGGGTCAAGGTCACGCTGCGGTGGTGGCGCTCAAATAACACGACGCCAAGTTCTTCTTCGATTTGTTTAACGGCATAACTGACCGCAGAAGGGACCTTGTGCAGTCGATTGGCTGCCGCCGTAAAACTCCCCACCCGGGCCACGATATCAATGAGTTCTAACGCTTGTTCCGAGAGCATAGCTGACATCCATTGTGATGAAAATAATTGATAGCATCTGTCAAAAATAAACGTTTCCAATCAAATTAACAAGTATTTAGACTGCACGCCTTAAGTCTTTTGACATGATTATTTTATGAAAACGTCTAGTAATATCTTTGTAAATATGAAGTTTTTTATATTTTTATTCTATTTGGCCTTATTGAGCATGTTAGGCTTTATTGCCACTGACATGTATTTACCTGCTTTCAAAGCAATTGAAAGTTCGTTCAATTCTTCACCGTCACAAGTGGCAATGTCGCTCACCTGTTTTCTGGCCGGTTTAGCCTTAGGGCAACTGATTTATGGCCCTTTGGTCAGTAAACTCGGCAAACGTTATGCTCTTATCCTCGGCCTTGGCATTTTTGCGCTCGCCAGTGTGGCCATCGCCAATAGCGATTCGATACTGATGCTGAACATCGCTCGCTTCTTCCAAGCCGTAGGCGCCTGTAGTGCAGGGGTCATCTGGCAAGCGATTGTGGTCGAACAGTATGATGCCGAAAAAGCGCAGGGAATTTTCAGTAACATTATGCCGTTAGTGGCATTATCACCCGCATTAGCCCCCATCCTTGGTGCTTATATTCTGAACGATTTTGGATGGCGTGCAATCTTTATCTCATTGTGTGTGATTGCCTTTTTATTGGTTTTGATGACCTTATACTTCGTGCCGAGCCACGCAGAGCATCAGGATACTAAGCCAAGCGCGGTTTCCTACGGCAAGATTTTGAAAAATACCCGTTACCTTGGCAATGTGGTGATATTTGGTGCCTGTTCGGGTGCATTTTTCGCATACCTTACTGTGTGGCCGATTGTGATGGAGCTACACGGCTATCAGGCAACTGAGATTGGGCTGAGTTTTATTCCGCAAACCATCATGTTTATTGTGGGCGGATACGCGAGTAAGTTATTGATAAAACGCATTGGTGCCGACCATACACTCAACGTATTGCTGACCATTTTTGGACTCTGCGTTATCTCAATTGTGTTTTTCACCTTATTAATAAAGGCGGAAACCATTTTCCCACTGCTGATTTCCTTCTCGATACTCGCAGCGGCGAACGGGGCGATTTATCCGATTGTGGTAAACAGTGCTTTGCAGCAATTCACTCAAAATGCGGCTAAGGCGGCAGGATTACAGAACTTTTTGCAAATCACCATCGCCTTTGGCGCCTCAAGTTTAGTCGCGCTCTGGGCAAGTTCAGGAGAAGTCGCCATTGGTTGGGGCATTCTGAGCTGTTCATTAGTAGTGATCTTGGGTTACCTGTTAAAAACCGAGCAAACTTGGGCTGATTTTGCTAAACACTTTACTGCGCCGGATCCTGCTCGTCTTGGGATCAATGCAGATACGAAGCAAAATCAAGCAGATTGAATGTAATACGAGCAGTTAGCGCAGATTTATCAGTTAGTGCTTTACAGTCAGTAAACTAACTTATATTATGCGCATCGTTCGGAGGGGTGGCAGAGTGGTTTAATGCACCGGTCTTGAAAACCGGCGTGGGTTTATAGCCCACCCAGGGTTCAAATCCCTGCTCCTCCGCCATATTCTACGGAAAAGCCATCAGCAATGATGGCTTTTTTGTTTTTTGCCATTTGAACCCTAGGCTTCCTAATTCTAAGTGCAGCTCCTCCGCAATATTCCACAAATAAACCATCAGTAATCATGACATTTTGTTTTGGAGTTACGGAAGCTGAACCTAGGGTTCCTCATGCTAACCACAGCACCTCCACTAAATTCAGATAAAAAGGCCGCTAAAGACTTAGCGGCCTTTTTCTTTCGCAATGGATTTAATTCCCATTAGCCCTGGTTTTTCAAATAGCAAAGCAGCTTAGGTTAAGTAAGGCTAGGCTAAGTGAGCTTATGCCTGATAAGGCTTAGCGCAAAAGCTTCATAGGCAGCAACCGCTTCACTTCCCAACAATGTGCAATAAATGCAGTCGGGATCGTTCAATACAAGTCCCAGAGCGTCAATATAGTCGCTGCCGTTGACCACAAAGAACTGCTTTTTATAGGGCAACAACACCATCTGCGGTGCTTGCTTTAAAAAAGCCTGCGCCTCATCAAAACCGCTAAACCAATGATTAAGCAAGGTATCGCAGCGCCTGTTATGGAATAGGGTACCTAAGTCTTCACCAATTAACGCTTGCCCCGATAACACTCTTTGGCAGTGATTAAAATCAGTAAAACCGAGCTCTCGGGCCAAGACGGCTTGGCAATGCTTGAGTTGGATATCCAGCTGGGTTAAACCTTGCTTGTTCATCAAGGAGGCAAGTTTATCTAGCGCCACTGCATCGCCAGCTTGGCAGGCTTTAAGGCGCTTTTTAGCGAGGATTTTGACTTCGTTTAAGGCGTGTGGTACTGGGGTAATTTGTTGTATCACAAACAATTCTCCTAAGTTTTATTGGCATCTCCGCTAAGCCAAACCTAATCAATTGTCGTGTCATACATGTGATGCGAACATCGAGATATGAGTCAGAGTGATGTCATCTTCTGCGGATAGGCGTCTCTGCAACCTGGCGCCATTATTCGACTTCTTCATGCTCGAGTCAAGCTCAGCACTGCTTCGACCTTCCTTCCGCTTCATCCCCCGAATCGTTACATGCTCAGCCTTAATGTTAAAAATTTTATCACCATCAACTAAAATCATATTGTATTACTATTGAACTGTAGTAATATTGTAGTACTAAATAATATTTACTCTACCTGCGTAAACCGGATCGGACGCAGACAAAATGTACGGGGATGCAAATGTCGAATGTTTTAGGGGCTTACGCGTTAGGGCTTGATTACGGCTCTGATTCAGTTCGCGCGTTATTGGTGGATACCCAAACGGGCGCAGAAGTAGCAACAAATGTGGTGTACTACCCACGTTGGAAGAAGGGGCTTTTTTGCGATCCCGCGAAGAATCAATTTAGACAACATCCCCTCGATTACATCGAAAGCCTTATCGAGGTAGTGCAAGGGCTATGGGCAAAAGCCCCGAGTGGCGCCGCGCAAAGAGTCTGCGGTTTGAGTGTTGATACCACAGGCTCAACCCCAATCGCGGTCGATGAATCTGGTGTTGCTTTAGCCTTAAAACCAGAGTTTGCGAATAACCCCAATGCCATGTTTTTGCTTTGGAAAGATCACAGCGCCATCCTCGAAGCTCAGCAAATTACCGCTGCGGCAAACAATTCAAGCGAAAATTACCTGAAATATGAAGGGGGAATTTACTCCTCCGAATGGTTTTGGGCGAAAGCGCTATTCGTATTGCGCCACGACACAGAGGTCAGACAAGCCGCCTATAGCTGGGTCGAGCACTGTGATTGGATCACGGCATTAATGACGGGCACTACACATCCAAAGGTCTTTAAAGCCGGGCGCTGTGCCGCTGGTCACAAAGTCATGTGGCACGAGTCATGGAATGGCTATCCGCCGAATGACTTTTTCGTTGGCATCGACCCCTTACTCGATGGCTTGAGAGACAAGTTACCGCTTGAAACCTGCACATCTGACAAGGTTTGCGGCCAGCTAACGCCTGAGTGGGCACAGCATTTAGGGCTATCGACCGAGGCTATCGTGTCCTTTGGCTCATTCGACTGTCACGCAGGTGCCGTTGGGGCCAATGTTAAACCCGGCGTCTTAACCAAGGTGATGGGGACCTCTACCTGCGATATCACGGTCGCCAGTTATGACGATATAGGTGAGCGTTGTATCAAAGGCATTTGCGGTCAAGTCGATGGCTCTGTATTGCCCGGCATGATAGGGCTAGAAGCGGGTCAGTCTGCCTTTGGCGATCTCTACGCTTGGTTTAGGGATCTCACCGCATGGCCGATGCAACAGCTTGACACTTCAGCCTTATTTGATGAAAACACCAAAGCCAAACTCATTCAGCAACTCGAAGCTGAAACCCTGACAATGTTAGGCAATGCGGCCGCGAAAATCCCCGTTGGCGAGACGGGCATTGTCGCGCTGGATTGGATTAACGGACGTCGCACCCCCGATGCCGACCAATCTGTTGCCATGGCTATCACAGGCTTAACCATGGGTAGCCAAGCACCGCAAGTCTTCAAAGCTTTAGTGGAAGCTAGCGCCTATGGCGCACGGGCTATCATCGAGCGCTTCAAACAGGAAGGCGTATGCATTGACCATGTGGTCACCATTGGTGGGATCTCGAAAAAATCCGACTTCATTATGCAAACCTGCGCCGATGTGTGGAATTGCAACATCGACGTACTCGAGAGCGAGCAAAGCTGCGCACTGGGCGCCGCCATTTATGCCGCAACCGCAGCCGGGGTTTATCCCGATGTGCTGAGTGCCCAGGCAGCCATGGCCTCGAACGTTGCGAAAACCTATCAGCCAAATCCTGAAAACGCAGAGAAATATCAAGCGCTTTACCTAGGGTACTTAGCCCTTGGCCACTATGTTGATGGAGCGAAATAAGATGTCTTTTTTAGAGCTAAAACGCGAAGTATACGAAGCCAACATGGAGCTTGAGAAACGTAAACTGGTTACTTACACCTTTGGCAACGTTTCACAAATTGATCGCCAACTCGGCGTCATTGGTATCAAACCAAGCGGTGTGCCCTATGAAGATTTGAAGGTTGAAGACATTGTGATTGTTGACCTTGAGAATCAAATCGTAGAAGGGCGCATGCGTCCTTCATCCGATACCAAGACACATACCTATTTGTATCGCCAGTGGCAGAGTATTGGTGGCATTACCCATACCCACTCGACCTACGCCACCGCTTGGGCGCAGGCACAGATTGCGATTCCCTGCTTAGGTACAACACAGGCCGATTATGTGTACGGTGAAATCCCATGCACAGCAGTGATGCGCAACGATCAGATCAGCCGCGACTACGAAGAAGAAACCGGCGTGCAGATCCTCGATTGTTTCGCCGACCGAGATCCCAACGAGTCGCCCATGGTAATCGTTGCAGGCCATGCACCGTTCACTTGGGGCGCGAATGCGGCTAAATCCGTTTATCACGCCGTGTTGCTCGAAGAAATCGCTCGGATGGCGTATCTCACCAAAACATTATCACCAGGTATCAGTCAGTTAAAACAAGAGCTTATTGATAAGCACTATTTGCGTAAGCATGGAAAAGACGCTTATTACGGCCAAAGCAAGTAATTGCCAGTCGGGTCTCATTTCAAACTAGAGAGAGTAATATGAAAGCCTTCAAACAAAAACAAGTGTGGTTTATCACGGGTTCGCAGGACTTATACGGCCCAAAGGTATTAGAGCAAGTCGCTAAAAACAGTGAGCAAATTGTTCATGGCTTCAATGAGTCATCCGCCATTTCCATCGAAGTGGTGTACAAGCCAACCGTAAAATCCCCACGGGAAATTCACGCCGTATGCCAAGCGGCCAACAGCGATGAAAACTGTGTTGGTGTGATCCTGTGGATGCACACTTTCTCTCCTGCCAAGATGTGGATTGCTGGCCTTAATGAATTAAGCAAGCCATTCATGCACTTACACACTCAGTTCAATGCCGAGCTCCCTTGGAGCGAAATCAACATGAACTACATGAACACCCACCAAAGTGCTCACGGTTGCCGCGAATTTGGTTTTATCGGCACTCGTATGCGTAAAGAGCGCAAAGTAGTTGTGGGTCACTGGCAATCGGGCGATGTACAAGCACAAATCGATGATTGGTGCCGCGCAGCGGCGGGTTGGCACGAGAGCCAAAACCTGCGTATCGCCCGCTTTGGCGACAACATGCGTCAAGTGGCCGTGACCGAAGGCGACAAAGTTGCCGCACAAATTCAATTTGGTTACGAAGTGCACGCCTACAGCTTAGGTGAACTCAATGAGGCGATTGCAGCCATTGCCGAAGGCGATGTAACCGCACAGCTTGATCGTTACGCCAGCGAATACCAAGTAGGTAACGAACTTTTTGGCGATGAATACCAATTAGACCGTTTAAGAAAAGAAGCCAAGATTGAACTCGGCTTAACCCAATTCTTAACCCAAGGTGGATTTGGTGCCTTTACCAACTGCTTCGAAAACCTGACCGGTATGACAGGATTACCGGGACTGGCTACCCAACGTCTGATGGCGAACGGTTTTGGTTACGGCGGCGAAGGTGACTGGAAAACGGCGGCCATGGTGCGCATCATGAAAGTGATGGGCCAAGGCCGTGCCGGTGGTACTTCATTTATGGAAGACTACACCTATAACTTTGGTGCGACTGACCAAGTTCTTGGTGCCCACATGTTAGAAGTGTGTCCATCGATTGCCGCTGCAAAACCGCGTTTAGAAGTTCACCGCCACACCATTGGTGTGCGCTGTGACGTGCCACGTCTGTTATTCACTGGTAAAGCAGGCCCTGCAATCAACGTATCGACTATCGATTTAGGCAACCGTTTCCGTATTATTCTCAATGAATTAGATACAGTAACGCCACCACAGGATCTGCCGAATCTGCCTGTCGCATCTGCGCTGTGGGAGCCTCGTCCGAATTTAGCGGTTGCCGCCGCAGCTTGGATCCACGCCGGTGGTGCTCACCACTCGGCCTATAGCCAAGCCATCACGACGGATCAAATTGTCGACTTTGCTGAAATGGCCGGTGCTGAACTGGTTATCATCGATGCCGACACTAAGATCCGCGAGTTTAAGAATGAGCTTCGTCAAAATTCCGTTTATTACGGTTTAGCAAGAGGTTTATAATCCTCGCGCAGCAATAAAGCCGCCTTCGGGCGGCTTTCACTTTTCTGGCACCATTCATTTCATAGGGTAAACACAGATGTATACAGAATTTGACGGCATTATCTTCGATATGGATGGCACCTTAGTCGACAGCGGTCAGTTGCATGAGCAGGCATGGCGACAAACCTTGAATCACTTTGGGATCCCCGTAGAGCCTGCACTGATGCGCTCGTTAGCGGGCGTGCCCACCATTGGCACCTTAGAGATCCTGATCGCCCATTTTGGCGTCACGCCAACGGCCAGTTGCGAGGCCATGAACGAGTATAAAGAAGCCCTAGTGCGCGACACTATGCATTTATATGTCAAGCCGACAGCATTAGCCGAATTTGCCAAGCAGAATCAGGGCAAACGCCCAATGGCGGTCGGCACAGGTGCCTACACAGAGGAAGCCATTCAAATCTTAACTCTATGTGGATTACTGGAATTAGTCGATTATGTGGTAGGGGCCGACCAAGTCGCGTCACCCAAACCCGCGCCAGATACCTTTTTACGCTGCGCCGAACTGATGGGCATAGCGCCTGAGCGCTGTATCGTATTTGAAGATGCAAAGGCGGGCATCCAAGCCGCCGAAGCTGCCGGGATGTTTGTGGTCGATGTGCATGCCGAATTACAGATTGAAAATGACTATTTCCTAGGCACTCAGTAGCCCTTGCAAGCTTGTCCAATCACTAGTCAAAACGCAAAATTAGGCTTTACAATGTAAAAGTTTGGGGTAAGGTAGGGACAGTAAGTTTGAGGAAATTCCCATAAATTCTTAGCGTTAACAAAATTTTTATTACCTTTATCAGGAAAGGTAGTATCATAACATTTGTTTATCAGCGTTAAGCACCTTATCCAGCCGATTGGATTGAGCACAGAGATAGAGAGTTAAAGAGGGCACTATGGCAAATCAGGCAAATAACCGTCCGCAGAATATCCATAACTGGGTGGCAAGCGAATTAGGTTCTCGCATTGTGGGCGGCTTTTATGCGCCAGGTGAATATATCCCTAATGAAAATGCTATCTGTGAAGAGCTGGAAGTGTCACGCACCTCCTTAAGGGAAGCCTTTAAGGTGCTCACGGCAAAGGGGCTTATCGAATCTCGCCCTAAACTTGGCACCCGTATTCGTGAGCGTCGCCATTGGAATATGTTCGATCCGGTGATCTTAAACTGGTTTTCCCAATCTAAACCTTCGCCCGAGTTTTACACTTCTCTCTATGAAATCCGTGAAGTGTTTGAACCCGCAGCGGCGGAACTGGCGGCGAAAAAACGCACCCCTGAGCAGCTTGAGGTGATTGCAGCGGCCTATGCCAAGATGGAAGCGGCCGAATTAGGCACCGATGAAGTCTATACCTCGGATATCGATTTCCACATGGCAATTTTAGATGCGACCAATAACGAGTTTATGGTGTCTCTCGGCGTGTCGATCCAATCTGCGCTGCTCGAAATCTTTAGACTCAGTAGCACAATTCAGGATGACTTTATCCAATCACTCCCTGGCCACAAGGCTATTTATACTGCGATTGCCGCAGGGGACAGTGAAGGCGCGAAAGCTGAGATGAATAAATTACTCTCGACCTCTCAAGATACTGTACATAAAAATATCGAGCGTAAATAACAAAATATCGAGCATAAGTAACGAGTTACTTGTCTTTAACGTCGCTTGAGCAATAAAAAAGGTGAACTTAGGTTCACCTTTTTTGCTTTGCTGTGAACGGAAAATAGTGTTACTGCGGCTCGCTGATACCTTCACTCGTCATATGAATGCGCTGTACGGTGCCATCGGCATTGTAATGCAGCGGGTCAATTGCCACTGAACGTCTAAACTCACCGCCGCCATCCTGCGATGCGCCGGTATGGTAGATAAAGTAGGATTTCCCTTTAAATTCAATAATCGCTTGATGGTTAGTCGGCGAATTGCCTGCCACTTCATTTAAGATGCCTTGGTACTTCCACGGCCCCTGAATGCTATCGCTGGTCGCATAGGCAATTTTTTCAGGGAAGCCAGAAGCGTATGAAAGATAATAGGTTTTATCTTTTTTATGAACCCACAGCGCTTCGGTAAAGTTAGGAACATCAATGGCGTGTATTGGGCCATCGAGTTCAATCATATTGGGTTTTAACTTGGCAAATCTTGGCTTAGTGTTGCCCCAAAACAGATAGGCTTGCTTGTCATCATCGATAAAGACAGCAGGATCGATATCATCCCAATCAATCTCGGTATCTGTGGTCATGTCATTGGTGATAAGGGCGCTGCCGCGGGCATCCTTGAAGGGACCAAGTGGACTATCTGCAACCGCGACACCAATAGCAAAGCCATTGATTTTGTTGTGTCTTGCCGTGACATACCAGTAAAACTTACCTTCTTTTTCGATCACATGGCTAGCCCATGCATCTCCTTTAGCCCAGCTGAAATCTTTCACAGATAACTTGCTGCCATGGGCCGTCCAATTGTGCATATCCTTAGAGCTAAAAACGAGCCAATCATGCATTTCGAAGAAGGTGCGATTGTCCTTTGCAACGTCATGGCCAGTATAAAGATAGACAGTATCTTGGTGCACTATGGCGGCTGGATCGGCGGTAAATACATCCGTAAACAGAGGGTTAGCAGCAATCGCTGCAGTGCTGACACTCGTACTCAATGCCAAACACACACTCAAAAATGCCTTTTTCATACTTCCTCTATTGTTTTTTGATATTTTGGTATTATAGTAATACCAATACTTTTGCGTGCTAGCAATATTAAAGTACAAATTGTTAACTCAGGGCAGTTGAGTGTTACTCAATCGTTCGGGCAGGGCATGTGCCTTGGAAGACGAAGGTGTCATATGAATAATAAAAAACCGAAAACACTTCGTTCGGCAAGTTGGTTTGGTAGTGATGACAAAAATGGCTTTATGTATCGCAGTTGGATGAAAAACCAAGGCATACCCGAGCATCACTTTCAAAATAAGCCTGTGATTGGTATTTGCAATACCTGGTCAGAATTGACGCCCTGTAATGGTCATCTACGGGAATTGGCGCAAAGAGTAAAGAATGGCATTCGGGAAGCGGGTGGCATTCCAGTGGAGTTTCCAGTGTTTTCGAATGGCGAGTCCAACTTACGTCCAAGCGCCATGCTTACCCGTAATCTTGCGGCCATGGACACGGAAGAAGCCATTCGTGGCAACCCCATCGACGGTGTTGTGCTGTTAGTGGGCTGCGATAAAACGACTCCGGCTTTATTAATGGGCGCGGCCAGTTGTGATTTACCGACAATCGTTGTTACTGGTGGTCCCATGCTCAATGGTAAGCATAAGGGCAAGGATGTCGGTTCGGGCACACTCGTGTGGGAACTGCATCAAGAATATAAAGCGGGCAACATCAGTCTCGCCGCATTTATGAATGCCGAAGCGGATATGTCACGCTCAACGGGCACCTGCAACACTATGGGCACAGCATCGACCATGGCCTGTATGGTGGAAACCCTTGGGGTGAGTTTGCCACACAATGCAGTCATTCCTGCGGTGGATTCTCGCCGCCAAGTATTGGCGCATATGTCGGGAATGCGAATTGTGGACATGGTCAAAGAGGATTTGACCTTAAGTAAAATTTTAAGCCGTGATGCTTTTATCAATGCCATCAAAGTCAATGCCGCCATTGGTGGTTCAACCAACGCCGTTATCCATTTAAAGGCGATTGCCGGCAGGATAGGGGTTGAGCTGTCACTCGATGACTGGTGCCATGGATATACAGTACCGACCATAGTGAATCTTAAGCCTTCGGGTCAGTACTTAATGGAAGACTTTTACTACGCGGGTGGCCTGCCAGCAGTATTAAGGCAGCTGTTTGAACATGATTTACTGAGCAAAAACACGCTTACAGTCAATGCGGCTAGCCTCTGGGACAATGTCAAAGAAGCGCCGTGTTATAACCAAGAGGTGATCATGTCACTTGAAAATCCCTTGGTCGAAAATGGCGGCATTCGCGTACTGCGCGGCAATCTCGCGCCCCGAGGCGCAGTGATCAAAACTTCAGCCGCCAGCGCGCACCTGATGCAGCACCGCGGTAAAGCCGTGGTGTTTGAAAGCTTCGACGATTACAACGCTCGCATCGGCGATCCTGAATTGGATATCGATGAAAACAGCATTATGGTGCTTAAAAACTGTGGCCCGAAGGGATATCCGGGCATGGCTGAGGTCGGCAATATGGGACTGCCACCTAAGTTGTTGAAAAAAGGAATTAAGGACATGGTTAGGATTTCTGATGCACGCATGAGTGGCACCGCCTTTGGCACAGTTGTGCTGCATGTTGCCCCAGAAGCACAAGCCCTTGGGCCACTGGCCGCCGTTCAAAATGGTGACATGATAGCGCTTGATACCTATGCCGGAACGTTACAGCTGGAGATCAGTGACCAAGAGTTACAAGCCCGTCTTGCCAAACTGGCAACGGTGAAATCCATTCCAGTGAATGGTGGCTATCTCTCGCTCTTTAAGGAGCATGTTCTCCAGGCGGATGAGGGATGTGATTTTGATTTTCTCGTGGGATGTCGAGGTGCAGAGATACCAGCACATTCCCATTAAATATGAACTCGTTTTCTTTTATAATAAAACCAGATAATTATTTTAATAAAAGGTTGAGTTATGAAGTTGACTAATCAATACCCGAGTTTACAAGGGAAAACCATTTTTATCAGTGGTGGCGCAACGGGTATTGGAGCTTGCTTGGTTAATGCTTTTTTAGAGCAGGGCGCTAAGGTGGCATTTGTCGATATTTTAGTTGAGGAGTCAACTCAACTCGTCGCAGACCTTAAGCAGACTCAACCAGAGGCCAGCGTAAAATTTTATCACTGCGATCTTGTCGATATCGCCGCCCTCAAGCGTGTGATTGCTCAGGTCGAGGACGATTTAGGTCCAATCTCGGTATTAATTAACAATGCCGCGTGCGATCAACGCCATAGCATCGACGAAGTGACCCCAGAATATTGGGACCAATGCCTAAACACCAATTTGCGGCATTACTTTTTCGCTGTACAAGCGGTCAGGTCGCAAATGCAGCGCCTCGGCGGAGGCTCAGTGATCAACTTAGGTTCTATGAGTTGGCACAATCGGCAGGCGGGCATGGCGGGTTACACCGCATCTAAGGCCGGCGCCATGGGCTTAACCCGAGGGTTAGCAGCCGATTTAGGTAAAGATAAAATCCGGATTAATACCTTAACGCCGGGTTGGGTGATGACAAAACGTCAACTCACACACTGGGTAGATAAAGATACGGCAAAACATATCGAAAATAACCAATGTATTAAAGAATATGTAATGCCCGAAGATATTGCTGCTATGGCGTTATTTTTAGCAGCAGATGATAGCAAACTCTGCACCGCACAGAATTTTATTGTCGATGGTGGTTGGATTTAAATATCACAATAAAATTTCAGTTCATTAAATAATGAGGTGAGTGCTGAGTTTATTTTAAATAAAAGGTAAAGCACTCACCATGCAACTCTCTGTTACTAAAAAAAGCCTACAACACGCCGCATTTGCGGATGAATTACAATTAGTCACGCTCACCAATAGCCACGGGCTTGAAGTGGTTCTGTCAAATTACGGCGCCAGTATTTGGTCGGTCAAACTTTATGGTCAAGGGCAAGAACCTATTTCATTAAGTCTTGGCTATCAAGATATTAAAGATTGGGCGACTAATCCGTATTATTTTGGTATTACCGCTGGCCGTGTCGCAAATCGTATTGCTAAAGCACAATTCCCCTTAGCAGGTAAAACAATTCAATTAGTCGCCAATGAAGGCAATAATCAACTTCACGGCGGACCTAAAGGATTAAGCCATTGCACTTGGCAGGTTGAGACGCTGCAGGACAATGACAGTGTGGCGGCGGTTTTCAGCATTACCAGCCTCGATGGCGATCAAGGATTTCCGGGTAATCTTGCGATTAAGCTCGAGTATCGCCTCAATGAAAACAATGAATTAACCCTGAACTATCAAGCCGTTTGCGATCAAACCACCCCCGTCTGTTTAACCAATCATGCTTACTGGAATCTTGCCTCCAACAAACAGCAAGGCATTTTAGGGCACGAACTCTCCATTCAAGCCAGTCATTTCCTGGCGCTCGATAATGAACAGATCCCAACGGGCGAATTAATCTTAGTCGACGATGGCGCATACGATTTCAAACAACCGAAGCTAATTGCCACGGATATTAAGCAATTAACCAATGGTTATGATCATTATTTTGTGATGGATAGAAATCCAGACAATAAAAACAGTTTGCAGACTATTGCAGTATTAAAAGATCCGCTTTCTGGCCGAGAACTCGAAATTAGTACCACTGAAGTCGGCGTGCAATTTTATAGTGGCAACTTTCTCGATGGCAGCCATATTGATGATGAAGGTTATAGCATTAATAAATTCCATGGCCTGTGTTTAGAAACCCACGGTTATCCGAATGCGGTAAACATTGACCATTTCCCGAGTGTCATGCTTGAGGCCAATACTCAATATCAACAAATTACGGTACATAAGTTTAAGAATATTTAATTCAATCAAGGCGAAATAACATTTATTTGTACGAGTTGGCCTGCTGTTAACAGCAGGCTAGGGGATCTCTGTTACCTAAAATTATAAAGGGAATAATAATGAAACATAATAAAATCATTACCGCATTGGGATTATGGGCTGTCAGTACAACTTGTGCCTACGCCACCACGGTGGGCTTTTCACAGGTTGGCTCCGAGAGTGGTTGGCGTACCAGCTTTAGTGAGGCGGTCAAGGCCGAAGCTAAACAGCGTGGCATCGATTTAAAATTTGCCGACGCTCAGCAAAAACAAGAGAACCAAATCAAAGCCGTGCGTAGCTTTATTGCCCAAGGCGTGGATGCCATTATTATCGCGCCCGTAGTGGAAACAGGCTGGAAACCCGTACTCAAAGAAGCCAAACGTGCCCACATTCCTGTGGTGATTGTTGACCGTAATATTAAGGTCGATGATGACTCCTTATTCCTTACCCGTATCGCCTCCGATTTTACCGAAGAAGGCCGCAAGATTGGCCAATGGCTAATGGATAAAACCCAAGGCAACTGCGATATCGCCGAGTTGCAGGGCACAGTAGGTGCAACCGCAGCGATTGATCGCGCCGCCGGTTTTAACCAAGTGATTGCCAATTATCCCAATGCCAAGATCGTTCGTAGCCAAACAGGCGAATTTACCCGCGCTAAGGGTAAAGAAGTGATGGAAGGTTTCCTCAAGGCGCAAAACGGTCAGCCACTGTGCGCAGTGTGGTCGCATAACGATGAAATGGCCCTTGGCGCCGTGCAAGCCATTAAAGAAGCGGGTTTAAAACCGGGCAAAGATATTCTGATTGTCTCCGTGGATGGTGTTCCCGATTACTTTAAGGCGATGGCCGATGGCGATGTCAATGCCACGGTTGAGCTTAGCCCATACTTAGGCGGCCCAGCGTTCGATGCTATCGATGCGTACCTGAAGGGTAATAAGGATCAAGCCAAGCTTATTAGCACCACGGGTGATGTATTTACCCAAGAAACCGCTGCCGCAGAGTACGAAAAGCGCCGCCAGCAATAATCCCATTGACGCTTTCTTGGGGAATAGCGCTATGAGCCTTATTTTAGAACTCAAGCAGATCAGTAAGCATTATCCGGGCGTCAAAGCCCTTGAGGATGTGAGCTTACGGTTATTTGCAGGGGAAGTTCACGCCCTATTGGGCGAAAACGGTGCGGGTAAATCGACGCTGGTGAAAGTGATGACAGGCGCCCAGTCGAAAGACATGGGCGACATCCTTTTCCTTGGTGAGCCGCAACACTTCAACACACCTATGGATGCGCAGAAGGCGGGGATCAGCACGGTTTATCAGGAGGTGAACTTAGTGCCTAACCTGACCGTGGCCCAAAACCTGTTCCTCGGTTACGAACCGCGCCGCCTTGGGCTGATCCATTTTAAAAAAATGTATGCCGACGCGCGGGCCGTGTTAACCCAGTTCAAGTTGGATATCGATGTTAGTGCGCCGCTGTCGGATTATTCCATCGCGGTGCAGCAACTGATCGCCATCGCCCGCGGCGTTGCCATGTCGGCCAAGGTATTAGTGCTCGATGAGCCTACCGCGAGCTTAGATGCCAAAGAAGTGCAAGTGCTGTTTGGGATCTTAAACCAGCTCAAAGCCAAGGGCGTGGCTATCGTGTTTATCACTCACTTCCTCGATCAGGTTTATCAGATAAGCGATCGCATTACCGTGTTACGTAACGGGCAGTTTATCGGCGAATATCTGACGGCAGAACTGCCACAACCTAAGTTGATTGAAGCCATGCTCGGGCGTTCTCTGCAGGAGCAATTGGTTAATAAACAGGAAAAGGAGCGCACCGTTACCCGCGCTGAGGCCGTGCTCTTGTCCCTCGAAGATGTGTCGGTGAAAGGCTCAATCCAATCGATGAATCTCACCGTGCCAAAGGGGCAGGCAGTCGGACTTGCGGGGCTGCTAGGCTCTGGGCGCAGCGAAGTCTGCAACGCCGTGTTTGGGCTGGACTTGGTCGATAGCGGCAGTATCCATTTGGCTGGGCAGAAACTGAATCTGTCACAACCCGTGGATGCTATCAGCGCCGGGATCGCCCTGTGCCCCGAAGATCGCAAGATTGACGGCATCATCGGCCCTTTATCGATTCGTGAAAATATTATACTCGCGCTGCAGGCGCGTATCGGGTGGTGGCGGTATTTATCTAAAGCTCGGCAGCAGGAAATTGCCCAGTTCTTTATCGATAAATTACAGATTGCAACCCCAGATGCGGATAAACCCATAGAGCAATTGAGTGGTGGTAATCAGCAAAAGGTAATCCTCGCGCGGTGGTTAGCCATCGAGCCCATTTTATTGGTACTGGATGAGCCGACCCGCGGCATCGATATTGGTGCTCACGCAGAAATCATCAAACTTATCAGAACCTTGTGTGATGAAGGCATGTCGCTGCTGGTTGCATCGTCTGAGCTCGATGAGCTCGTGGCCTTTTCAAATAAAGTCGTGGTATTACGCGACAGATATGCAGTACGTGAACTTTCAGGAGCGGAATTAACCTCGCAACACGTAATGCAAGCGATTGCGGAGGGATAAATGAAAAGCTCAGCCGAAACCCTATCATCCACACACATGTCCGCCGAGTTGCTCTCACCCCAGATGAACGCATCTGAGGCGCACTCATCTGAGCGGCAACCGCGGATGCAGGAAAGTCATAAGACCATGGTTCAAGAAAAAAATGCCCGTTACCAAGCGGGTAAGTCGACCCCCATGGGTCGATACCTCTGGCCACTATTGGCCTTAAGTATTCTGTTACTGGCCAATCTGTTCATTGACAGCAGTTTCTTCAATATCAGCTATCAAGACGACAGGCTCTATGGCTCCTTGATTGATATCTTAAATCGCAGTGCGCCCGTGGCGCTGCTCTCCATTGGTATGAGTCTGGTTATTGCCACTGGCGGAATTGACCTGTCGGTAGGTGCCGTAATGGCTATTGCGGGCGCCGTTTGCGCGAATCTACTGTTAGTGCCGGATATCAGCTTAGTCACAGTTATTGCCGCAGGCCTGATCGTTGGGCTCTTAGCTGGCTGTATTAATGGCGGTCTGGTGAGTTTCTTAGGCATTCAACCAATTGTCGCGACCTTGCTGCTCATGGTGGCGGGGCGCGGTGTCGCTCAGCTTATCAACCAAGGGCAAATTATCACCTTTCAGCACCCAGGCTTTGCCGCCATTGGCGTGGGCCAGTTTTTAGGCCTGCCGATGCCAGTGTGGATTGTGATTGGGATGCTAACCTTCAGCCAATTACTGCTGCGTAAAACCGCTTTAGGGCTTTTTATCGAAGCGGTTGGCTGTAATGCCAAGGCGAGTCGTTACCTCGGGATCAACGATAAATCCATCAAACTGTTTGCCTATGGCATTGCGGGTTTGTGCGCGGCGTTGGCTGGCATGATCAGCACCGCCGATATCCAAGGTTCAGATGCGAATAACGCAGGGCTTTGGCTTGAGCTGGATGCCGTGCTCGCAGTAGTCATTGGCGGCGCAGCGCTCACAGGAGGGCGTTTCTCGTTAATTTTGTCGGTCGTCGGCGCGCTGATCATCCAGACCTTAGCGACCACCATTATCGTCAGTGGTTTACCCGCTAAGTTTAACTTGCTGATCAAGGCCATCGTTATCCTGACCGTGCTGCTGTTGCAATCGGCTAAATTTAGGCGCCAATTGTCGGCGCTGTTCAAATCCAAGCGCCATGCGGATGCCAAACCAGCAGAAAAGGCCACAAGTGCAAAAGCCAGTGCCGCAACAGGAGAAAAACTATGATAGCAAGACGTTTTATCCCGCTGTGGATCACCGCCTCATTGCTGCTGACCATGTTTCTGGTTGGCACCTTTCAGTTTGACGGTTTTGCCAGTGGCCGAGTAGTCACCAACCTGTTGCGTGACAATGCATTCCTATTGATCACCGCATTAGGCATGACCTTAGTGATTATCTCTGGGGGTATCGATCTTTCGGTTGGCGCCGTCATCGCCTTAAGTGGGGTCGTCACCAGTTTATTGATCACCGAGTACCAATGGCATCCATTGTTGGCCTTTGTGGTTATCTTACCCCTCGGCACTCTGTTTGGCGCACTCATGGGCACTATTATCCATGTGTATAAGTTGCAGCCATTTATTGTGACGCTTGCGGGCATGTTCCTGGCGCGGGGCTTAGCGACGACGCTCAGCGAAGAGTCGATTGCCATTGACCATCCATTTTACGATGCGGTGGCCGAGATGAGCATTGCATTACCTGGCAATGGCGCGCTCGATTTAAGCTCGCTGATCTTTATCCTGTTCTTTGTGATTATCGCCGTGGTTATGCATTACACCCGTTTTGGTACGAATGTATATGCCATTGGTGGCAATCAACATTCCGCCGAACTAATGGGGATTTCCATCGCGAAAACCACCATCAGTATTTACGCCATCAGCAGCTTTCTGGCGACACTGGCAGGCATTGTCTTTACCTTTTACACCTTCTCTGGCTATGCGCTTGGCGCCATTGGCGTCGAACTGGATGCCATTGCGGCCGTGGTCATTGGCGGCACCTTGTTAACTGGCGGCAGTGGCTTTGTGCTCGGCACTGTGCTTGGGGTGATTTTGATGGGGGTGATCCAAACCTATATCACCTTCGATGGCAGCTTAAGCAGTTGGTGGACCAAGATTGTCATTGGCCTGTTACTGTTCTTCTTCATCCTGTTACAGAAACTATTGAATGGACGCAAAACACAACATGGATAATCGTCAACCTAACGTATCTGTTTTTAGGCGCTTGCCTTTGACCTGTGGCTTACTCGCCGCATTGGCGCTGCCATTAGCCCAAGCCGTGCCTGTGCTCGAAATTAGCCGCGCACAACCCCACAACGCCCCGGCGCCCCCCCTCGATGCGAATGCGCCCTTTATCGAGAGAAGGGCGGATCCTTGGATTATTCGCGACGATGACGGCAGTTACTACTTCATTGCCTCAGTGCCTGAGTTTGACCGCATCGAGCTTCGCCACGCCAAAACTATCGACGGTTTACGCCAAGCAACGCCTAAGCCACTATGGCACAAGCATGAAACAGGCCCCATGAGTATCGATATTTGGGCACCTGAGCTGCACAAAATCGATGGTCGCTGGTATATCTATTTTGCGGCCAGCAATAAGGATGTGCGTTTTCATAACCGCATGTTTGTCTTAGGACTCGAGGGCGACTCACCGATGACGGGCCAATGGCAAGAGCTTGGCAAGTTACAATCGGCGCAGGATGCTTTCTCCCTCGATGCGACCAGCTTTAGCCTGAAGGGCGAGCGATATTTTATTTGGGCGCAGCAGGACAAAGCCAAGCGTTACAACACCGGCTTAGTGATTGCCAAAATGCTATCGCCAACTCAACTCTCTGATAACGAAACCATTATCAGCGAGCCCTTATTGGATTGGGAACGTTTAGGCTTTAAAGTCAACGAAGGCGCCTCTGTGTTGGTTAAAAACGGTAAAGTCTTCGTGACCTATTCCGCCAGTGCCACGGATGACCGTTATGCTATGGGGCTGTTATGGGCCGATGAAAATGCCGATTTACTCAATCCTAAGAGTTGGCATAAATCGCCAAGCCCAGTCTTTACCACTGAGCCGAGCTTGAATCGTTTTGGTCCTGGCCATAATAGTTTTGTGCTGGCAGAGGATGGTAAAACCGAGCTGATGTTTTACCATGCGCGTAATTACCTTGAGCTGCAGGGGACACCATTGACCGACGGTAATAGACACACTTACTACCGCGCCATTCGCTGGTCGGCGGACGGTTTCCCAGTATTTGATAATCAGCACAGCGATAGCCAAACCTTTAATCAGCAAGACACGCAATCCCGCGAATAAGCGAAATGCGTTTAATAGACACGAACAGCACACTTAAGTAATCGAAATAGACAGGTTTTCCATGATAAGAGCAACAAACAGCCCCCTAGTCGAGCAGCGCGCCGATCCCTTTGTGTACCTACATAGCGACGGTTATTACTACTTTACGGGCTCTGTTCCGACCTACGATCGGATTGAACTGCGTAAATCCAAGACCTTAGACGGCTTGAAAGACGCCCAAACCTTCGATATCTGGTTTAAACACCAAAGCGGCCCAATGAGCCGCCACGTATGGGCGCCCGAGATCCATTATCTCGACGGCAAATGGTACATCTACTTCGCAGCCAGCGAAGAGGAAAATATTTGGGCATTACGCCCCTACGTGCTTGAGTGTCTAGGACAAGATCCATTAAATGATGAATGGATTGAACTTGGCATGATGCAGGCGGCCGAGGGTGATAATAAATCATTTATCGACTTTTCCTTAGATGCGACCATTTTCGAAAACAACGGTAAGCGCTACTTCTGCTGGGCAGAGAAAACCGGTGGACAATTTGCGGCATCCAACCTGTATCTTGCGGAAATGGCATCGCCCATCAAGTTAAAGACGGCGCAATTTATGCTCACCACCCCAGATTACGATTGGGAGCGCGTCGATTTTTGGGTTAACGAAGGGCCTGCAGTACTTAAACATCAGGGGAAAATCTTTATTACTTTCTCGGCCAGCGCGACAGGAGCTTGTTATTGCATGGGCTATATGGAGGCCGATGAGCATGCTGATTTGCTCGATCGTAACTCATGGAAGAAAACCCGCCAGCCAGTGCTGTGCACGGATGTCGACAAGCAAATCTTCGGCCCTGGTCATAACAGTTTCACCGTGGCAGAAGATGGCGTGACGCCCATCTGTGTTTACCATGCCCGTGATTATGAACATGCGGTGGGCGATCCTAGCGTGGTGCCAAAGACAGATACCCGTCCATTAACGCAAATCATTAAAGATCCACTCTATGATCCCAATCGCCATGCGCGAACGTTAGCGGTGTCATTTAATGAGAGCGGGCGCCCCTTGTTCAACCTCTACTAATTCATTTGCCGACATAAATGATGTGATAACCGCGGGGCACGCTTCAGCAGCCCCGCTTTTTTATGCCTGACTTAAGCGCTATTATTAGGTAAAACGCGATTGTTAGGCTCGCACACACAACATGCTATTCCGCTCGCTATTTCAATTACTTAATCGATTCAACCTTTGAACCTATTGATGTTATATTGCCGCCCGAGCATTCACTTGGTGGGCAGAAGTGCTGCCTGCGTGTGAAAGTGAATATCAGTGATGATTTTGCCAAGTTCGAGGAGTAGGGAAATGGCGATAAACAAAGGCAAGCTTAGTGCAAATATTGAAGCAAGGATGGATGAGTTTGCTCAAGAACTCACTCAGGCACTTGCGAAATATTACGATTGGTGGCTGTCAGAATATCCGGCGCAGACCCTCTACGGTTTTTGCTTGTATAGCACGCCCTTAGTGGAATATTTAGGCGTCACCCTTTTCACCGAGGAAGGCCTGACAGCCGTCGCAGAGCAATATCAAAACCATCATCGTTTTCGGCATAAATCCCTCGTACAGCTTAAGCAAACACTGCGCTGGTCGGCCTGCGACTCTCCACATCACAATGAAAATGAAGACATTTTTGAAGCGATTAACGACAAACTGCAATTGCTGCAAGAAGACGCTGAGGCGCTCGAGTCCGAAAAGACATACGATGCTTACCTTAAAGCCTTGTACGCCATATTAGTCAGGGCGCTCAATGAGGTTAAAGCCATGCGCCCGCTAAACCCGCAGGCAATATTGTTCTCCGTCTGGTTTGGCGATCAAAGCGATGCTGATATCGATTATTTTGTTCAAAATTGTAATGACAAAGAGATGGTTGCTTGTTTTTATCAGCAATGGCGGTAGATATTGCCTACAAAAATTTTCAATTCAATTGGCTTATTTCGTCTATTACCGACGAGGTCCCACTCAATATTGACTGAAATGGTGACTGAAATGGTGACTGAAATGGTGACTGAAATGGTGACTGAAATGGTGACTGAAATGGTGACTGAAATATTGACAGGTAGTGGTTGTTATTTACGGCAAGTCGCATAGTGCCACCAGCAAACATTAGGTAGTGCCAAGCGTAGAAATCTGGGTATGGGGATAAAAGAACAAGGGAAAGCGTTTCACTTTCCCTTATCTGAATCAGTGTTTTAAGCCCGAGTGCCTACATGCGCTCGGGATGCTTGCTTACTGAGTCGAGGTCGATTCACTTTTTAGCAGGCGCACCTCATATAAACCGCCAGCAATCGAGCCCGGTTTTGCCACAAATTTCACCCTGAAGGGCACTGTGCTATCCGAAAGCATGTCGGCGGGAATAGGGTAGTCGACGTTGTAAAATATCGGCCCCTTATTGGCTGGCAGAGTGACTTCGGCAAGGCGTTTATCGTTGATCCAAATGTCGAAACGTCGCCCAGCATCCAAGCCAAAGTAAGTTAAGCGCAATATGGGTTGCGGCTCACCTTTCGCATCGAGTTGATAGCTAAACCAATCCTGTGCATGGCGCCAGTGGCGATTACCATTAAGGCCCGCTTCACTCTTTGATGCCTTAAAGAAATGATCCGACTCAGGTTGCTGCTCACCGGGCTGCACACTATCTAAGGTTTGCGCCATCAACTTGGCTTCCATCTGGGCTTTTTGAGCTAACTCTTGCTGTTTCTGTTGCCATTCATCGGGAGCGCTCTGGCCAAAATACAAGGTATAGCGGCTGTCATGCAGGCGAAAGAAGGGGATCAGCGTGATGGGGCTCGCTTGATTTGTACGGGCTTTCCCCGTGGTAAATTGCAGCTGACTCATGGGCTCACGGCGGATATCGGTTAAAAAGCGGGTACCATCACTGATAAAAATTGGCGCCTGACTGGGTTCGCACATAGGGCCACTGGCAATATGCCCCATGCGACTGGCATCGCCGATAAAGTTTAAGGCTTCATTGGCGATAGGCGCCGTTTTTGCCGCTAGCACAATTGGCCCATAAAGCACTGAGTAATAGGCGGTTTTATCGGGTAGCTGCTCAAGACTAATGTCCATGGGTAAGGTGATGGTCACGCTATCGCCCTTGCGCCAGTGCCGTGTTAAAGGAATATATTGCCCTTGAGTCGGTGTAAACCTTTGCGACTCGCCATTAATGCTCACGGTCACGTCACCCTTAGCCCATGTGGGATAGCGCAGATTGAGGGTAAAGTCCGCTTCCTGATGGATAATCATCTGCGAAGTATTGTCATCGGGAAACTGAGTTTTTTGGCTAAGGCTGATGCCCTTGGCTTTCCAGTTGACCTCGGAATCGACAAATAGGTTCACAAACAGATTGTTGTCCTCCTCGGCATAGATGAGCTCGCCGTATTTAGCATGGTTTTCGATGCCTGAGCCGACACAACACCACATACTTTCCTGCGCCGAGGAATAGACGCGGTAATGGTCTGGGCGCATTGGCGTAAAATACACTAGGCCGCCAGTTTGCGGATGCTGGGAAGAGAGGATATGGTTGTAGAGCGCACGCTCGTAGTAATCGATATAACGTAAATCACGTTTGTTTTCATAGAGTAATTTAGACAGTTTCAGCATGTTGTAGGTATTGCAGGTCTCAGGGCCTTCTACCGAATCGAGCATACTGCTGAAGTCTTCGCTGGGATGAAAATGCTCGCGCACACTGTTGCCACCAATGGAAACGGTGCGCTGGTGTACGACTTGCTGCCAAAAGTAATCGGCGCTCTCTAACCAGGCCTTGTTATGACTGAGTTCGGCAATACGTGCCACACCCACAATTTTAGGAATTTGTGTATTGGCATGTAGGCCCGTCAGTTTATCTTGATGCTGCAACAGGGGTTGTAACAGGCTTTGATCCGTGTAGCGATTCGCAAGATTTAAGTATTTGTTTTGACCTGTAATGCTGTACACATCCGCTAAGGTTTCATTTAAGCCACCGTATTCGGTGCGCAGCATAAGCTGCAGCTGCTCATCAGTTAGATTGCGACTTAAATCCAGCATCCAATCGGCAAAACCGACGAGCATTTTCTTCGCCGTAGGATTTTGAGTATAAAGATAGGCATCCCGCAGGCCGGCAAATACCTTATGTAGGTTATACCAAGGCACCCATGATTGGTTGAGCGTAAACAGATCCGCTTCAATATGACCAGCGGCGACCTGCTGCCATAATTTGTCTCCATGGGGAACACCGCCCACGTAACCATTGCCATGGGCCTGTTGGCACTTTTCCAATTCGGCCACCATGTAGTTGAGTCGCTCAAGCACCGCCTGATCGCCCGTAGCGGCATACATTAAGGCCAATGCCGATAGATAATGCCCACCGATATGGCCATCGAGGCCCGTATTTTCCCAATTGGGGTAGTTGTCGGCGGTAGTCGCAATTCCCGCTTCCTTACGGTAAGGGGCAAGTAGTCGCTCGGGATCCATCGACATGATGTAAGCCAAATCGGTCTGCTGGGCATGCAGAAACGGCCCAGCTGTGAGGCGCACATCGTTTAGGGGAATGGAGGTAAGGCTAGCAAAACTTGGCTGGGATACGAATGGGCAAGTTAATGGCAATAACAGGCAAAGGCCAAACAATCGAGCAGTGTTCATCTTGGCTCCCTTATTATACGGATTGGAGTTTTACGTTTGGATTAACTCAGTTTTTGCGTGATAAAAAAGCCCCTGGGTAGGGGCTTAGGGGGTTATCGCAGATAGATTACGCCGATACTTGAGGCGCTGCAGTCTTAGGCGTTACGGCCTCAGAGGCTTCAGAGCTAGAGGCTAGAGCCTTAGACGTCAGGTTGGCGTCCGTTTGGCTTGAATGGGCCTGCTCGGGTAAAGCCTGTTTGATTTCTTCATAAACGCGGTCAGAAATCTTGTATTTGAACATCAGTAAGCCCATCAGCGCGTGGAATGCGCCAGGGATCACCGTCAGCATTAACGAAATACCGGTCAACGCAAACTCGCTTTGGGTTTCACCGGGTTGATAGTTGAAGTAGGTCAGCAGCATACCCACCACAAATCCCGCCGCGCCCATACCCGCTTTTTGGGCGAATGAAATCCCGCCAAAGGCAAGGCCAGAGACCCTGTGGCCCGTTTTGACTGTGCCATAATCCACCGACTCTGAAATCACCGACCAGAAGACTGGCGCATGTAAATCCACCACGAATGAAATCGCAAAGTAGAGTACAAAGGCCAGCACTATGTCGCCCGGCTGCACGGCAAAGAACATGATGGCGCTTAAGATCCCAACCACGATTTGGCTATAGCGGAAGAGTTTTAGTTTGCAGTAACGCTTTGTGATCCAAGTTGAAGCGACCATGGCCAGAATAGCAGCACCCACACCGGTCGACAGGAATGCCGAGAGCATTTTGGCATCGCCGCCCAAGTAATAGGTGGCGTAGTAGGCTGCTACCGAGCCGCGGATCACATAGCCAATGGTGCCAATCACACAAATCGCGACTAACACTAACCATTGATCGTTTTTGAACAATAATCGCAGTTGCATGCCAACAGGCTTAGTTTCCACCTTGTAGGCCACGCGCTCTGTGGTGGTGAAAAAGCAGAATAAAAACAGTAGTGTTGCCATCAATGCCATCACGCCCATGGCTTTTTGATAGCCCGCGGCAATGTTCTCTCCGCCCCAGGCAGACGCTAGCATAGGCACGATAATGGTCACTAAAAAGGCGGCAATCTTTGCGAAGAACAAACGGTATCCGTTGGCGGATAACCGCTCTTTTGGATCGTCGGTGATGACGCTGATAATCGAAATATATGGAATAGTCACTGTGGTGAAGATGATAGTGACCAGAATATAGGTCGAATAGGCCCAGATAAGTTTGGCATTGTAATCCCAATCTGGGGTTGAGAAGGTTAAGAAAACCGAAATACCAAAGGGAATCGCCATAAACAGGAAGTAGGGGCGATATCTTCCCCAGCGGGTGGTCACTTTATCGTTAATAATGCCCATTAAAGGATCGGTAATGGCATCGATAAGACGAACCAACAGGAACAATATCCCGACATCGGCGGGTTTTAACCCAAAAATATCGGTATAAAAGAAGGTAATAATTAACATCATTGACGAAATCACCACGTTAACGGCCATGTCCCCGGAGCCGTAACCGATCTTTTCAATGACTGACAATTTATGAGAACTCATCAGAAATCCTTATTATATTTATTATAAACAGTGAGTTATTGTGTTATTTTGCAATTTACCGCATTCGCAATGTTAACACATTTTTCTCCTGTTAATTTTTTTGCATTTGATTGTTACTTCCTTGTCCTGATAGTATGATAACTTAATTCATCATACAATAGCATAATAACTATTTTGTTATATGGGATGGGGTTCATAAGGAGAATTGATGCCAGCTATGAGAGTCACACCGAAAACAGCCCTAAAACGTCACCTTAAGATGCTCAATTGTGCGCTGCTAGGCGTATTGGGAACCCTAGGCCAAGTGAGTGCCAAGCAGGTGAGTATTCACGATCCTGTGATGGCAAAAGAGGCCGGACAGTATTATCTCTTCAGCACAGGTCCCGGTATTACCTATTATTCCTCAAAGGATAAGATCCATTGGGAATTAGCTGGGCGGGTATTCGAAACCGAGCCTAGCTGGGCAAAGGACGTTGCGCCAGAGTTTAACGGCCATTTATGGGCGCCGGATATCATTGAGCATAACGGCTTGTTTTATCTGTATTACTCAGTATCAGCCTTTGGTAAAAACACCTCGGCCATTGGCGTGACAGTCAATAAAACCCTCGACAAAAACTCAAAGGACTATCAGTGGACAGATAAGGGGATCGTTATTCAATCTGTACCAAATCGCGATGCATGGAACGCGATTGATCCCAATATTATTGTCGATGAGCAGGGTACACCTTGGATGAGTTTTGGCTCCTTCTGGCAAGGGTTAAAACTGGTCAAACTCAATCCAGACTTTACCTCCATCGCCAAACCAGAGGAGTGGCATACGCTAGCCAAGTTAGCACGCCCCGCACTGCTGGGTGAAACCGAGCCAGGTCCTGCTGAAATCGAAGCGCCGTTTATCTATAAAAAAGATGACTATTACTATCTTTTTGTCTCCTATGGCCTTTGCTGTCGTGGGGACGACAGCACTTACCACTTAGCCGTGGGCCGCGCCAAAACGGTGACAGGGCCTTACCTCGATAAAGAGGGCAAAGACATGGCGCAAGGCGGCGGTTCGGTTTTGCTGCATGGCACTAAGGCTTGGCCGGGATTGGGCCATAACAGTGTTTATGCCTTCGATGGCAAAGATTACTTAGTCTTTCATGCCTACGAATCGGCTGATAATGGCTTACAAAAACTCAAGATGGCGGAACTCAGCTGGCGCCAAGGTTGGCCAGAGGTCGATCCTAAGGCGCTCAATCAATACCAGAGCGTATTAGTTGCACCCGAAGGAACAAAATAATAATGACTCATACAATCAACAAACGAATGGCTACGCTTGCGCTGGCCATGGGACTTAGTGCGACCTGCTTGGGGGCAGGTAACCTACACGCTGCAGAGAGTGCGAAGGGCGCGGATGAAAACCGCATTACCGCAGCGACCTTTGCGAATCCGTTATTTCGAAATGGGGCCGATCCTTGGCTCGAATACCACAATGGTAACTATTACCTAACGACCACCACCTGGACCTCTGAGCTGGTGATGCGTAAATCGCCCACCATTGCAGGGCTTGCCGATGCGCCAGCCCACAACATTTGGAGCGGTACCGATAAATCCAACTGCTGTAATTTTTGGGCATTCGAATTCCACCCTCTGCAAACTGCGCAGGGATTACGTTGGTACGTGATTTACACCTCGGGCGTGGCAGAAAACTTCGATGGCCAGCGTAACCATATCCTCGAGAGTGAAGGCAGTGACCCTATGGGGCCATACAAGTTTAAGGGCACGCCAATGCCCGACCACTGGAATATCGACGGCAGCTATTTGGAGTATAAAGGCCAGTTATATTTCCTCTGGTCCGAATGGCATGGCCAAGATCAAGTTAACTTGATTGCCAAGATGAGCAACCCTTGGACCGTCGAGGGCGAACATAAGGTGATCACTGCGCCCATTCACGACTGGGAAAAATCAGGCTTAAACGTCAACGAAGGCCCTGAAATCATCCAGCATGAGGGCAGAACCTTTTTAGTTCACTCGGCAAGCTTTTGTAACACTGAGGATTATTCCTTAGCCGTGGTTGAACTCACAGGTGACGATCCTATGGATCCCGCCGCATGGACTAAGTACGACAAGCCTTTCTTTAGCAAAGCCAATGGCGTCTATGGCCCTGGCCATCATGGTTTCTTCAAGTCTCCCGATGGGAAAGAAGATTGGCTCATTTACCATGGCAACTCCTCGGCCTCCGATGGCTGTAGTGGTACCCGAGCGGCACGTGCTCAACCCTTTACATGGGATAACAAAGGCTTGCCTAAATTTGGCGAACCGATGGCGGATAAAAAGCAATTGCCTGTCCCAAGTGGCGAGTTTGGTCCGATAACCACTCAAGTGGAAGGCGTGAAATACCGCATCGTGAGCCGTGAGGTCGGTCAATGCCTAGTGACCAATGCCAAGGGCCAGGTCAGTGTCGGTAAGTGCGAGGATGACAACAGCCAATGGGTAATTGATCCGAGTAACGATGGCCTGTATCGCTTTGCTAATGTGGGTCAGGGAACCTTTTTAACTCAAGCTCAGTGCCAAGATGAGTCTTCAACAGCACTGAATACTGCGCCTTGGGTCGCCTCCCGTTGTCAGCGTTGGTCGGTGGATTCGACCCGTGAAGGCTGGTTCCGTTTCGCAAACGATCGCTCTATCGGCAATCTGCAGGCGAAAAACTGCAGTAAAAAGGCCGGCGCAGAGGTGATTGCGGGGGAAAACCGTGTCAGTGAATGCACCGATTGGCGGATTGAGCCTGTCTCAACATTTGCCATAGTCAACGCCCATAGCGGCCGAGTGGTCAGTGCCGAACAATGTCAGCTTAAACCTAATGCCAATGTAGCTCAGTTTGAATACTCCGGCGATGCCTGTCAGCAGTGGCAAGCAATGCCGACAACGGATGGATTTTACCGTCTGCAATCCATCCAACTTTCAAACAACAAGGCGCAACAATGCCTTGTGACCAACGAAGGTAATCTGGAGCTAGGGGCGTGTAATGCAATCGATAGCGAGTTCCGTAGCGAACTGATGCCCAATGGCTCATTAAGGCTAGTGTCTCGCAAGGGCGGTTCGTCCATGAAAGTGGCCAATGGTTCCTATGCCAATGGCGATAACATAGTGGAAGACGTGTGGAAAAACACCATTTCACAACAGTTCTATTTTAGAGAGGTGAAATAATTCATCCCTCTAAATAACTGAGCATCACCACGGCGGTGGTAATACCCAAACAACCTGAAGATGTAGGATTCAGCGGGACTTTAACGCACTTTAGGCAAGGCGGTTATTTGAGAACCTAGTGAACTAAGTTAAAAATAACCAACACAGCATAAAGTACGTTAAAACCCGCCGGGACGGAGCGCCTAGGGCACTCCACTTCTGTGTTACATCAATTCAAAAGGTGGTCGACATTTTTACATTGATGCGCCTTGAATTGAAGCACCCTAGGCGCTCTGAAACTCGTATCTTCAGGTAGCTTGGGTATATACGCGTGCTTGTAATGTCGTTTAAGTTGAGGTCGCTTAACGGCATCTTGGTTGAGCCTTGTTTGCTCGGCACCAGAGCAGTAGTTGTGTATGCAGCTGCTGCTCTTTTTTATTCAGGCTCTCTTATCCCAAGTTTTATCCCACGAAGGCCTGCCACAATAAACGTATCGCCAGCAGTGTCAGCACCCAATTAAAGGCGACGCCGAAATGTTTATCCGTCACCCGCGCTAACATCTTAAAGCCAAGCCAGGTACCCAAGGCGCCGCTTAAAATCATGCAAAGTAGCAGCGGCCACCAGGGCAGGATAGGAATATCCAGCCCCTCAAAAACGATAATTTTGACGCCATGTTGCAGCGACATCGCCATCGCAAAGGTCGCGACAGTGCGAAAACGGTCAACGTCTAATTGTTTGATAAAGGCCGCCACTAGGGGACCTGTCGCGCCGACAAATAACGAGATAAAGGTTGTTACCGCACCAGCGATTATCGTCCCAGCTGTTCCCAGCACCACACGGGGAATTTTCGGTCCCCAGCAGGAGTACAAAATAAACAGGGCGATGGTGAGATACATTACTTTTGGCGGCAATGCGACTAACACTAAGCTCCCCAAGGCGGCGCCAACGAGCGCGCCGGGTAAGAAACGACTGATAAGCCACCACTGCACATGCTGCCAACCTAATAGGGCGCGGCCCAGATTCGAGCCCAATTGCACCACACCGTGGAGGGGAATAATTACTTGAGGCGGAAGGACTTGCGCCATCACGCCTAATAACATTACGCCACCACCAATCCCGAAGCAGGCAGTAAAAAACGAAGTAAACGCCGCAGTAATAGTCAGCAGGGCAAAAATATCGATAGGGATCAGCGTAAAGTTGAACCAAGCGGTATACATAGTCAATATTCGAGGAAGAGTGGGATCCTTAAACTAACAAAGCTTGCCCAGAGACAAAAGCAGTTTGATGGCCAGCAAGTACGTAAGCACGTCTAAGGCTTTTGCTATGCATTTAAATTAAATGCATAAAAAAAGCTAATCCACAGGATTAGCTTTTTCGGTTTACACAACAGTGGTCAATTAGAAGGAGTAACGCGCACCGAGAGCAAAAGTACGGGTGTAGATACTGTTCGTACGGTTATAGAGTACTGAGTCTTCATAGTATTCTTGATACACATCATCAAGAATATTTGTCGCATCGAAGGTTAATACAAACTCATCACTGATGTTGTAGCTGAACTGGAAGTCCAGTGATTGCTCTGGCTTACGGTAAATACCGCGTGGCATGGCAAAGCTACCTGCATCATACGCACTTAAGAATTTATCACGCCAAGTGTATGATAAACGAGCGCTGTAATCGTCTTTATCATAAATCAATACCGCACTCATAGAAGTATCAGACACACCGAATAGTTCACGAGTTGTAGTACCAATTTGCTCACCACTCTCAGAGTCAAACTCAGGAATGTCTTGGCTTGAGTCTAAGAAGGTTGCACTGACTTGAGTACCTAAACCATCTAGGTAACTAGGCATATTCTCTGGGAAATATACAGTACCTAGCTCAAATCCTGTCAGCTTTCCGTTTGAAGCGTTTTCTGGACGGCTTAAGATATATTTTTTGGTTTCGCCGTCAACTTCACGGGTAATAGTAGAAGAAGAGTTAAATACGAAACCTTCAATATCACGACGGAAATAAGTACCGAATATGGAAGATCCTTCACCAAAGTAATATTCCAATGAGAAATCATAGTTTTGTGAAGTAGTAGGTTCTAACTTAGAGTTACCACTTGAAGCTTGACCGAACCCAAGCTTTGTTAAGTCCTCTGTATAAGAAATCGCAGTGGTTAAATCGCCAAAGGCGGGACGACGAATCGTTTCAGTGTAGGCAAAACGTGCGACCAAGTCGTCAGTTAACCAGAAGCGTACCATTAAGCTTGGTAATAACTCCGCACTTCCATTGGTATCTGTGTCATGAACGAGATAGTATCGAATGTCATCAACAACATCCTCTGCAGCATATTTTTTGCGTTCCCAGAAATCCATATCTGCATCGGCTTTCTCATAGCGAAGGCCGATTTGACCATCAACTTGCTTACCCCACAACTCGGTTTCAAAATCACTTTGGATGTATGCAGCATATGATTTTTCGGTGATATCATAGTTGGTATACATGGCAAGTGCTTGTTCATCTGCACCATACATGGCCTCAATTGCCGCACGGTTTGCGTACAAATAGTTGCCATTGGCAATTGCCCAGCTGGTTGGCACATTTCCGCGACCATCGAAGAAGCCGGAGGTTACGGTGAACATGTTAGGATCAAGATCGCTAAACAACACGTTGGTGTTTAAAGAACCGGCATCGTAAAGTCCGTGTTTGGCACCACGTTGTTCTGCACGAACACCAAATTTCATCTTAGTAAATATGCCGTAGTCGAGGAAATAGTCACCATCGAACGTCCAAGTAACTGAATCACCTTCGTCCTTAGCGCCACTATCGTATACGTTAGAAGTTTGCCAAAGCGCCAGTTGAGTTAAATCAGACTCATTAATATCAGTGTCTGGATTATCTAAATAAACCCAACTAGGTACACCACCGCTTTTGTCGTTATAGTCAACATCAACACCGTAGAAAGTTTTAGTACTATTCGCGCTTTCACCGCGCATCGCCAGAAATTGTGATTCATAGGTACTGGTTTGATAGACCACTTCAGACTTTAACGTCAAATTGTCAAAGTCCCACTTACCTCCTAAGGCAAATACATAACTATCTGTTTTGTTATGGCTATGATCTGAACTGCTAAAACCAGCGACATTGTAAGCAGTACGCGATTTAACCACGTTAGTACCATCATACACTTCAATACCATCTTGAATCACTTGGCTCCAGTTCGCAGAAGAATCTACGTTGCTAAAGAGCATAGAGTTGAAGTTATCATTACGATAACCGTTATAGAATGCTTCAAAAAGATATTCGGAAGTATCAGTTGGCGCCCATTGCAATGATAGGTTCAGTGCTGGACGTTCACGCTCACCGTTATTCATATTTTGGAATACGGCGTCACGCATGAGCAGATATTCTTGACCGTTGAGTAAGGCCCCTTCACTGGTATCTAAACCATGGGCTAAACCACGAGTCCAATAAGCATCGTCAACTTGTACGCCAGTTTCAGCGTAATAGGGCATTGATGCGCCAGGTGCAACCACTTGGTCATTATAGTTAGTGCGGATATAAGACACGTTAACTAATGCGCCCACTTCACCAATACTGGTATCCCAGCGGTCGCTAATTAAAGCGCTGAAATTGGGATCGATAGTGTCAGGCTGATCAGAGTAAATCCCTTTGGCTGCTACCGAAATTTTTTCTTCTTGGAAATCAAAAGGTCTATGAGTACGAATGTCAATTTGACCTGCGATACCGCTGGCGACTTGAGAAGATGAACGGGTTTTAAAGACTTCAACACTGCCGAGTAATGCCGCAGGTACGTCAGCAATAGCGACTTCACGACCTGCTGCTGTGAAAACTTGACGGCCGTTAACTGTAGTGGTGACGTCGGTTAAACCACGAATACTCACGGTATTGGCTTCACCTGAGGCACGGTCAGTGACTTGGACACCGGTTACCCGTTGTAAGGCTTCAACCACGTTATTATCTGGAAATTTGCCAATATCTTCAGCAATAATGGCATCGACAACTTGAATGTTTTGGCGTTTAAGTTCTACCGCTTTATTTAAACTACCGCGGATCCCCTGAACCTGAATGATCTCCATCTCTTCGTTATTTTGCGCTTTACCGCCAGAAGAGGGCTGTGCCGTTTCTTCCGCCTGAGGCGATTGAGTCGCTTCAGCTTCTGCCGCATACGTCGCTTGACTAGCAAGAGCAAGCAGAATAGCACTTGCCAAATAAGTCTGTTTAAACATCTAGTTAATCTCCGGTAGTTTTATTATTTGACCCGGTAGCCTAAGACACCATCTGACGTCCCGGTCTTTTTTATTCCACTTCAGAGTCACGGACATCCCCACAGTGTCCCTGAAAATTTAGAATTTTGTTGCCTATTTTGTAGCGTATAGTGCGCCGCATTAAGTCAATTACGCTCCAACGGGCGAGGTTAAGAATTTATCATAACTGTTAAAATCATATTGTATGACTATATTGCATGTCAACTCACTGTTTGACGCAATAGGAAAGCAAGATCACATTTCGTTAAAATGCGGAAAAAGGGATGAATTACGGTTATCTATTTGAAATAAAATGAATTAATTTAAAATGATGATGGTTTGATGGTGAAAACACGACCTGAGTTGAATAGGCACAACAGACCCAGGAAGCTGACCTTAACGTCAAATGTTTTGCAAAATCTCACAAATCTCTGTCACAAGATATTTACTTCTATCCCCAGAATGCTAATGTAATTTTAGTGTTACAGTAGTATTGTATTACTTTTGGATTTAGTACATTGATAAACGCTAACCTAATTATCAAACACAACAATAAAAGGAACGACGCTCATGGTGCTTAAACGCTCATTCGTGTCAGCAAGCTTGATCATGGCACTAGCCTCCTGTGGTGGGGACGACAGCAGCTACAGTGCAGACGACACAAATACCTTTACACTTCCTCCCCCTATGACATCGGCGGATCCGACAATTGCAGGTGAGGTGAGCTACAAAAATGCAGTGGTTCATGATCCTTCCATCATTAAAGATACCGATGGCACCTATTATGTTTTCGGCTCCCACCTCGCGGTGGCCAGTTCTACTGATTTAATAAACTGGACACAAATTGCCTCGGATGGTGCAGCCAAGAGCAGCCTGTTTAATACCTATGAGTCAGAAATCGCGGAAGGCACCGCATGGACGGGCGGCTTTGTCGGCTCGTGGGCACCGGATGTGATAAAGCTTGCCGACGGTAAGTACCATTTCTATTACGACTTCTGTGGCGGTCCCGATAAGATTGATTGTGTATCACGCTCCTATTTGGGGATGGCGACTTCTGACAATATTCTTGGTCCCTATGTAAACCAAGGTTTGATCTTAAAAAGTGGGCACATTGGGGCCGAAAATCCTGGCGTGAATGGTCAAATCTACGATGGTTTTGTCGACCCTAACGCTATCGATCCCGCCGTGTTTTACGATAAAGATGGCGGCCTGTGGATGACCTATGGTTCCTATTCCGGCGGGATCTGGGTGATGCAGTTAGATCCAGCAACGGGTAAACCGTTAGCGGATCAGGGCTATGGCACTAAGATCATGGGCGGCAACTACAGTGCGATTGAAGGGTCTTATGTTATCTATAGCCCTGAATCCGAATACTATTATATGTTTACCTCTTTTGGTGGCTTCGCCCAAAAAGACGGATACAACATTCGTATCTCCCGCTCTAAAAATCCTAACGGTCCCTATGTGGATGCTGCGGGTCTCGACATGATTGGCGCAACGGCCGCAGGCAATATCGCCGACTATGGCGTAAAACTGATGGGCGGTTTCCAATTTGTGGCCCACCCGGGCGATGTGGGACATGATCACGGTTACCTGTCACCCGGCCACAACTCCGCTTTTTATGATGCACAAACGGGCAAATACTTCTTAGTATTCCATACGCGCTTCCCTGATACTGGCGAAGGTCACAGCGTGCGCGTGCATGAGCTATTTCTCAACAGCGATGGTTGGTTAGTTGCCTCACCACAGCGTTATGCACCGATCAACGGCGATAACATTGTCGATGAAATCGATGTCACTGGTGATTATCAATTCATTAATCACGCAAAAAATATTAATACTGCGGCGCATACCTCCCTGCACATTAAGTTATCCCGTACTTGGACCAATAAAGGTACTGTCTCTGGCGATGTGACAGGAGCTTACCAACAGGGCGATGACAACCAAATCACCTTAACGCTAGACAATTTAGGCACTTTTGAAGGCGTACTCGCCTGGCAATGGGATCCTGAACAAAACAAACTCATGCCAACCTTTAGCGCCATTTCTAATGATGGGGTGAGTATTTGGGGCGTGAAGCTCACCGATAAAACCACTGAGGAAATTTTATCGGCATCGGCAAATGGCATTAGCCTGCCGACCGAAGTCACCGAAGGCACGCTCGCCTTACCGACACAAGGTACCCGTGGATCAACTATCGAGTGGCAATCGAGCGACGAGTCAGTAATCAGAACCGATGGCACCATTATCCGACCCAACGTTGGCGAGGGCGATAAGGTCGTGACCTTAACCGCGACAATTATGGTCAATGGTAAGAAGGTGACTAAAACCTTCCAAATTACCGTATTTGCCCATAAAACCTATAACCGTATTGCCCACTACAGCTTCGAGAATAACCTCAAGGATTCCCTAGGCTTATTTGGTGATGGTCAACCCACTGGCGATAGGATCTTCAAAGCGGGTGATGCCATTGGTTACGCCACAGGCTTTGAAGGACAAGCCCTATCATTAGATGGTGCCCACGGGGTGTTACTGCCATCGGGCATTATCTCCAGCTACGAGTACACAGTGTCTTTTTGGGCAAGTCCTGCGGTTATCACAGGATTTACCACGGCATTCTTTGGCGCAGTTAACGAGCAAACCGCTGAAGATGGTAGCAAGTTCTCCAATACCTGGGTCAGCTTGCTGCCACAGGGCTGGGACGGTAATACCATGTTCTGGAGCCATAATATCGATACCAGTGGCAGCTCAGTACTGGAGACCTGGTTTGATGGGGTAACGGGTGAGCGCATAGCTGAAAACACTTGGTCGCATCTGGCGTTCTCCGTCAATAAAGGGCTCGTTAAAGTCTTTATCAACGGGGTTGAGCGCTTTAGCAGCGGTAACCTTGCCAACTACTTTACGGGGGCTCAGGGCGTTTTCGGTCTTGGGGTTAACTACTGGGATGTTCCATACAACGGCCTTATCGATGAGCTAAAAGTATATGAAGCGGCATTAACGGCTGAAGAAGTCAAAGCCCTCGATATCGACAAGTTAGCCGATAGTGAACTCTTGTCCTCAGCAACGGCCATTCTGGAGCTAGGCGACTTATCGGCGGTGCGTGAAAATATCGAACTGCCAGTAACGGGTCCTTATGCTTCGGCCATTTCATGGGAATCGTCAGATCCAACGACTATTGATACTCATGGTGGCGTAACGCAACCTGTTCGTGGTGAAGAAGACAAGGTTGTCACCTTAACGGCGACCTTAAAACTGGGTAATGCGACCCAAACCAAAGTCTTCACGGCAACCGTTAAAGCTAAGAATCCGCCAACACCGGTCGCAATCTATAGTTTTGAAGACAATCTTAACGACAGTACCGCTAACTTCGGCGCGGGCACTGTAGTGGGTAACCTGATTGGCGTTGAAGGCGGTAAAATCAGCTATGTGGATGGCGCGGTAGGCAAGGCGGCGGTCTTTGATGGTGCCTCTGGTATTGTATTGCCGAATAACCTTATCAAAGACTACACCTATTCAGTGTCAATGTGGCTCAACCCTGAGCAGCTGAATAAGTACACTACAGCCTTGTTTGGTTATGCGACGGATTCCAGCTGGACCAGCGTCTTACCAGGCGGTCAAAATGATTATGAGCGCATGGTACTCTGGTCAGGCACCGCGTGGTACGACGGTAGAACTGGTTTTGTGATGCCAAAATCCCAATGGACGCACCTTGCGTACACAGTGAATGGCGGCGAGGTGAAGGTCTATATCAATGGTGAATTGAAGTTTACCGGCGCGAACTTCCCGAACATCTTCTCAGTACCGACCACTAAGTTTGCGGTCGGGGTCAACTTCTGGGATACGCCTTTCAAAGGTGCAATCGATGAAATCAAGTTCTATGACGAAGCGATTACTGAACAAGATGTAGCTGATTTATTTGGTGAATCTAATCAATAATCTAGATTAGCTGTCTATACTGAAAGCACCCATTCGGGTGCTTTTTTATTGTCTGCAACATTGCAATTGAGTTTGGTTATCCGCGACTAAGGAATTTGATGACTGTTTTTCGTCTATTTATGCTAACGACGCTTACCATGTTGGCCTTTGCCTGTAACTCGATACTTTGCCGGCTTGCGTTAAAGGATGGCAGTATCGATGCCGGCAGCTTTACCCTGATCCGCTTGTTGTCTGGGGCCATCATGCTCTGGCTATTAAGCCTTAACAAGCCTGCACCGGAGGCCAAGGGCCATTGGAGCTCAGCCTTGGCATTGTTTGTCTACGCAGCGGGGTTTTCCTACGCCTATATCAATATGACGGCCTCAATGGGGGCACTGCTACTCTTTGGCGCCGTTCAAGCCACCATGATTGGCTATGGGCTGTACCGAAAAGAACCCTTTAATACCAGACAATGGTTTGGGTTGGCCTGCGCAGCCGCGGGGTTGCTTTTTCTGTTGTTACCCGGGCTGTCGGCGCCGCCGCTTTTGAGCTCATTGCTGATGATAAGCGCCGGAGTCGCTTGGGGGATTTACTCGATTAAAGGCAAAGGGGCCCAGCATCCCATTCCAATCAGTGCGGGCAACTTTATCCGCACTGTGCCGATGGCACTGTTATTACTGCTATTAGTTCGAGATCCCTTAGCGGTAAGTCAGATGGGAATTATCTATGCGTTAGTCTCAGGCGCCATCGCTTCAGGCTTAGGTTATGCAATTTGGTATTCTATATTACCTTTATTGTCATCTACTTACGCCGCTACTGTACAATTGAGTGTGCCGTTAATTGCCGCTGTTGGGGGAGTGCTATTGCTGGGTGAACCCCTGAGCCTTCGATTATTGGCAGCTTCCTGTGCCATCCTCGGTGGCATTGCACTGGTTGTGCTCAGCAAATCTGCACCACAAAATAAAAGCTAAATAGAAAGAAACATTTATCTTTTCCTTTTGCCCTTGCGTCATCCAACGCCTTGTTTAAGAATAAGGCCATTCTGGGTAAAAGGATGTCTTGAGTAAATCATGCAAACGGTCACGGTTGGCGAGCTGTTGATGACAATCCCTGTTGGCAACCGTCTTGGCGAAGGTGTGTTATGGGATGAGTTACACCAATCTATTTGGTGGACCGACATTTTATCCGCTGTGATTTATCGTTTTTATCTCGCCACCCGCACCCTAGATACTTTCCCCATGCCCCACCGCGTCGGCTCCTTTGGCCTCACGGCAAAGCCTACAACACTTATCGTCGCCTTCGATATTGGTATTGCATTCTATGATATTGAAGAACAAAGCCTGACATGGTTGGCGCAGCCAGAGGCTCAGATTGAGGGAAATCGCTTTAACGATGGTCGCATCGATAGGCAAGGGCGTTTTTGGGCAGGCACTATGGTGGAACAACGTCATAGTGAAGCACAACACGCCGCCCTGTATTGCATTGACGAGAAAGGGCATTGCCACCAACGCCTAACGCATCTCGAAATCTCCAACGGCCTATGCTGGAGTCCAGATGGACGAACGCTCTACCATGCCGATTCGCCAACACATCAAATCCATCAATATGATGTTGATATTCAAACGGGGTTATTGAGTCGTAAGCGCCTGTTTGCGACCACCAGCAATCGTGTTTTTCCTGATGGCTCAGATGTCGATGCAGAAGGTTACCTCTGGAATGCCCAGTGGGGCGGTGGCCAAGTGGTGCGCTATCGTCCCAATGGTGAAGTCGATCTTATCCTCAAGTTACCCGTTACCCATCCAACCAGCATCGCCTTTGGCGGTGAAAGACGCGATCTGCTGATCGTCACCAGTGCCAAACACTCACTTGAACCATCGCAATTAGAGCAAGAACCGCAAGCCGGCGATGTGTTTATCTACCAATTAAATGGTATTTGTGGCTTAGACAGTCCGCGCTTTAACGGTTAGTTTGTGATAAAAATCGCTAACACCTGTTATGAAATCAATCATTAAAACTATTCTTTAAATCAATCTTTATAGCTTTAGTTTATAGCTTTATTGAGTCGATTTATTGCTTGCAAAACGTTCTACACTGAGGGTTGATAAGTGATTTTCTATGGTGTTTTCATCACTCAAGTGGCAACTATTCGCTGCTGTTTAAACCGCTTAACTCACTGCTAGCTACATTGATAGAGACCACTGTTAGCAACATCCATTGGAAAAACGGTTGTTTTCTGCCGATCATTTCTCTTAAATTGTGATCTTGCTCTAAAAGTGCCTAATCGGTATTTTCATTCATATTTTGACCAATCGCCGTCACTTTTGTGATGCGCGTCAACAATAAGATTTACCCCAAATGGAACTTGGTACAAAGTGGACAAAATGGCTAATCAAAATGTCCATGCCGATAAAATCACTTAAATATCGTAAGAGTTAGTTTTTATAGATTTTAACTCCAACAAGAATCATATAAACAACTTATTTTGGTTAAATGTTCTTTTGATAGCTTAATGTGATTTCGATCACCTGTTAGAAATTGTCATTATTAGTCACTTTTTTATACTCGCACCATGAGTAGGGTTAAGTTCTCTACTCAAGCCTGCAGCGTACGCGCTGCAACTTAGTGAGCACATAAAAGAGAGTGTGTGAAATGACAATGAATAGACGACAGTTTTTTAAACTCTGTGCTGTGGGAGCCGCGACTTCTGCTATTTCTGCACTGGGGTTAATGTCCGAAAAGGCATTTGCATCCGTCAGAGGTTTTAAATTGCTGCGCGCAAAAGAGACGCGTAACAATTGTTGCTACTGCTCTGTGGGTTGTGGTTTGTTGATGTACAGCCAGAGCAGCAACGGGAAAAATGCGGAGCAGAGCATTTTTCATATTGAGGGTGATGCCGATAATCCGATTAACCGCGGTGCTCTGTGTCCTAAGGGTGCAGGCTTGGTTGACTATGTAAACAGCCCGCACCGTTTGAAATATCCTGAAGTGCGTTTACCCGGTTCGGATAAATGGCAGCGCATTAGCTGGCATGAGGCCTTTAAGCGTATCGCGAGACTCATCAAAGACGAGCGTGATGCCAATCTGGTTGAGAAAAATGCCCAGGGTCAAACCGTTAACCGCTTAGTCAGCCTAGGCATGATGACCTCATCGGCCCAAGCAAACGAAGGCTGTTACATCACCCATAAATTTGGCCGTGCCATTGGTATGCTAGGGATAGATAACATCGCCCGCGTTTGCCACGCCCCAACACCGGCCGCAATGGCGCCCACCTTTGGCCGCGGTGCTATGACGAACCACTGGGCGGATATGAAAAATACCGATCTGGCCATTGTGATGGGTGGTAATGCTGCAGAAGCGCACCCCGTCGGCTTTGGTTGGGTGACAGAAGCGATGGAGCATAACAACGCCAAGTTGATTGTGGTCGATCCGCGCTTTAACCGCAGTGCTGCCGTCGCCGATTTATATGCGCCTATTCGTTCGGGCACCGATATTGCCTTCCTGCTCGGCATGATCCGCTATCTGCTCGAAACGCAACAAATCAACCTTAACTATGTCAAAGCCTATACCAACGCCTCATTTATCGTGCGGGAAGACTTTGAATTTAATGACGGTTTATTCAGTGGCTACGATGAGGCTAACCATAAATACGACCAATCCACTTGGTTCTATGAGTTAGATGAAGAGGGCTACGCTAAGGTTGACCCTAGCTTAAGTCATCCACGCTGCGTGATTAACCTGTTGAAAAAACACGTTGATCGCTACGATCCTGACACAGTGTCAAGCATCACAGGTACGCCGAAAGACGCCTATCTTGAAGTGTGTCAGCAAATTGGGGCGACCCATGTTGACCATAAAGCTGCAACCTTCCTGTATGCCCTCGGTTGGACACAGCACAGCGTCGGCGCACAAAACATCCGTACCATGGCGATGATCCAATTGCTGCTTGGTAATATGGGGATCATGGGCGGCGGTGTCAACGCGCTGCGTGGTCACTCAAACGTTCAAGGCGCGACGGACTTAGGTTTATTGTGCCAAGGATTACCTGGCTACCTTAAACTGCCACAAGATAAAGATGTTGATTTACAAAACTATTTAGCCCATTACACCCCCAAAGCCCTAAGACCAAACCAAACCAACTATTGGCACAATTACCCAGCCTTTACCGTGTCGTTGTTAAAAGCGTTTTTCGGGGATCATGCCACCGCAGAAAACGATTATGGTTATGACTGGCTGCCAAAGTGGGACCAACAGTACGATATCAATAAGCAAATCGACATGATGGTTCACGGTGAGGTTAACGGCTACTTTATCCAAGGCATCAACGCACTTAACTCCCAGCCCGATAAGCAAAAAGTGTCTAAGGGCTTGTCTAATCTGAAGTTCTTAGTAGTGCTCGATGCGCTGGCAAATGAAACCTCCAGCTTCTGGCGCAATGCGGGTCAGTTTAACGATGTGGATACGGCCAGCATTCAAACTGAAGTCTTCCGCTTACCAACTACCTGTTTTGCTGAGGAAAGTGGTTCGATTGCTAACTCGAGCCGTTGGTTACAATGGCACTTTAAGGGCGCTAATCCACCCGGCGAAGCCTTATCTGATCCGGCAATTCTTTCTGGCATCATGCTGGAATTAAAACGTTTATACCGTGAAGAGGGCGGCCGTTTACCTGAGCCTATTGAAGCCATCAAGTGGGATTATGCGATGGAGCATGAACCCAGCTCCGAGGAAATCGCGCAGGAGATGAATGGTTATGATCTCACGACCGGTAAGCTACTCAATGGCTTCTCCGAGTTAAAAGCCGATGGCTCAACCTCATGTGGTATTTGGGTTTACTCCGGCATGTGGACCGAAGCGGGCAACCTCATGGCGCGTCGCGATAATAGCGATCCGTCCGGTAAAGGCATTACTCCGAATTGGTCATTTGCTTGGCCAGCTAACCGCCGCATCTTGTACAACCGCGCCTCCTGCGACGTACAAGGTAAGCCGCGCGATCCGAGCCGTGTGCTGCTCGAATACAAGGACAACAAGTGGCAGGGCATTGATGTGCCAGACTTTAATGCCAAGTTGAATGCCGAAGATTCGGCACATCCTTTCATCATGCAAGCCGATGGTGTTGGCCATTTATTTGCCCTGCGTGACTTAAAAGATGGTCCATTCCCAGAGCATTATGAGCCGTTCGAATCGCCACTAGCGAGTAACCCACTGCATCCTAAAGTCACCAATAATCCGGTGGCACGGATGTTCAAAGGCTTGCGTGAAAGCTTTGGTACCAATGAAGAATTCCCCTATGTCGGCACTACTTACTCAATGACGGAGCACTTCAACAACTGGACCACACATTGCCAGCTGGCTGCGATTACCCAGCCACAGCACTTTATCGAAATCGATGAAACGTTAGCGGCGGAAAAGGGCATCAATAACGGTGATTGGGTCAAAGTAAGCTCTAAACGCTCGCATATTGTCACTAAGGCCTATGTGACTAAACGACTCCAACCCATGATGGTTCAGGGCAAAAAAGTCCACACCATTGGTATTCCACGCCATGGCAGTTACGAGGCCTTGACGCAGAAGAGTTATATCGTCAACGAGCTGACTTCATCTGTGGGTGATGCCAACACCCAAACCCCTGAATATAAAGCATTCCTTGTGAATATTGCCAAAGCGGAGGGCTTCTAATTATGGCTTCTCAAGATATTATCCGCATCTCAGGCACCACGGATATCACCCCTGCGTCTCAAGCACGCATTGGTGCGGTCCAGCAAGTGACTAAACTGTTTGATGCGACTAAATGTACCGGCTGTAAGGCCTGTCAGGTTGCCTGCTCCGAATGGAATGACCTTCGTGAAGATGTCGGTACTTTCCAAGGCAGTTACCAGAACCCAATGATACTGTCACCCGAAAGCTGGAACATAATGCAGTATCACGAAGTGATGGATAACAATAAGTTGCGCTGGCAATTTACCCACACTGCCTGTATGCATTGTGCCGATCCAGCCTGCTTAAAAGCCTGCTCAACCAGCGGCGCGATTGTGCAGCATGCTAATGGCACAGTGGATTTTGACTCGAACAAATGTATTGGCTGCGGCTATTGCGCCAGTGCCTGTCCTTTCAATGTGCCTAAGATCAGCGCCAAAGATAACAAAGCCTATAAGTGCACCCTGTGCTCCGATAGGCTCGCCGTAGGCCTTGAGCCTTCCTGCGTTAAAACCTGCACCGTGGGCGCACTGCGTTTTGGTACCCGCGAAGACATGTTGTTCTATGCCGAAAAACGCGTCGAGCAGTTAAAGGAACGTGGCTTCAGCAAGGCGGGACTTTATAACCCCGAGGGCGTTGGCGGAACGCATATGATGATGATCCTCCACGACATCACACAACCCGAAACCTATGGCATGCCAAAGGATCCGCAAATCCCCGCCGCCACCGAATGGCGTCAAGATTGGCTCAAACCTTTGGGCACCGCAGGCTTGCTCGCAACGGCGGCGTTCGCCCTGATGCACCGCATTGCGGTAGGGCGCAACATCGTCGAGGAAGATCAGCCCGGTTACATTGATGCCGGCGCCACAGAGGAGGAAAAGCAATGAGTCATAAAGAGATGATAGTGCGCCATAAGCTCGTTGATCGTCTATGTCACTGGACCATAGTCTTTGTGGGCTTAGTGACCTTTTTAACGGGATTCTCGTTTTTTTACCCTTCGTTCCAGTGGCTGAGTGGCATTGTTGGCACCCCACAACTGGCAAAAGTGATGCATCCATTCTTCGGGATCGCTATGTGTCTGCTGCTGGCGGTGATGCTGATCCGCTATTACCAGCACAATAAGTGGAATAAGTACGATTTGCCATGGATGAAAGCCGTGGTGTGGGTGTTACTGCAAAAAGAAGAGAACATTCCGCCCGTGGGCCATTACAACCCAGGTCAGAAAATGTTATTCCGCGCCTTTGTGGTTTTTGTACTGGCGTTTCTGATCAGCGGCATCATGATGTGGCAACCTTATTTTGCCCCCATGTTCTCGGCAGAAGCCGTCAATTGGGCCACCTTAGTCCACTCGGCCTGCGGCATATTAATGCTGTTATCCCTGGTGGTACACGTATGGATGGCCTGCTGGATTGAAGGCTCTATCACAGGGATGCTCTACGGCAAAGTCTCTAAGGCTTGGGCCCGTAAGCACCACCCAGCCATGTTAGAAGAACACGAGGAAAAATAGCGATGAAGATGGCCAGCGATATCCCGTTAAGTTTTGTTGATAAATCCCCCTTAGCATTAAAACCGCTAAAAGCGGCAAATCCTGAGAAAGTTTATCAGCATAGAGCACGTCGTTTAGCCCAATTAGCGCAGGATTCTCCGCTGGCGGATTATCTCAAGCTCTGCCAAATCCTAGTGTCGACGCAGCAAAAACTTGCGGCAACGGATATGGGCCCAGTACCAATGATTGACGCTGAGGTGCCATATCCGTTGTCCCTAAGCCAAACTCAAACGGCTCAGGATTGGTTACAAGCATTGCAAGCATTGCTGACAGAATTGGTATCTCAAGTGCCCGCGCATTTAGTGCCTGTTCTCCAGGAGTTACAGCAGCAGTCGCCAACTCAATTGCTAGAGTGGGGCACTCAACTGAGGCAAGGGGAGTTTAGTGCCGTGCCTGCACAGTTCAGCCTATTTATTTGGGCGGGATTGTCCTTGTATTGGTCACACTGGGCCCCCATGGTGATTGCACGAATGGATGTGAATAAGGTTAAGCAGTCAAGCCTATGCCCAGTGTGCGGCAGTCATCCCGTCGCCAGCATGATTGTCGATGAACCACGGGAAGGGCTGCGCTATCTACATTGCAGTCTGTGTGAAAGCGAGTGGCACTATGTGCGCGCGCATTGTACCTGCTGCGAGCAATCCCGTGAGATGTCGATTTGGTCCTTTGATGACCATAAGGCAGCCGTGCGGATTGAGAGCTGCGAGGCGTGCAAGGGATACACTAAGATGTTGTTTACCAACCGTTTGCCATTGTTAGATGCGGCAGCAGATGACATCGCATCTATGGGATTGGATGCCGAACTCAATGCAAAGGGCTATGGTGCCACAACGGTAAATCCACTGTTACTTGCACATGAGGCCTAAATGGTAAAAAGGATTAATAAACAAGGCCATGGATGGTTTTGATACTGTATGTTTCATTCGGTCACCACTTAGTGTGACCGAATGGTCATCGACTGTGATATCAAACTAACTCAAGTATCATTCGTGCGCTACGTGAAATCTGCAAAACTAGCAGGGGCAATATATTCACGTAGGAACGCCTTGAAAATAGCGTTGAAATAACCCCATCAAATGAATCTATCCCTTGATAAGACCAAAAATCAACGGTAAGCGCTAAACGATGACAATCTTAACCCTTTATTGGGCGGACAATTAGACGCATAGGGAATGATAGCTTTCCATATTCACCGATACGTAATTTAACATAATATACATTGTGCGCAGTTTTAGTTGAAAGAGAATGGAGACTTACAAAGACGTTGAAAGTTAACCATAGCCTCCATCATATCGAAATATGCAATTGAATAACCGAGGCTAAACGCAATGATCGCAATAGCAAGATGCGGCCAATATTTTGAGGCGATTTTATCCAAGTCCATGATAATCCCTTTAGGTTAGTTGCTGGCTGTCAATGTATCTGATTGGTTAGATGATACATTACTAGCGATTGTTGCGTCCTGCTCTTCTCGTTGCGCCGCAGCACCCTCACGGGGCTGTGGCGCTTCACTCGAAGAGACAAAAGGCGAACAGGTCACATAGTCAACAGATTTACCACGAATGAGAGCCGCTTTACATTCAGAAATAAATCTAACTTGATAATCAAGGTGTTCTGGATAAAACACCTCATCACCACGTTGAAAAACGTAATCAAACGATTTTGAACCTTTGACGCTAGCCGTAATTGAAACACCTTCAAGCGGTGAAGTTGATGAAAGCTTATTATCTCCCTTTTTTGCCGTTTGCTTGGCCTGCCCTTGGTCTGATGCTGCTACGGTATTGCCTGGCATTAAATACCAGACCGCAGATGCCAAGAACAGGCCAATGAAAAAGGCCGCGCGAGGTTGAGCATTGCCGAGTAGTTTATTGACGGCACTGTTAAATCTACGCTTGGTGTGTTCGCGTGCATTGGTATACCTCCCATAAATGGTATTAGGCGGAAGCATAGAGTGCATACCGCAAGAACCCTCTGAAAAGACTTGTCGTGTATCGTAGGCGTTATAGAGGGCCGTACCTGTATAAACCCATTTTTCAATAACTGGAGACGAATCACTGGAGCCATATTTGACAATCCCCCAGTGAAGCTTAGGCGGTCGAACGTTGAGACCGCCCATCCTAAAAAACCAAGTAACAAATGGAATAGACAATCTATCCAAACGTCGACAATGAACAACATGCTCCGCAAAGCCCTCACGGGCTTGATTGTCCATCATTGAGACGTTTTGAATGATGAAGATAATATCCCAGCCTAATTTTCTGGCGTGTAATAGCCAATTGATTAAACCAGTACGGCCTTTGTCATTCCACGTTCTAGAGTTAAACCAAGTCGCGCATTCATCGAAAACTAAAAGACCGCTTTTATTTTCTGAATAATCGCCTTCATATGGCGTTGGTAATGCGTCAAGCTCCTCAGCCGTTGGCCTATCGCTTACACGTATTACACGACTATTTTTAGCAAATGGATTGATTAAATATTCCAAATTTAAATTTAAATTAGTTGCGACCATGCGCCCCTGATTTAAATATTCCTGAATACGTGAAACAGCAACGAGCGTTTTGCCAGAACCTAATTTGCCTGTAACAACATAGACAGCCATTTACTTTACAACCTCCCATTGTTTTTCGAGGATATAGCCGCCAATAGTGAACATAGCGCAAAAAGCCTCGGCAGAAAGAATAATACTGACACATAGGCCAGTATTTGAAGGAAGAAACAAGCCAGCAGCAGCAATCTCAGTAGGTGCAGCAACGAGCAACTGACCAACCCACCCCTCAAACTTGTCATAAAGCTCATTAAGACCAGCAGAAAACAAGCCTATAAACGTCAAGGCAAAGCCAATCTTAAGTGCACGTTTAGTTGCAAAATAAATCATTACAGCAGTAACAATACGCTGAATTAGTGCGACAACAGCTGGAATACCTAATAAAGCTGGAACCATTTTATTTACCTGCGTTAACTGAAATAGTTGAATAGAACAAATGCCTTAAATATATAAGTGTCAATATTGCAAACACCCAATATAAAAGACCCCTTACCTTTTCAGCGGTTGAACATATTTCTATATTAAATTCACCCATGTTAAAGGTGCAGTTAGCTGAACCGCTTGGAAATATATTTTCTAATGTAGAAAATACAGCTCTCTGTGAAGTTGATTTAATTTCATTAAAAACACCATCTTCTAGAAAAGAGTCATAATCAGATTTAACAGCTTTATTCTCATCATCTAGTGATTTATCCATTTCTGTATTATCAGGAATTGGTGATTCATCTATTAATGACTTAGCGGCATCTTTCATGCCATTTATTAAACGGTCATAGTCGAGAGTAAAATCAAAGCCACCGCCACCACCGTTACCTCCACCATTATCACCACCTAATTGGCAGCTAGGCGCTAAAGGGTTTTTCTTACAGAAATTAGAGCCACTTTGACAGCTTTCTACTGTTGGATTTTTTTCACAAAAACTTGGCTCAGGGGTAGTTTGTTGCTCCTTACAAACAGGAGCGTCAGGAACTGTGGTGCAATCAACAGGAGCAGGCTCACAGGATGCGCCCGTACATTGTTCATCACGAAAGCAGACAAATTGGCCGTTGACATAACCACAACCGTCAACGCATTCAAATTCACTAGAGCAGTAGTTTTTAGGGTCAGCAGCGCAAGCGTAACCGCCTGCATAAGGAACGCATTGCTCAGGTTGTGGTTGTGGCTCATTAGTGTTTTTATCGTAATCAGGAATTTGCTCTGCATCACCAAAACAACCTTTTTCAAGGTTAGGCTGATAGTAAGGAGTTGAACCCTGATTGACGCGTGAAAAAGCACACCTAGAACCATCTTCAAAAGTCTTGCACACCAAAGGAGCGGTATTTGAACCAGCGGTAAGGATAGAGCCGGAATTAAACAAATCTGAGCACTTGGAGGCGTTATCTAATTCGCGCGGGTCATAACATTGGTCTATTTTACCGTCGTTATTTGAATCGCGTTCAAACGTGTAGTTTGGATAATTATCAGGTGGACAAGATAATGAATTTTGTGAATTTTGAAAAATCCAAGTGCCAGAATTAGGCCAATCGTAATTAACAACATAAGTAGAGCCATCAGCGCGTGTACCAGTATATTGACCTAAACAGTTAATAATAGTACCACTTAATGAGCAGGTTACAAAATCAAAATTAATTGAAGGATTAAGGCCGCGAATTCTATCCTCGTTAATCTTTTTACATGATGAAAACTCAGAATAAAAAGGAGTTTTATAATTACAAGAATAATATGAAACAGAATCAGATTTAGGAGCATGGTAAGTAGCAGTATCGTAAATACTTGCTTGCACATTATTTGAAATAAAAAGGGCTGCTATCAGCCCAAAAGCTAAAAACAGCCCTTTCATAATTTAGCCCCTTATTAGGTCGCTTTAGAGGAGAATTTCTTGAACAACTTAATACCGATAATAGCTGTCATAACAACAGCTAAAAGTGTCCAAGCATAACCTTCATATTCAGTAGCCTTGGCTTGCAACGCTGTAAATACAGCAGAAGCACCCTCACCTTCAGCATGAGCTAAGGCAATGGAACCAAAGAAAGCGGCAGAACCATAAGCGATTTTGGAACCATATTTTTGACACATATTGCGGATTTTCATGTTTAACACCCCTTTAGGTTGAAGAGTGGGCAAACAATCGAGCCATATAAAGCTTATAGCCAATTGCAAACCCGAGCGCATAGCTGAACAAACCAAGCCCAACTAATTCCATTAGGAAATCAATATTAATTGATTGCCAAAAAGTTAATTCTACTTCCATGATTCACCGTTCCCCCATCCGATGGCGAATGGAATAACAATGAGCAAAGCTAAAAGTAATTCATTTAAATAAGGCATAGAATTTAACTCCAGTTAAAAACTAAGCATTAACACATTGAAGATTAATCTGTTCGCGCTCTTTATTAACAACATCACATAAAGCGCACTCGAATAATTCAAGCGTTAAAATATTAATTGGTTGCTCAATATCACCATCAAAGACATTTCCGCAACATGAGCACATCCAAAAGCCAAATACTTTGTCTTCCATGACCTACCCCTTAAATTGCTTTTTTAGGAGGATTAAAAATGTCGATATGCTGAACCATGGTCGCACCAACGATAATCGTAGAACTCATATCTTCTGGGTCGATATCGATATCAACTTCGGCAAAACATGGATAATCAAGGCGCTGCAATTGAGGAAGTGCATCGATATGACAGACAACGCATTTTTCTTCATCAACAGTGAAGCCCTTATGAGAACTGCGACCTTTTTCAGTTTCCCAGTTACGAACAGGCGTTAAGTTAAAGATTTTGCCAAATTCATATGGACGACCAGATGTCTTACCAACGCCCTTGGCCGCTTCTACACCTAAAATAAAAATGACTTTTTTCATGATTTGAACCTTATTATTTCTGAGTAAAAATCGGGAGCGGACAACTTGCCGCCATTTTTTGGATTATCACCAACGAGCGAAGCGAGCAGTTCCTCAGCGTGCTCATTTGGAATATGTTTACAGTCCTTACCGCTTAGCCTCGATAACACCTCCTCGCCCGATAGCATCCAATCTTCAACAAGGTCATAAATGGCTCGGCCGCACTGACGCCTTAACCATCTGGTCTTAGCTTCAAGCGTTAGCTCAACTGATTTTTTGAGTTTGAAAATAGGATTTACGGCAAACTTATCTGAAAGGTTGATAGATTCAGAGAATCGACAAAGGCCAGCGAAGTGCTTTGCAGGAGTAAGCAGGACATCAATAGAAATGTCTTTCAATTCGACTTCGGTACGATACCAAGTCTGGCTTACGCCCTGCTCTAGCGCTTTGTTATAGATGCGCCAATAGACTAAAGAAGTGCGAGAACCGATACGAACAATCTCGCCAAGAATGCCGGTATCATCCCTATCATATGTTTCTGAATAACGAGGATTTTTGCCACCCTTGCTGCGCTTAAAAGCACCATCACGGTAGGCTAGCTCGGCATACTTGCAGTCAAAATTGCCATCAAAATCATCATAGAACAGGTCTAAACGGCGTAAAACCTTGACATCAAAGAAGCTTAGCCAGTGATGCAATCTATGACCGTTAGTGTGACTAAAAACATGCTTACAGCCAGTGCCAGAGATTTGAAAATATACCGTGTCATCATTACCACCAAAGGCAATAAAGCCGACCGATACTTTCCCTTTTTTATCCAGCAACTCACGTGATTGGGTATAGAAAAAGCGGCCATAGTTGCGCGTTGCGCCAAGCCTTAAACCAAGTACGCGAATTACAAACTGCTCCAAGCGCAAGTGACGAACCAATATCACATGCTCTTTAAACAGGTCTAAGCCTTCAACTGTATCAGGGTAAGTCTTATAGACAGGCAGTTTCACCCAAGCATCACAAGGTAATTTTTCGAACTTATTCAGATGGATAGTAAAGGCTAAATGGTCAAAGCCGACATAACCTAAACGTTCAGCATAAGAGACTGATTTGTTTTTAAAGCAAGGCAATAGAGGTGTTCTGGTGCCTTTTACTAAATGTGAAGGCGAAGTGTCTCGCTTATAAGAAATATCATCATTATTCAGCGGTTTAGATTGGCACAATTGACCAAATCTATCTGTTAACCAGAAACGACTTAACAAGTTAGAGGCTTGCATGGAATGCCTCCAGCGCTTTCATGGCCTCTTCATTAAGCTCATTCATGTTAACGATTTTATAATCATTGCCGAAGTGGTGAACCATATCCAAGCGGAGAGCGGCAAGCGAAGTGAACCATTGTTCACCCCAAAAGGACGACAGAGTAAGAAAACCCATCCCTACTTCGGTCATGTCCTGATAGTAAATCACCGCTTGCTTAGCCATCAAATAGATCATCCATGCAACATTAATAGCGCAAGCATACAAACGAAAGATCAACTATGCAAGTAAATGCCTTAAAATAGTTCATAGATGCACTCAAAAAGGCGAAAACATGACAATTGGTGAGAATATAAAGCTCAAGCGTGAAAGCCTTGGTATGAGCCGCGCAGAGCTTATAGATAAGGCAGGAATATCAGTAGCTCAGATGTCTAGAATCGAGAGAGGTGAACAAAAGAACCCGAACCTAGAAACATTGGTCGCAATATCAACAGCATTAAATACTTCGATCGATGAGATCGTTTTTGGAGATCAAAGCACAAGCTCTGTTTACCTAAGTAAAATGATAGATAGGCTGCCAAAGGAAAGGCGCGAGTTTATAAAAGACATTGTGAAAATGGCTGTAATGGTTAGCAGCGCAGAACAGATAGATAACGGTTTAAAGGAAAAGAAAAGCTAGTATTGCGAATAATGTCGCATAAAATGTGTAAGTTAACCCCCGTAAGACAGAACGGGGGTTTTTCATTTCTGCAAGCCCAAACCGCTTGAACGTCCTTTTGTCTGCGACCGTCAAGCAAAGGCAGCGCTGAAAGAGCGGCTAAAAAAGCGGTCTAGCAGGACGGTATTCGGGGCAAAAAGCGCCCCTTACGAAAAGCGCCTCGCTTCGCTTCCATCAAGGCTGCGCCTTAATAATCCCTTTTATTGATACCCGAGTATAAAAATAGATTAAATGGTTAAACCATTCTATTGAATAAAATGGTTACACCATTCTATTGAGAAGTGAACTTCGCACAATGTGGATTATGGCTAAACTCGGCCTTTGGCCGTCCCCTGTCGCTGGCGCATTTTGACAGGGGCAGCAGTTCAACATAATCCGTCGTTCATTGTGCGCAGTTTTAGTTGAAAGAGAATGGAGACTTACAAAGACGTTGAAAGTTAACCATAGCCTCCATCATATCGAAATATGCAATTGAATAACCGAGGCTAAACGCAATGATCGCAATAGCAAGATGCGGCCAATATTTTGAGGCGATTTTATCCAAGTCCATGATAATCCCTTTAGGTTAGTTGCTGGCTGTCAATGTATCTGATTGGTTAGATGATACATTACTAGCGATTGTTGCGTCCTGCTCTTCTCGTTGCGCCGCAGCACCCTCACGGGGCTGTGGCGCTTCACTCGAAGAGACAAAAGGCGAACAGGTCACATAGTCAACAGATTTACCACGAATGAGAGCCGCTTTACATTCAGAAATAAATCTAACTTGATAATCAAGGTGTTCTGGATAAAACACCTCATCACCACGTTGAAAAACGTAATCAAACGATTTTGAACCTTTGACGCTAGCCGTAATTGAAACACCTTCAAGCGGTGAAGTTGATGAAAGCTTATTATCTCCCTTTTTTGCCGTTTGCTTGGCCTGCCCTTGGTCTGATGCTGCTACGGTATTGCCTGGCATTAAATACCAGACCGCAGATGCCAAGAACAGGCCAATGAAAAAGGCCGCGCGAGGTTGAGCATTGCCGAGTAGTTTATTGACGGCACTGTTAAATCTACGCTTGGTGTGTTCGCGTGCATTGGTATACCTCCCATAAATGGTATTAGGCGGAAGCATAGAGTGCATACCGCAAGAACCCTCTGAAAAGACTTGTCGTGTATCGTAGGCGTTATAGAGGGCCGTACCTGTATAAACCCATTTTTCAATAACTGGAGACGAATCACTGGAGCCATATTTGACAATCCCCCAGTGAAGCTTAGGCGGTCGAACGTTGAGACCGCCCATCCTAAAAAACCAAGTAACAAATGGAATAGACAATCTATCCAAACGTCGACAATGAACAACATGCTCCGCAAAGCCCTCACGGGCTTGATTGTCCATCATTGAGACGTTTTGAATGATGAAGATAATATCCCAGCCTAATTTTCTGGCGTGTAATAGCCAATTGATTAAACCAGTACGGCCTTTGTCATTCCACGTTCTAGAGTTAAACCAAGTCGCGCATTCATCGAAAACTAAAAGACCGCTTTTATTTTCTGAATAATCGCCTTCATATGGCGTTGGTAATGCGTCAAGCTCCTCAGCCGTTGGCCTATCGCTTACACGTATTACACGACTATTTTTAGCAAATGGATTGATTAAATATTCCAAATTTAAATTTAAATTAGTTGCGACCATGCGCCCCTGATTTAAATATTCCTGAATACGTGAAACAGCAACGAGCGTTTTGCCAGAACCTAATTTGCCTGTAACAACATAGACAGCCATTTACTTTACAACCTCCCATTGTTTTTCGAGGATATAGCCGCCAATAGTGAACATAGCGCAAAAAGCCTCGGCAGAAAGAATAATACTGACACATAGGCCAGTATTTGAAGGAAGAAACAAGCCAGCAGCAGCAATCTCAGTAGGTGCAGCAACGAGCAACTGACCAACCCACCCCTCAAACTTGTCATAAAGCTCATTAAGACCAGCAGAAAACAAGCCTATAAACGTCAAGGCAAAGCCAATCTTAAGTGCACGTTTAGTTGCAAAATAAATCATTACAGCAGTAACAATACGCTGAATTAGTGCGACAACAGCTGGAATACCTAATAAAGCTGGAACCATTTTATTTACCTGCGTTAACTGAAATAGTTGAATAGAACAAATGCCTTAAATATATAAGTGTCAATATTGCAAACACCCAATATAAAAGACCCCTTACCTTTTCAGCGGTTGAACATATTTCTATATTAAATTCACCCATGTTAAAGGTGCAGTTAGCTGAACCGCTTGGAAATATATTTTCTAATGTAGAAAATACAGCTCTCTGTGAAGTTGATTTAATTTCATTAAAAACACCATCTTCTAGAAAAGAGTCATAATCAGATTTAACAGCTTTATTCTCATCATCTAGTGATTTATCCATTTCTGTATTATCAGGAATTGGTGATTCATCTATTAATGACTTAGCGGCATCTTTCATGCCATTTATTAAACGGTCATAGTCGAGAGTAAAATCAAAGCCACCGCCACCACCGTTACCTCCACCATTATCACCACCTAATTGGCAGCTAGGCGCTAAAGGGTTTTTCTTACAGAAATTAGAGCCACTTTGACAGCTTTCTACTGTTGGATTTTTTTCACAAAAACTTGGCTCAGGGGTAGTTTGTTGCTCCTTACAAACAGGAGCGTCAGGAACTGTGGTGCAATCAACAGGAGCAGGCTCACAGGATGCGCCCGTACATTGTTCATCACGAAAGCAGACAAATTGGCCGTTGACATAACCACAACCGTCAACGCATTCAAATTCACTAGAGCAGTAGTTTTTAGGGTCAGCAGCGCAAGCGTAACCGCCTGCATAAGGAACGCATTGCTCAGGTTGTGGTTGTGGCTCATTAGTGTTTTTATCGTAATCAGGAATTTGCTCTGCATCACCAAAACAACCTTTTTCAAGGTTAGGCTGATAGTAAGGAGTTGAACCCTGATTGACGCGTGAAAAAGCACACCTAGAACCATCTTCAAAAGTCTTGCACACCAAAGGAGCGGTATTTGAACCAGCGGTAAGGATAGAGCCGGAATTAAACAAATCTGAGCACTTGGAGGCGTTATCTAATTCGCGCGGGTCATAACATTGGTCTATTTTACCGTCGTTATTTGAATCGCGTTCAAACGTGTAGTTTGGATAATTATCAGGTGGACAAGATAATGAATTTTGTGAATTTTGAAAAATCCAAGTGCCAGAATTAGGCCAATCGTAATTAACAACATAAGTAGAGCCATCAGCGCGTGTACCAGTATATTGACCTAAACAGTTAATAATAGTACCACTTAATGAGCAGGTTACAAAATCAAAATTAATTGAAGGATTAAGGCCGCGAATTCTATCCTCGTTAATCTTTTTACATGATGAAAACTCAGAATAAAAAGGAGTTTTATAATTACAAGAATAATATGAAACAGAATCAGATTTAGGAGCATGGTAAGTAGCAGTATCGTAAATACTTGCTTGCACATTATTTGAAATAAAAAGGGCTGCTATCAGCCCAAAAGCTAAAAACAGCCCTTTCATAATTTAGCCCCTTATTAGGTCGCTTTAGAGGAGAATTTCTTGAACAACTTAATACCGATAATAGCTGTCATAACAACAGCTAAAAGTGTCCAAGCATAACCTTCATATTCAGTAGCCTTGGCTTGCAACGCTGTAAATACAGCAGAAGCACCCTCACCTTCAGCATGAGCTAAGGCAATGGAACCAAAGAAAGCGGCAGAACCATAAGCGATTTTGGAACCATATTTTTGACACATATTGCGGATTTTCATGTTTAACACCCCTTTAGGTTGAAGAGTGGGCAAACAATCGAGCCATATAAAGCTTATAGCCAATTGCAAACCCGAGCGCATAGCTGAACAAACCAAGCCCAACTAATTCCATTAGGAAATCAATATTAATTGATTGCCAAAAAGTTAATTCTACTTCCATGATTCACCGTTCCCCCATCCGATGGCGAATGGAATAACAATGAGCAAAGCTAAAAGTAATTCATTTAAATAAGGCATAGAATTTAACTCCAGTTAAAAACTAAGCATTAACACATTGAAGATTAATCTGTTCGCGCTCTTTATTAACAACATCACATAAAGCGCACTCGAATAATTCAAGCGTTAAAATATTAATTGGTTGCTCAATATCACCATCAAAGACATTTCCGCAACATGAGCACATCCAAAAGCCAAATACTTTGTCTTCCATGACCTACCCCTTAAATTGCTTTTTTAGGAGGATTAAAAATGTCGATATGCTGAACCATGGTCGCACCAACGATAATCGTAGAACTCATATCTTCTGGGTCGATATCGATATCAACTTCGGCAAAACATGGATAATCAAGGCGCTGCAATTGAGGAAGTGCATCGATATGACAGACAACGCATTTTTCTTCATCAACAGTGAAGCCCTTATGAGAACTGCGACCTTTTTCAGTTTCCCAGTTACGAACAGGCGTTAAGTTAAAGATTTTGCCAAATTCATATGGACGACCAGATGTCTTACCAACGCCCTTGGCCGCTTCTACACCTAAAATAAAAATGACTTTTTTCATGATTTGAACCTTATTATTTCTGAGTAAAAATCGGGAGCGGACAACTTGCCGCCATTTTTTGGATTATCACCAACGAGCGAAGCGAGCAGTTCCTCAGCGTGCTCATTTGGAATATGTTTACAGTCCTTACCGCTTAGCCTCGATAACACCTCCTCGCCCGATAGCATCCAATCTTCAACAAGGTCATAAATGGCTCGGCCGCACTGACGCCTTAACCATCTGGTCTTAGCTTCAAGCGTTAGCTCAACTGATTTTTTGAGTTTGAAAATAGGATTTACGGCAAACTTATCTGAAAGGTTGATAGATTCAGAGAATCGACAAAGGCCAGCGAAGTGCTTTGCAGGAGTAAGCAGGACATCAATAGAAATGTCTTTCAATTCGACTTCGGTACGATACCAAGTCTGGCTTACGCCCTGCTCTAGCGCTTTGTTATAGATGCGCCAATAGACTAAAGAAGTGCGAGAACCGATACGAACAATCTCGCCAAGAATGCCGGTATCATCCCTATCATATGTTTCTGAATAACGAGGATTTTTGCCACCCTTGCTGCGCTTAAAAGCACCATCACGGTAGGCTAGCTCGGCATACTTGCAGTCAAAATTGCCATCAAAATCATCATAGAACAGGTCTAAACGGCGTAAAACCTTGACATCAAAGAAGCTTAGCCAGTGATGCAATCTATGACCGTTAGTGTGACTAAAAACATGCTTACAGCCAGTGCCAGAGATTTGAAAATATACCGTGTCATCATTACCACCAAAGGCAATAAAGCCGACCGATACTTTCCCTTTTTTATCCAGCAACTCACGTGATTGGGTATAGAAAAAGCGGCCATAGTTGCGCGTTGCGCCAAGCCTTAAACCAAGTACGCGAATTACAAACTGCTCCAAGCGCAAGTGACGAACCAATATCACATGCTCTTTAAACAGGTCTAAGCCTTCAACTGTATCAGGGTAAGTCTTATAGACAGGCAGTTTCACCCAAGCATCACAAGGTAATTTTTCGAACTTATTCAGATGGATAGTAAAGGCTAAATGGTCAAAGCCGACATAACCTAAACGTTCAGCATAAGAGACTGATTTGTTTTTAAAGCAAGGCAATAGAGGTGTTCTGGTGCCTTTTACTAAATGTGAAGGCGAAGTGTCTCGCTTATAAGAAATATCATCATTATTCAGCGGTTTAGATTGGCACAATTGACCAAATCTATCTGTTAACCAGAAACGACTTAACAAGTTAGAGGCTTGCATGGAATGCCTCCAGCGCTTTCATGGCCTCTTCATTAAGCTCATTCATGTTAACGATTTTATAATCATTGCCGAAGTGGTGAACCATATCCAAGCGGAGAGCGGCAAGCGAAGTGAACCATTGTTCACCCCAAAAGGACGACAGAGTAAGAAAACCCATCCCTACTTCGGTCATGTCCTGATAGTAAATCACCGCTTGCTTAGCCATCAAATAGATCATCCATGCAACATTAATAGCGCAAGCATACAAACGAAAGATCAACTATGCAAGTAAATGCCTTAAAATAGTTCATAGATGCACTCAAAAAGGCGAAAACATGACAATTGGTGAGAATATAAAGCTCAAGCGTGAAAGCCTTGGTATGAGCCGCGCAGAGCTTATAGATAAGGCAGGAATATCAGTAGCTCAGATGTCTAGAATCGAGAGAGGTGAACAAAAGAACCCGAACCTAGAAACATTGGTCGCAATATCAACAGCATTAAATACTTCGATCGATGAGATCGTTTTTGGAGATCAAAGCACAAGCTCTGTTTACCTAAGTAAAATGATAGATAGGCTGCCAAAGGAAAGGCGCGAGTTTATAAAAGACATTGTGAAAATGGCTGTAATGGTTAGCAGCGCAGAACAGATAGATAACGGTTTAAAGGAAAAGAAAAGCTAGTATTGCGAATAATGTCGCATAAAATGTGTAAGTTAACCCCCGTAAGACAGAACGGGGGTTTTTCATTTCTGCAAGCCCAAACCGCTTGAACGTCCTTTTGTCTGCGACCGTCAAGCAAAGGCAGCGCTGAAAGAGCGGCTAAAAAAGCGGTCTAGCAGGACGGTATTCGGGGCAAAAAGCGCCCCTTACGAAAAGCGCCTCGCTTCGCTTCCATCAAGGCTGCGCCTTAATAATCCCTTTTATTGATACCCGAGTATAAAAATAGATTAAATGGTTAAACCATTCTATTGAATAAAATGGTTACACCATTCTATTGAGAAGTGAACTTCGCACAATGTGGATTATGGCTAAACTCGGCCTTTGGCCGTCCCCTGTCGCTGGCGCATTTTGACAGGGGCAGCAGTTCAACATAATCCGTCGTTCATTGTGCGCAGTTTTATATGAGAGAGATTTTGGATGTCAACATAGCACTAGTCAATGCCTTGTAGATGGTCTAATGGCTTATTGAAGGCGCTTTCGTGTCTTTCTATTTGAGTGGTATGCAAATATTTCGATGTGGTGTCGATACTCTCATGGCCGGCATCGGCTTGCACGTGTGACAACGGCCGACGATTGATATTGATATCATGGGTGATCCCTGTGTGCCGGATATTATGCGCGGTGAGTTTTCGCATTTGCTCGGCATCGTGATTAAAGCCATCGGCTTGCGCGTTATCCGCCGCGAGATTGATAATGGTCTGAATATCTTCGCGGATTTGCCGGATCCCAAGATTGGCATTTACAAGACCCGCATCGCGGCCACGACCGGCGGCGCGATGACGTACGAACAAAGGATGGTGTTCACCTTGGCTTGGAAAATCAGGCAACCCTAAAAATTGCCGATATTTGACTAAACCATCGAGTAATGCCTTAGAAATCGCCACGCTGCGTTTTTTCCCGCCTTTACTGAGTGGAATGTGAAAACTCCAAATGCCTGTCTGTGGATTTTGCCTAAATTGCCCCATAACCGGCGAATAGCCAACCCGCGCCGAGACATCCGAAATGCGCAGATAACAGGAATAAATCAATGAAATCAAGAATAAACTACGTTGATGCAACTCTGGGAACTCAGTGGCCAACTGAGTGACTGTACTCATAACATAGGACCACTGTAACTCTGTGAAAGCTAAGCTGTTTTCATCTTCATCAGTTTGCCTTTGATACTGCTTGTTCTGTGCAAAGCGACTGTGATTCAACCAAATTTGCGCGGGATTACGCTCGCAAAACTCCTCGCTCATTAAGTAACTGTAAAACGAAGATAAAATGGCAATCTTGGTTTTTAGCGCATTATCGCTCAACACATAGGGTTGAATTTGCCCTAACTGTTTCTTGCCCACAAATGGCCGCCAAAGACTGTTTGGTACCCGTTCATCGCGCAATTTGTCCAATTTAAATTGCGGCACATTAAAATAGCCGATCAGTTCCAGCGGCGGCGCCAAGCAATAATCCACATAGCGGCTCATATCCTTACGTAATACCTGTGTGGGCGACATTTTCGCAACATCAAAGCACCAATGCAGGAACGTGGTCAGTTCGCTCCGATAGGCTTTATAGTTGTTTTCACTGTGTTTTTGCTCGAACAACCAATCGGTTGCGTGTTCCATCACTAAACCCGCATCGGGCACATCAGATAAGCTGACTTGAGTGATGTATTGATTCACCACACTGTTGCCATATTGTATGAATTCAATTGAATCAAACAGAGGTAAAACTGGAGAAAGCTGCATATTAACTTTAAAATTTAACTATTTATTGCATGATAATACTTAAACGCAAATGCCGATAACGTTATTTATCGGCATTAACCAAAAACTCAATTTGCGAGCAGCTTGTTTGCGTACATTGCTGGCAACTAATGCGTTTTTGACAGCAAATCAAGCAAAGCTGCCAGACTTTACGTTTAGATTGACTATCGAGACACGAGAAATCCGCCGCACATAACTTACCTTCACGGATAAGCTGTGCGAGTTTCTCCTCAGAAATCGATAAATTGATCCGCTCGGCCATATAAATCCCCTGCTAATAATCCTGTCTCGATAATATCAAGATGAGAATAGTTATCAATAACCTTGATTCAATAATGCTAACTCCCCCACTTTATTAATTTTTTCAACTTATCCGATTGGCTTCTACTACACTCTAACTGTGTGATGCTCCTTTATGTGATGAGGTATCGGATGGTGATTGATCTTACAAACAAAAAGCCGTTGTTCTCCGCGAAGAAAGCCACAGAAATATCCCCCGCTGCCGCTCCGTGGAAGATCCTTGTTGTTGATGATGAACCCGATGTCCACACAGTCACCAAACTTGCTCTTTCACGTTTTCGACTCGATGGCCGTGCCCTCACCTTTATTAATGCCTACAGTGGTGAACAGGCCAAAGAACTGCTCGCACAGGAGCAGGACATTGCCGTCGCCTTTATCGATGTGGTGATGGAGAGCGACCATGCTGGGCTCGAGCTGGTCAAATGGATCCGCGAAGTGCAAGTGAACAAAAATATTCGACTCATTCTGCGCACCGGACAGCCCGGACAAGCCCCCGAAGAAGATGTGATAGTCAATTACGATATTAATGATTACAAAGCAAAATCTGAGCTCGATTCCCGCAAGCTGATGACCAGCGTCTACTCTTCATTACGCTCGTACCGCGATATTATGGAAATCGAACAAGCAAGACGCGCGCAAATGAATCACAGAATGGGTTTAGAGCGGGTACTTGAGGCTACCTCGGGCTTGTTTGAACTGCGAACGCTACATAAGTTTGCCGATGGACTCCTGACACAAGTCGCCACCCTACTCAACCTCGATACTGAAACCTTATTACTTACCTGCAATGCGATGGATGCGATCAGCGGCCATGTGGATTCGGCCGAAATCGAAATCCTGGCGGGAACAGGCCAGTTTGCCAATAGCCCTCCACATAAGGAGTTACCTGAGCATATAAGCAAATTACTGCGTAGCGCCTTAATGCAAAAGCGCTGTTTATACGAAGACAATTGTTTTGTGGGTTACTTCCCGACAAAGAGCGGGCTTATCAACCTACTCTATATGGATGGCATTGATAAAATTGATGATTTGGACAAAAAACTGGTCGATATCTTTGCCATAAACGTCGGGGTTGCCTTTGAGAATCTACTCCTAAATCAGGAAGTCGAAGATACTCAATCAGAGCTGATCCTGCGCTTAGGCGATGTGGTTGAGAGTCGTTCTAAAGAGGCCGCCAATCATGTGAAACGCATGGCGGAATATTGTGCCCAGTTGGCGTTATTGGCGGGGTTAACCGAAACCGAAGCCGACTTGCTGCGCCGCGCTTCACCTATGCATGATATAGGTAAAATCGCGATCCCCGATGCGGTGTTACTCAAACCCGGTAAGTTAGATGATCAAGAATGGTCAGTGATGCGCCAACATCCGACTATTGGCTATCAAATTCTCGCGAATTCTGAGCGGCCTATCCTTAAAGCTGCGGCGATTATCGCCTTGCAGCACCATGAAAAATATGACGGCTCTGGCTATCCAGGCAATTTACAACAAGACCAAATTCACATTTTTGCCCGCATCGTTGCCATCGCCGATGTGTTCGATGCCCTGTCTCACGCCCGTTGCTATAAAGCGGCATGGCCATTAGACGAAGTGATAGATGAAATGCGCAAAGGTGCGGGTAAGCATTTTGACCCCGATTTGCTCGAACTCTTTATCAATAACATCGATATTTTCGTGCGGGTCAAAGAGAGTTGGAAGGATCATGACGAATAATGAAAATAAGCTTAAAAATCAGTAGAGAATTTATCATTATTCATCATATCAACACGTTTATTCGTTTAAATTGACCAACAGGGATTTAATGGGCGTTAATTCACCTGCTTAGTGAGGATTATCGGCAAGAAAGTCAAAAATAACGGCATGTTCCTCTCCGTTTCGGTTAAAACGGATAAATCCTCGCCATACCATGTATCCGCTGCTGCAAGAACCGTAAATCATCTGTCCTTCATAGTGAGTTTTATTCAGTTCATTAAGATTGACAGGAATAACGCCCATAAACATATCTCGACCTTCTAAACGTATCTGAAGATTGTCTATCGGCTCTGAGGTTAATAGCTTCAATGTTAATGGCTTTTCGCTCGGCGCATGGGCTGGTGACAGGCTAATTTGCAGTTCAACACCCGCGACGTTTTTAATGCAATCCCCCTGTGTAAAAGCACAAAGAGTTGGGTCTACAGCCTTTATTTCGACCTGTTGCGTTGCTTTTTCATTACAAGCAGTGAGATTCATCATAACTAGCATGATGGAGAGCGGAAGCAGTTTGCGAGTAAGCACAAAAATTAACCTTGTGATGCAAGATGTTAACATTCTATGGCGTAGGTTGATCTAGATCAACTTTCCAGACCCCATCTTTGGTATCTTTTTTGACATGGCTCAAGTATCATTGCGAAACCTCATATTTGAGCACAAATGTGTAGGGTAACGCATTGACATGGCTTCACAACCCTAATAGGGAAGTGGGCTTTGTGTCATATATAACAGGTAAAGCTTGTCTTTACTAAAAGTAAAAGTAATAAGCAGTGGAAGCATTATGATGAACCATTCCCAGCCAACAGGCGCTGATTACAATTACACCATTGTCCGCCAATTTGCCTTAACCACAGTTTTGTGGGGTATTGTTGGTATGTCAGTCGGTGTATTAATTGCGGCTCAGTTAATCTGGCCACATCTGAACTTTGATACTCCTTGGTTTACGTATAGTCGCTTGCGACCATTACATACCAATGCGGTTATCTTCGCGTTCGGAACATCAGCCCTCTTTGCAACATCCTATTATGTCGTACAACGCACCTGTCAAACCCGACTATTTGCACCTAAATTAGCTGCATTTACGTTTTGGGGATGGCAAGCCATCATTCTGTCAGCAGCAATCACTCTGCCAATGGGTTACACCAGTGGTAAAGAATATGCTGAATTAGAATGGCCAATCGATATCGCCATCACCATCGTTTGGGTCTCCTATGCAATAGTGTTCTTCGGCACTATTATCAAACGAACAACATCGCATATTTACGTAGCGAACTGGTTCTTTGGTGCATTTATTATTACGGTTGCCGTGCTTCACATCGTGAACTCTATGGCCGTTCCTGTTAGCTTGTTCAAGTCATACTCTATGTACAGTGGTGCGGTCGATGCCATGGTGCAATGGTGGTATGGTCACAACGCGGTAGGCTTCCTGTTAACCGCAGGCTTCTTAGGTATGATGTACTACTTCGTTCCTAAGCAAGCGGGTCGTCCTGTTTACTCATATCGTCTGTCTATCGTGCACTTCTGGGCACTGATCGCACTGTACATTTGGGCAGGTCCTCACCACTTACACTACACTGCCCTGCCAGACTGGACTCAGTCGTTAGGTATGGTGATGTCACTGATCCTGTTCGCACCATCTTGGGGTGGTATGATCAACGGTATCATGACCTTATCTGGTGCATGGCACAAACTGCGTACTGACCCAGTACTGCGTTTCTTAGTGGTTTCGCTGTCTTTCTACGGTATGTCGACCTTCGAAGGTCCGATGATGGCCATTAAGACAGTTAACGCTTTATCTCACTACACAGACTGGACTGTGGGTCACGTTCACTCAGGCGCGCTAGGCTGGGTGGCAATGGTGTCTATCGGTTCTCTGTATCACTTGATCCCAGTACTGTTCGGCCATGGCCGTATGTACAGCATCAAGTTAGTTAACGTGCATTTCTGGTTAGCGACTATCGGTACTGTTCTTTACATCGTGTCTATGTGGATTTCGGGTGTAATGCAGGGCCTGATGTGGCGTGCAGTTAACGCTGACGGTACTTTGACTTATAGCTTTGTTGAAAGTCTGGAAGCTTCTTATCCTTTCTACTTCGTACGTTTCCTCGGCGGTTGTTTCTTCTTAACCGGTATGCTGATCATGGCATACAACGTGATCCGTACTGTGAAAGCCTCTAAAGATTCATTGCCAGCACTGGCTGAAGCAAAAGCGGCTTAAGGAGCAAACTCGATGAAATTTAATCATGAGATAGTTGAAAAAAACATCGGTTTGTTAGCGATCTTCACTGTTATCGCTATCAGCTTCGGTAGCTTGGTAGAAATCACGCCGCTGATTTTCCAAAAAGATACCACTGAGCCTGTTGAAGGTTTGAAACCCTACACTGCCCTGCAACTTGAAGGCCGTGACATCTATGTGCGTGAAGGTTGCTACAACTGCCACAGCCAGATGATCCGTCCTTTGCGTGCAGAGACTGAACGTTACGGTCACTACTCTGTTGCCGGTGAGTCTGTTTGGGATCACCCATTCCAATGGGGTTCTAAGCGTACTGGTCCAGACTTGGCCCGTGTTGGCGGTCGCTACAGCGATAAATGGCATGAAGTTCACTTAATCGATCCTCGTGCTGTGGTCCCTCAATCGAATATGCCAGGCTTCCCATGGCTTGCCGAAAACAAGTTAGACGGCAAGTTAACCGGCGACAAGATGACTATTCTGCGTAACATGCACAAAGGCGGTTACAAAGGTAATGATCTTTACACCGATGAAGAAATCGCAGGCGCTCAGAAAGCTGTTGAAGGTAAGACAGAGCTGGAAGCCTTGATTGCATATCTTCAGTCTTTGGGTCACGCACTCAAATAAGGAGGCAATATATGGATTACGGCACATTACAAGGTATTTTAACCATCATTGTGATGCTGACCTTCGTCGGTATATTTGCTTGGGCATATAGCTCGCGTCGTCAAAAATCCTTTGATGAAGCAGCGAATCTTGTGTTTTCCGATGAGGAAATCAGCAAGGAATCGAAGGACTCAGGAGAGAATAAGTGATGAGTAGCTTCTGGAGTATTTGGATTAGCGTACTCTCGTTAATTGTGATCGCAGGATGTTTTCTGTTGCTGCGTGTGTGTTCAAAGAACACCACGGATGTCAAAGAAGGCGAATCCATGGGTCACAGTTTCGATGGTATCGAAGAACTCAATAACCCACTGCCAAAATGGTGGAGTTATATGTTCTATATCACTATCGTGTTTGGCCTAGTGTACTTAGCCCTGTTCCCAGGTTTAGGTAACTACAAAGGTTTACTGAACTGGACCAGCTCTAACCAAAGCATTGGTACAGAGAAAGGGATTAAAGCCGATTCTGCAGCCGCGATTGAGCTGGCAGCAAAAGAAGGCATGTACGTTCAGTACGACCAAGAAGTTAAACACGCTAACGAAAAATATGGCCCAATCTTCGCGGCTTACTTGGCAACACCACTCGAAGAGTTAGTGAAAAACCAAGAAGCGTTGAAAGTAGGCGGCCGTTTGTTCCTACAAAACTGCGCCCAGTGCCATGGCTCTGACGCACGTGGTAGCAAAGGCTTCCCTAACCTGACCGACAGTGATTGGTTATACGGTGGCGATTTAGCCACTATCAAGACCACTATCATGAACGGTCGTCATGGCATGATGCCACCAAAAGGTGGTTTGCCAATCGACGATAGCGAAATTGCAGGTCTGGCCGAGTACGTGGTTAAGTTATCTGGCCGTGAGCACGACGAGAAACTCGCCGCTCAAGGTCAAGGTTCATTCATGAAAGGTTGTTTTGCGTGTCACGGTATGGACGCGAAAGGTAACAAACTCATGGGCGCACCTAACTTAACTGACGATGTTTGGTTATATGGCGGTAGCCGCGGCATGATCGAAGAAACGATCAAGCACGGCCGTGCAGGCGTGATGCCAGCATGGAAAGACGTTCTCGGTGAAGAGAAAGTCCACGTGATCGCAGCTTATGTTTATAGCTTGTCAAACAAGTAATTAGATGTGAGTAACGCTAAGGCCTCGATAACGTCGAGGCCTTTTTTTTAAAGTGCTAAAGCCACCTTTTAACGGTAAAATGGCGCAAATTTTTATTATGGGTATTTAACATGAGCGAACAACAACCCTGGTATAAGCAGTTTTGGCCTTGGTTTTTAATTATTCTTCCTTTGTGTGCCGTCGTCGCAAGTTTTACCACGCTAAAAATTGCCCTCTCAAACTCTGACTCTCTGGTCGCCGAGGATTATTACAAAGAAGGCAAAGCCATCAATATGGACTTGAGTAAGGTCAAATATGCCAAGCAACTTGGCATGCAATGGCAACTCGAACAGAATCATCATGAGCTCCTCTTCACTCAACACGGCGGCCCAGCTTACCAAGCCGCATTAAAAGTTGAATTTTATCACCCAACCATTGCCGAAAAAGACATTAAGACCACAGTCACCGCCGATGCCAACCATGTGTATCGCATTACCCTACCCGATGTGTTAACCGGTGCTTGGGAAGTCCGTCTGGAAGGTTTTGATGGCAAATGGCGTATTCATCAACGTGTCGAACTCAAAGACAACGTCCAATTGTGGTTGAACTAATTGTGGTTGAATGAATATTGCTATGACACATCCAAGTTGTTTTCACTGTAATGAGCCCGTGCTCACGGGCACTCAGTTTGTCACCCGTATAAATGATCGCGATGAACTCATGTGTTGCCCTGGCTGCCAAGCGGTGTCCCAAGCCATTGTGGATGCTGGCTTATTAAGCTATTACAAGTTTCGAACCGAGCCCGGCAGTAAACAGACGGCGCTGGTACCTGATGAATTAAATCAGTTTAGTGCCTACGATTTGCCCGAAGTACAGCAGGACTTTGTCCACTCAGAGGAAAGTAGTGACTCTGTGTCGCTGTCTATCGACGGTATTACCTGCGCCGCCTGCGCCTGGTTAATCGAACATAAAGTGAAACAACTGCCTGGCGTGAGCCAAGTGATGGTCAACTCCACCACCCAAAGGGCGATGATCAGCTGGGATAAACAGCAAGTTAAACTCAGTGATATTCTTGGGCAAATTAGCCGTATCGGTTATCAAGCCGCGCCCTATCAAGTGGATGAGCAAGAACTGACCGCCAAGCAAAATAGCCGCAAATTCTTATTGCGCTTAGGCTTGGCGGGTTTTGCGACTATGCAAGTGATGATGTTCGCCCTCGCCCTCTATACCGGTTACTTTACCGATTTGGATGTGCAATATCGGGATTATTTCCGCTGGGTGAGCATGATTTTCGCCACGCCCGTGGTGCTGTATTCGGCGCAGCCCTTCTATTTCAGCGCCATTCGTACCCTGCTCAGTGGCAAACTCAATATGGATGTGTCGGTCTCTATCGCCATTGGCGGCGCCTATATCGCCAGTTGCTTTGCCACCGTTAACGGCACGGGCGAAGTCTATTTTGAATCCGTTTCCATGTTTACCTTCTTCCTGCTGCTGGGGCGTTATTTCGAGCAAAAGGCAAGACAAAAGGCCTCCGTCAGTTCCAGCAATCTCCACAAGTTAGTACCTCTTACGGCACATTTGGTCACGGCCCAGGGGCAAGAAGAGATCCCAGCTAAAAAATTACGCCTCGGGGATATAATCCTCATTAAACCCGGCGAAATGGTCGCCGCTGACGGCATCGTGGTTGACGGCCACACCAGCATCAATGAAGCCATGCTCACCGGTGAGCAAATGCCGATTGAAAAACCCGTCGATAGCCAAGTGTTTGCTGGCACCATTAACCTAGACCAGCCTATCAAGGTAAAAGTCACCGCCCTTGGGCAAGACCAATTGGTTGCCGAAATTATTCGTCTGCAGGAATTAGCCTCAAACACTAAACCTGCCGTCGCTATGTTAGCCGATAAATTGTCGCGTTATTTCTCAGGCACCATCTTAGCCATTGCGACAATCACCTATCTGGTGTGGCTGCAAATCTCACCCGAAGATGCCTTTTGGGTCACCTTGTCAGTATTAGTGGCCACTTGCCCTTGTGCCCTTGCGCTGGCGACCCCCACAGCTGTCACCTGTGCGACCGCGATTTTTACTCGCCTTGGGATCATTACCCGTAAGGCGGGCGTCTTTGAAAAACTGCCACAGATCAAACATGTGGTATTTGATAAAACTGGCACCCTCACCTGCGGCACCCTATCGATAGCCAAAGTTGAGTGCCATAAAGATTTTACCGAAGAACAAGTTCTCGCGACTGCTGCGGCGCTAGAATCAGGTTCTCGCCACCCCATCGCCGCGGCCTTTGCCAGCTTTAGCCAAACCGATGTGATTGCCGAGCAAGTTCACCATGAAGTGGGTTTTGGGGTAAAAGGCCTGATTGATGGCACCGAATACCACATTGGTAACGCAAGCTTCACGGGGGCCACCGCAGAACCCAAGCTTGCAAACCAGCTGATTTGGCTCGCCCGCAATAAGAATGGCCAGCTTGAGGTCATCGCCACTATCGAGATCCAAGATAATATCCGCGTCGATAGCAAAGAAACCGTCGATATTTTGAAGCAACAAGGTTGCAAGGTCAGTATCGCCAGTGGCGATAGCTCAGGGCATGTGCATCAATTGGCGAAAGAACTCGGTATTAACGATGTCCACAGTGGACTTACTCCTGCAGATAAACTGGCACTGGTGACCAAATTGCAGCAATCGACACCGGTCGCGATGTTTGGCGATGGCATCAACGATGCACCCGTGCTAGCGGGCGCCGATTTATCCGTGGCTATGGGCAGCGGCAGCGCAATTGCCAAAAACAGCGCCGATCTTATTCTGCTTGGCGATCACCTATCTCGCTTCACCCAAGCGGTCAAGGTTGCTAAACTGACCACACAAATTATTCGTCAAAACCTCGCTTGGGCCTTAGGTTATAACGCGCTGATTTTACCACTGGCGGTAACTGGGCATGTTGCGCCTTATATTGCCGCCCTTGGCATGTCGGCAAGCTCTTTGATTGTTGTGGGTAACAGTTTGAGATTATTACGAATTAAATTATAACAACGAAATAGGCTTAGGTTATGAGCATCATTTATGTACTAATTCCTATCGCGATGATCTTTGTGTTGATCGCCGTAGCCGTGTTCTTTTGGGCGGTAAAATCCGAACAATTTGATGACTTAGACCGTCAAAGCGTGTCGATTCTCTTCGATGAAGATGCCGATAAACCGAGCCAAGCAGCTAACCCGAGTCAAGAGAAAATCACAAGCCAAGACAAAGGCATGCCTCTGTGATTGGCTCTGTGATTGAGTATAACGTCACAGGCGCATTCCTTGTTGGTTTGATGGGCGCAGCCCACTGCTTTGGCATGTGTGGCGGCCTCGTTGGCGCCTTTTCCTCCCAGCTTCCAAATCCGAAACAGGGCAATCACTTAGCCCATCAACTCACCTACTTATTAAGCTATAACCTCGGCCGGATTTTAAGTTATACCCTCGCGGGCGCCTTAGTAGGTGGTTCATCGGCCATGCTGGGCCACTTATTCGAACTCGACAGTTACCTGTTAATCCTTCGGATAATCGCCGGCGTGATGATGATCGCGACCGGGCTTTACATTGCCAAAATCTGGGTGGGGATAGTGCAGATTGAGCGCCTCGGCCAAGTGTTGTGGCGATACCTTAAACCCTTAGCTCAACGTCTCGTGCCAATCACCTCACCATTGCAGGCCATCACCGCCGGACTCATTTGGGGCTGGCTGCCCTGCGGACTAGTGTATAGCACCTTAACCTGGTCGGTGGCAGCAGGCTCTGCCAGCCAAGGCGCCTTGATTATGCTCGCCTTTGGCTTAGGAACACTCCCTGCGCTCTTAAGCGCCGGTGTGGCGACCAAACGCTTAGCCAATTGGGTACAGCAAAAAACCGTTAGATTATTGAGTGGCTTACTTTTAATTGCCTTTGGCGCACAAACTTTATATATCGCCCTGTCGCAGCTAAACTAGCCCAAGCGAGTGAATTGGTTTAACATGGCTGCAGTGGATTAACTTGAGAACCGACATGACAATAGAGCAGAATAAAAACCGTCGTCCCGCCGCGAGTGGGTGCACAATTCATTGTCACGATTGCAGTATGGGAACCCTTTGTATTCCGTTTACCCTCAATGCCAATGAGCTCGATCAGCTCGACGACATCATTGAGCGTAAAAAGCCAATTCAAAAAGGTGAGCAGATTTTTAAATCTGGCGATCCGTTAAAATCTCTGTTCGCCATTCGCTCTGGTACAGTCAAAAGTTACACTATTACCGAACAAGGCGATGAGCAGATCACAGGTTTCCATTTAGCTGGCGATGTGATTGGTTTTGATGGTATTCATGCTCAATCCCACCAGAGTTTTGCTCAAGCCTTAGAAACCTCTATGGTGTGTGAAATCCCCTTCAACATTCTCGATGAGCTTTCAGGCAGCATGCCCAAGTTACGTCAGCAAATTATGCGCTTAATGAGTAATGAAATCATGAGCGACCAAGAGATGATTTTGCTCCTCAGTAAGAAAAACGCCGAGGAACGCCTCGCCGCGTTTATCAATAATCTCGCTAATCGTTTTGGCAGCCGTGGTTTCTCCCCTAAAGAGTTCCGTTTAACCATGACCCGTGGTGACATTGGTAACTACCTAGGTTTAACCGTCGAAACCATCAGCCGCTTGTTAGGCCGTTTCCAAAAGTCGGGGTTGATTGAAGTAAAAGGCAAATACATCACCATCCTTGACCACAATGAACTGAATCTCTTGGCGGGTAATGCCAGAATCGCCAGATAAGTCACACCCTCCCACATTTGTGCTTTAATAATTGTAATTAATGCGCTAGGCACTGGTTTTGAAAAGAGTTTTGATCTAGAACAATACAGATAATTGCCAAAGGCTCATGATGAACATGAGCCTATGACTAAAGGAACATGTTATGAAGGATTATCAAAAAATACTGGTAGTAGTCGATCCCACGACAGAGCATCAGGTTGCACTCGCCCGAGCGGTGACCTTGGCCAGTAAAAGTAACGCCCATGTGACTGTGTTTCTGTCTATTTTTGACTTCTCCTACGAAATGACATCGATTCTATCGAGCCAAGAGCGCGAAGCCATGCGCCAAGGCGTGATCGATCAGCGTCTGGCGTGGATCCAAGATCTGCTGACTGCTTACAACCATCTGCAACTCGATATTGACACTCAAGTGATTTGGCACAATCGCCCATTTGAAAGCATCATCAATCATGCGATTGCCGGACAATATGATTTGATCGTCAAAGGCACCCACGCCCACGACAAGTTAAAGGCCGTCATTTTTACTCCAACCGATTGGCATTTGATGCGTAAAGCGCCTGTACCAGTGTTGATGGTCAAAGATCATGATTGGCCGGAAGCGGGTAAAATCCTCTGCGCCGTCAACGTGGCAACCGAAGACACAGATCATCAAATGCTGAACGGCAAGATTATCGAACATGCCAAGGATTTAGCCGCAAAATTTGCCGCCGAAGTGCACTTAGTTAATGGTTATCCCGGCACGCCGGTGAATCTTGCCATCGAACTGCCTGATTTTGATGCACAAACCTATAACGACACCATTCGCATGCAGCATGAGCAACGAGTGCAATATCTTGCCAATGCCTATGGTATCGATACCCTGCACTGCCATGTGAAAGAAGGCTTGCCTGAGGATGTGATCCCTGAGCTTGCCGAGCAACTCGATGCCGAGCTGGTCATTTTAGGCACTGTCGGTCGAACTGGATTCTCGGCGGCACTTATCGGCAATACTGCAGAGCATGTAATAGATAGCATTAACTGTGATTTGTTAGCCATCAAACCCGATGGTTATAAATCGCCGCTTGAAGAGACGTAACGCACGCCGCTCTTTACCCCGCCGTCGATAGCTGGAATAATACGCGCCCTGAAACTGAGTTACTGGGCGCTTTTTTATGTTGGAAGCTATGTCTGAAGTTACGGCGAGTCAAATGCCTGAAGAATTATCAAAAAAACAAATTACCCGTCTGAATAAGTTACAGAAGCGTCTGCGCCGTGAAGTGGGTAGTGCCATCGCCGATTACAACATGATTGAAGATGGCGACCGAGTCATGTGCTGTTTAAGTGGCGGTAAAGACAGTTACGCCATGTTGGATATTCTGCTTAATCTACAGCAGCGCGCGCCCGTACAGTTCGAAATTATTGCCGTTAACTTAGATCAAAAGCAGCCTGGTTTCCCTGAACACGTGCTGCCCGCCTATTTAGACAGCCTGAATATTCCCTATCACATCCTCGAGAAAGACACTTACTCGATTGTGAAAGAGAAAATTCCTGAAGGCAAAACCACTTGCTCGCTGTGCTCTCGCCTGCGTCGCGGTACCCTCTATGGCTTTGCCCAGCGCATCGGCGCGACCAAAATCGCACTAGGCCACCACAGAGACGATATTATTGAGACCATGTTCCTCAACATGTTCTATGGCGGTAAGATGAAAGCCATGCCACCTAAGTTGCTTTCGGACGATGGTGCAAACGTGGTTATTCGCCCACTCGCCTATTGCCGTGAAAAGGATTTAGAAGAATATGCGGAATTGAAAAAATTCCCCATCATTCCCTGTAACCTTTGTGGCTCGCAGGAAAACCTCAAGCGTCAAGCAGTGAAAGACATGCTCAATCAGTGGGATAGACTCTATCCTGGCCGCATTGAAACCATTTTCACCGCCATGCAAAACACCGCCCCTTCACAGGGTGTTGACCGTGAGCAGTTTGACTTTGTGTCCTTGAAACGCGATCCCAACGCGCCGATGAAGGGTGATGTGGCCGAAGCCGATTTACCCGCATTTGACTTTTTGGATATCGCCAACAGCGGCCATATCGATTTAGATGCGGCAAAACGCATCAATATCGTCAACGTTTACGAAGCCTAAACGCAGCGCGCATAAAAAAGCCCACGAGAGTGGGCTTTTTTATGGCTTTAATCTACGTTACTTAACCCAAGGGCTTAACACGGTCGGCGCTTGGCTAAATTGCAATGATGTCAAACTGTTGAGCTGTTCAGTACTCAGCTTAAAGCTGCTGTTCACCTGTTCCTCACGCCCATCGAGCGTCACAGTAACGGCTTGGTCTTGAGCAAATTCAAAGTTTAAGCCCGCGATTGGCTCCTTAAAATAGCGCATCGGGAAGCCCTGCATGGCTCCGAGTAAAGCATCCATTTCGCTGGCGATTTGCGCTAGTCGCGCCTTGTCGTATGTTGCTAAAGTCTGCTTAGCTCTGACTTGCATCGCAATACCACAGCCCTCAGCCTTGCCCTCAAACTCCAAATTCACTAATGCGCGTTGATCTTTCAGGGCGTCATCAAAGGGAATAAACAAACGCTGCGCCGCCGTATACGTAAGTGGCGTTGAATTTAATTCACTTGAAATGCTGCCACTTTGGATCTGGCAATTAGGCAGCATTGGCACACTAAAGGCAATTTCGACTAACTGATAATTACCCTTATTGACTTGCTTTAATCTGTCATAGAAGCCTTTATATTCGAGGGAAATCGTTTCTGCCTGCAGGCTTGTCGCACATAGACAAAGCCCCACTAACCACCATTTTTTATACATCCGCCTTCACCAAATATTTTTCATTATGACGTAACATATCGAGTAATTCGTCGATATAAGCTTCTTGCCTTTCAGAATAATTCACTAAGCCATAGATCAGCTGATCGGCACTTAACTCGGCTTCCTGAGCGCGTAAATCGGCCCGAATTGAGCGAAACAGTGTATATGCCGTATTCGAGTTCAAATTACGCATGTAGGAAGACACTGAAGCGTCCACCGAGGGAAACACTTTCACTTCATGGGTTTTGCCCGAACCTCGAGAGGAAGGCACTATGCCGCAGCCATTGCTAAAACACCATTCGCCGAAAAAGTTAAAGCCTTCACGGGCAAAACGCGAACTGCCCCAACCCGATTCATTGGCCGCCTGAATCAGCACCATAGATTCGGGAATAATATCGACCCGTTTAAGCAAACTGTTGAGTGATTTTGCATCCACATTACGGGCAGCATATTGATATTTATCAAATAACTGATTGAGCTGTGCTAGCTGTGTATCCGACAGAGAGCTGTCGTTCTCCACTAAGGCCAACATGTCGGTGATAAAGTCACGCTCGGTGGCAATAATGGCGTTTTGCTGTTGAATAATCGGCCTGAGAAAATCAAAAAAGGCACGCTTTTTTTCCGCTACATCATTGATGGCAGAAAAGTCAGGCACTTGAGTAACGGGGTCAACGGAGTTTTCCAGTTGGTTAACGATAGATTCAGGCTCATCGATAGTAGGAATGAGCCAGACTCTCAGCGAAAAAATCGCTAAGATCACTAGGGCTAACGCGAGTGTAAACGAACCAATTCTACCTGTTTTCAATAAGTCACCTTTGATATTGAGTCACGAGTGGCAAAATAAGCGCCAGATTATATGTCATATCTTGAAATTCACGAAATCTGACGGCAAAACCGCCTATGCCCAACGCTGGTATGAGTTTATGACGCCAAAATGCGATCCCAAGCTTAACTCATACAGTTTGGTACATTTGCAGCGTGAATATTTAGTGCATGCTTTTGACTGAGCTTTTATACTAAGGTTCCGTTAACGCAGGTGTTAGTAACCGAGCCCAAACGAGGCTTCGCAGCACCGCTTAACAACAGGACAGGATTTTATGGGTATTCAGGAAGGAACCCTCATGCAGCATCAAATCTTAAATCAATACAGACACGTGGTCGCCATTGGCGGTGGTCACGGCTTGGGTCGTGTACTCTCATCGCTGGATTTTTTGGGCAATCGTCTCACAGGCATTGTTGCAACCACAGATAATGGTGGCTCTACGGGCAGATTACGGGCCGAGCAGGACTGTATTGCGTGGGGCGATCTGCGTAATTGTCTGTCTCAACTTGCCCATCGCCCATCGGTGAGCTCGCAATTATTTGAGTATCGCTTTCAGGGCGAAACCGAACTTAGCGGCCATAATCTGGGCAATTTGATGTTGCTCGCCCTCGATAAGCTTTGTGTTAGACCCCTCGAAGCCGTCAATCTTATTCGGCATATGCTTAAGATTGAAACCAATATCATCCCTATGTCAGAGCAACCAACGCATCTAGTGGCATTGCAAGCCTCTGGTTGTAAGGTATTTGGTGAGGTTAATGTCGATAAGATGAATGAGGCGCCCATTGCCCTATGCCTCGAGCCACAGGTCGATGCGACCGCCGAAGCCTGTGAAGCCATCAGCCGCGCGGATCTAATCATCCTAGGCCCTGGGAGCTTCCTGACCAGTATTATGCCACCGCTATTACTGCCCTGCTTTGCCAAAGCCTTAGCGATGACCACTGCGCCTGTGGTTTTTATCGATAATCTGAATGAAGAAACTTCGCCAGCAGGTCAGTTTAGTATTGAGCAGCGAATTGCTTGGTGCCATCAAGTGATTGGTAAGCCTGTGATCACTAAGGTGCTGCGCCACTCTGAACAAGTACGCCTTGGGACTTTAATGAATTACTTTCCGTTAAGGAATCGCCACAATCCGCAATTACACGATCAGGCGGGCCTGCGTGATGCGCTTAGCGCAGTATTGAGAATTAAGTCGGATTTACCGCTAGAGACCTTGGCATCATAACGACGGGTTAATGGCAAACATAAGCGCCTCTCAAGATCCACAATGTAAAAAGGACAGCCTAAGCTGTCCTTTTTAATAAGCCCTCTTCTTATATTAGAAGCTAATTTAGAGGGCTAAATTAGAGTCCTAAATTAAAGAACCTTAGCAATCGCTTTACAGATCACAGGCATATTGGTTTTGGTCATACCCGCCACACTAATGCGGCCCGAACCAACGATATAAATACCAAACTCATCTTTCAAGCGCGCAACCTGCGCTTTGTTTAAGCCAGAGAAGCTAAACATACCGTTTTGGCGGGAGATAAAGCTAAAGTCCTGGGTCACACCTTCATCCTTTAAGCTTTGGACGAACAGAGTACGCATCTCGGCGATACGTTCACGCATTTCGGTCAACTCTTGTACCCAAAGTGCTTTCAATGCCACATCACTTAAAATAGTGCTAACGATTAACGCACCGTGTGCTGGTGGGTTTGAGTAATTGGCACGGATAGTACGCTTCACTTGGCTAAAGGCGCGCACCGCTTCATCGGCATTTTGTGCAACCACAGTCACAGCGCCGATACGCTCGTTATAAAGACCAAAGTTTTTAGAGAAAGAGTTAGCTACTAACAACTCAGGTACTTTCGCAGCCACTAAACGTAGGCCTGCGGCATCTTCTTCAATACCTGCACCAAAACCTTGGTAAGCAAAGTCAAACAATGGCACTAACTGCTTGTCTGCACACAGATTGGCAACCAATTCCCATTGGGCTAAGGTCAAATCAATACCCGTTGGGTTATGGCAGCAGCCATGCAGTAGAACAATGTCACCCGCCAGTGCATTGGCGAGATCTGTCATCATGCCGTCGAAATCGATATCGTGGGCAGCGGCATTGTAGTAACCGTATTCTTTAACCGTTAAACCCGCAGTTTCGAAAATATTCTGATGGTTCGCCCAAGTTGGGTTACTTACCCACACAGTGCGCGATGGCGTGTTACGCAGTAAAAACTCGGCGGCAATACGCAGTGCACCAGTACCACCTGGCGCCTGAGCGGTCGCTGCACGGCCTGACGTCACAAGCTCACTACCCTCGCCAAATAATAGCTCTTGCACTACGCGGTTATAGGTTTGTACCCCTTCAATACCTAAATAGTTCTTGGTCTTCTCTTGCTCAAGCAATAGGGCTTCTGCTTTCTTCACTGACTGTAATACTGGAGTCTGCCCTGCTTCATCCTTATAAATGCCAACACCGAGGTTCACTTTATCTTGGCGTGGATCGGCCTTGAAGGTATCGGTTAAACCAAGGATGGGATCAGCGGGTGCGAGTACTACCTGAGAGAAAATCATGACTACTTATCCTAAATGTTCACGTGTAGGGGAAATTCGGCTTATTTATACCACTGTCTTAAGAGGGGGAATAGCGCCTATTGTCGCATCTTAAGGAAATAGTTTGCGTATTATGGATTGATTAAAATAAATAACAACTAAATGAGAGATCAATTATCTTGAAGCTGAAATTTTTGATAATTGTGATTTTTAAGAGGCAGATCACTATTCGTTTCAGGATTAATTTGTAGGGGTTGGAACTGGATTTGCGGTAATAAAAAAGGCCTAACATCTGTTAGGCCTTCTCTATATTATGGTACCCGAGGCCAGACTTGAACTGGCACGCTGTTACCAGCGAGGGATTTTAAATCCCTTGTGTCTACCGATTCCACCACTCGGGCAAACTCTTTATATTAACGACGGGAATCGTGTCATTAATACCTTAATCTATGGAGGCGCGACCCGGAGTCGAACCGAGATCGACGGATTTGCAATCCGCAGCATAGCCATTCTGCCATCGCGCCATTTTTCCAAACTCGTAAAGAGTTGGAGCGACATATCGGGTTCGAACCGATGACCTATACCTTGGCAAGGTATCGCTCTACCAACTGAGCTAATGTCGCATCGATGTCACAGCTTAATGAGTCATTAAGCTTAGGAGTTACGTTGCTACGCTTTCCCCTGACTGCGGATTGGCATTCTACCGATTTAACCTTCAGAGTCAATCAACAAATTTGAAATATTGCGCTTAGAAGCACTGTTTGCCCAATATTCAGCCACAGGGATAAAAACTTGCCGATGGAATAATCAATTTGATGATTTTCTTTGCAACAACAAGAGTTGAGTGATGCTATCCATCCATAACAAAGCGCATCATGCCATAAAAAAAGCGCCCTACTGGGCGCTTTTTATTGGACGTTTTTATGTGCGTGGCGATTATGCCGGCAGAGACAGAGTCGTCAGGCCTAACATTGTCTGCATCACACCCACTACTTGGCAGCTGTAACCAAATTCGTTGTCATACCATACGTACAGAATGGCACGTTTACCTTCGGCGATGGTCGCTTGTGAATCAACCACGCCCGCATAGCGAGAACCCACTAAATCGCTTGATACGATTTCAGTTGAGTCGGTGTAATCGATTTGGTTTTGCAATGGTGATTGCAGCGCCGTGTCTTTCAGGTATTCGTTTAATTCGTCTTTGTTGGTCTCAGCATTGAGGTTCATGCTGATGATCGCCATAGATACGTTTGGTGTTGGCACGCGAATCGCGTTACCCGTCAGTTTACCCGCTAAAACTGGCAGAGCTTTAGCAACGGCTTTAGCTGCACCCGTTTCAGTGATCACCATGTTTAATGGTGCACTGCGGCCACGACGGTCAGCACTGTGGTAGTTGTCGATCAGGTTTTGATCGTTCGTGTATGAGTGAATCGTCTCAACGTGACCATTCTCGATACCGTACTTGTCGTTTACTGCTTTCAGTACTGGTGTGATGGCGTTAGTGGTACAGCTCGCCGCAGACACAATGATGTCTTCCGCAGTGATGTCGCCTTCGTTCACGCCGTAAACGATGTTCTTGATGGCGCCTTTTGCAGGTGCAGTCAGTAACACTTTGCTCGCACCTGGGCTCTTCAAATGTAAGCCAAGGCCAGCTTCATCTTTCCAAATACCCGTGTTGTCTACCACTAAGGCATCTGTAATACCGTATTTGGTGTAATCCACTTCATCAGGCGAGTTTGCGTAAATCACTTGGATATAGGTGCCGTTCGCGATGATGGCGTTGTTCTCTTCATCCACTTCAACTGAACCGTTGAATGGACCATGAACAGAGTCACGACGCAGTAAGCTAGCGCGTTTTTCTAAATCGCCCTTCTTACCACCACGTAATACGATAGCGCGCAGTCTTAACTTGTTGCTGCGGCCAGTACGTTCGATCAGTAAGCGCGCTAATAAGCGGCCGATACGACCAAAACCATACAACACTACATCACGCGGTGCGATATCATCAGCATGATCAATCGCCGCCGCTAATTCGCGTGCCATATAGCTTTCAATTTCATTGGTATCGGTATGTTCAGCCCAGTATTTAACGGCAAGCTTACCAATATCCACTTTACATTGTTTAACAGCGAGTCTGCTTAAGGCTTGAACAAATGGGAAACTCTCGCGTAAACGTAATTTCTCGCCGACATGACGACGAACTAAACGGTGCGCTTTAATAATCTCAATAGTAGAAGCATTGAGTAATGGCTTACCATAAACCACAACTTCGACGCCTTGGTTACGGTACAACTTGCCCAGCAAAGGTTGCATTGCCTCTGCCATTTCAAAACGTTCTTGCCAACTTTGTAGGTGTTTATCAGCGCTCATTTACAGATCCTTTATCTCACTTTTCAATAAAATATATTGAAAGGTTTGAGTAACATGACGAAAAGACCAATAATCTTATGTAGGTTTTAGGGGAAACCCTGTGTTTTGGTCGGCGCCATTGTAATGAAAACAGACCCAGCTTGCCAGTAAGATATTTTCTGTAAATCTGTAATTTTATTAGAGAAAATTGCATTTTGGAGCGTATTTTGAGACAAAATCTAGTAATAATTACATCATTTACCCTCGCTATAAGCCTTTTCGGTTGTGATAATGGCCGAAATATCGAAACGATTTGTAAAAATAATCCTGAAATTTGTGCCGATTTGCATAAGGATGGCTGGTGTTTAACCGAGAAAACGAAGCTGATCCAGAGCCGATTCGACCTATTAGACAACAAAAATCCTACGGGTAAGCAACTTTACCAACAGTTAACTTACCTCGAGGACTACAGCCGTTGTATTGAATTGGCCTCAGGGGTGCAACATATCATCCATACGAATCGCACGGCTGATAGAGCCAGAGCTTTTCGCCTGAGCACACAAAACCTCAGTCGCCTACAGGATGAAACCCGTGAACGCCAAGATCCCTTTATGTCTTATTATCAATGGACACGTTTTGGCGATACCAGTGCGCTAAATCGGTTATTGGCACAAGAAAATGCTGGTGAAGTCACTGAGCCATTTCTGTTGGCGCAGATAGCCACCTACTACAGCAACCGTAATGCCATCAAAGCGCAACAACTCTATCTTAAAGTGTTCGCAGAGATCCAATACGCTGACTTTGACCCCAATTGGTTGCTTGGGCTTGCCTCTGCCTATCGCCAAACCCAAGCGCTTGAAAAAACTTATATGCTGACAAAGGCCAATTTACTACTTACGCAGCAGAAGTATTCTGAAGATAAGATGCTAGCCTTAATCGGTGGCGACAAAACGCTGGCGGCCAAATTAGATGAATACGCCCAAAACTTAATCGATGCGTTAGAAGATGGTCTCTATTCTACGAGTCCTGTTGCGCTTTGGCTCGCGCCTCAACCCACCGAGGCGCCACCGCCTGCGGCAGCAACTGTCGAGCCAGAGAAGCCTAATTCGCCTTAACTTGCGTTTTGAGGAATGTCGGCAAAATGTTTGCCATCTTGTAATTTTTTATCCAAATACCGAGCTAAAAATGGTGTTTTCGCGACCGATGTAAAAAAAACACCTAATTTGTTAACCGAATCCCGGCAAAATTGCCGAATTCACTTGACGATAGCTGTCAGTTTGGTAATTTTACTACCAGTTGAATTTTATAATCACCAGAGGGATATGAGATGACTATCCGTGTAGCAATAAATGGTTATGGCCGTATCGGTAGAAACGTATTACGCGCCCTGTATGAAAGCGAAAAAGCTTACCCAATCAAAATTGTTGCCATCAACGATTTAGGCGACGCTTCAATCAACGCTCACCTGACAAAATACGATTCTGTGCATGGTCGCTTCAATGCCAAAGTTGAGCATGATGCGGAAGCAATTTATGTCAACGGCGACAAGATCCTCACCTTCCAAGAACGCGATCCTGGTAAATTACCTTGGGGCGACTTACAAGTTGACGTCGTGTTCGAATGTACTGGTATCTTCACTTCTAAAGAATCTGTACAGCCACATTTAGCTGCGGGCGCGAAGAAAGTCATTATCTCTGCACCAGGCAAAAACGTTGATGCAACCGTCGTTTACGGTGTGAACAACAATGTGCTGACCGCGGATATGACAGTTATCTCTAACGCATCATGTACCACTAACTGTTTAGCGCCTTTCGCTAAGCCGTTAAACGATGAGATTGGTATCGAATCGGGTCTGATGACTACCATCCACGCGTACACCAACGATCAACGTTTATCTGACGTATACCACACAGATTTACGCCGTGCGCGCGCAGCAGCACTGTCAATGATCCCAACTAAAACGGGCGCTGCCGCGGCAGTAGGTTTAGTTGTACCTGAATTACAAGGTAAATTCGATGGTTTAGCAGTACGTGTACCGACTGTTAACGTGTCTTTAGTGGATTTATCTTTCATTGCTGCACGTGATACCACTGTTGAAGAAGTTAACGCCATTATCGAACGTGCCGCTGCTGTTGCGCCACTGAGCGAAGTGTTAGCGGTCAACAAAGAGCCATTGGTGTCTATCGACTTTAACCACAATGCGTTTTCATCTAACTTCGATGCGACGCAAACCCGCGTTAACGGCCGTTTAGTTAAAGTCATGGCATGGTACGATAACGAATGGGGTTTCAGTAACCGTATGTTAGATAACGCGGTTGCCCTGATGAACGCGAAGTAATCATTCTTCTTTATAAAAAAGCCCCGCTCTTGCGGGGCTTTTTTTATGTCGATTTAACGGCTTATCAATGCACTGTCATTTCCAAGCTAGCATTTCGCCGCTAGCAACTTATATTGGCGATACATTAATTGATAATACCGCAGGCCACACGCGCACCGCCGCCACCTAAAGGTGCAGGGTGATCGGAATGGTTGTCGCCACCGGCATGGATCATGATTGCATGGCCTTTAAGATCACTCATTTTTAAGCGCGGTGCCAGCACGGCCTGGCTAGCAGCACCGTCTGCATCGACAAACAATGGTGGCAGATCACCTAAATGCCCTTCTCCCCATGGCGTACCGTGGGCTTTCGTGGCGGCAGGATCATAGTGTCCACCTGCAGCGCCAGCAGGGACGATTTTTCCATCCTTTTCCTTTGGATCACAGCTGCCGTTCTCATGTAGATGGAAACCATGTAATCCCGGCATTAAGCCTTTGAGTGATGGCGTAAATACCACTCCATATTGCGATTCTGAAACAGTCACTTGACCGACACTCTCACCCACGCCCTTTTCGTTAACAAGATTCATTGGCACACTCACGTCTGCAAATGCGCTGGCAGCAGACATTGAAGCAAGCAATAACACGATGTTTTTCATACCCTTCTCCATGGTTATCTTATACAAAATTGCATGAACACAGCGCAATGAGTGAACGCTCCTACGCTTTGCTATATCAAATTTAGGTCAACAACACCGATCCGGTAAGTAAAAGAGCGTGTATTTCTTTAAATTGAAGCATATATACATCTATGAAGAATGGCGTCTAAGGCTAGCGCAGCTTACTAAGCACATACTTAGCAGCATTAGTGTTTATCATTTTGCGCTGATACAAAAATCCCCGCCAAGTGGCAGGGATTTCATTTTTAGTGAGTGTTATGGACGCTTGGTTAAGCGTTGCCTTTCACTTTCATATTCAGTGTCTTAGCGAAATCGAGCATACGGGTCAGCGGGATTAAGGCTTTTACGCGTAAATCTTCATCGACAAAGATCTCATGGGTGGTTTTGTCGCAGTCACTTAATGACGCTTCAATGGCTTTTAAGCCGTTCATCGCCATCCAAGGACAGTGGGCACAGCTCTTACAGGTGGCACCGTTACCACCGGTAGGCGCTTCAATCAGTGTTTTACCCGGCGCCGCTTGTTGCATTTTGTAGAAAATACCGCGATCGGTCGCCACAATAAAACGCTCGTTAGCCATGGTTTGTGCAGCTTTAATCAACTGGCTGGTGGAACCGACAGCATCCGCCATCGCCACCACACTCGCGGGTGACTCTGGGTGCACTAAAATCGCCGCATCGGGGTAAACGCGCTTTAAATCACGCAGTGCATTGGCCTTAAATTCATCGTGAACGATACAGTCGCCCTGCCACATCAACATCTCGGCGCCCGTTTGTTTGGCAATATAACTGCCTAAATGACGGTCTGGGCCCCAAATGATTTTTTTACCTTCGCTGTCTAAATGTTCAACGATTTCAAGGGCAATACTCGAGGTGACCACCCAATCGGCACGGGCTTTTACCGCCGCCGAGGTGTTGGCGTAAACGACCACGGTATGATCAGGATGCGCATCACAGAAGGCGCTGAATTTATCGATGGGGCAACCTAAGTCCAATGAACAGGTCGCCTCAAGAGTCGGCATCAGAATGGTTTTTTCTGGGCTTAAGATTTTGGCGGTTTCCCCCATAAACTTCACCCCGGCGACGATTAACGTCTTGGCGGGATGATCGCGGCCAAAACGCGCCATTTCGAGTGAGTCGGAAACACAACCGCCAGTCTCTTCAGCCAGTGCTTGAATTTCAGGGTCGGTATAATAATGGGCAACCAATACCGCATCTTTTTCAATCAGCAGCTGCTTGATACGTGCCTTGTAGTCCACCTTTTCGGCATCGGACAGAGGAATTGGCTTAGGCGGGAACGGATAATCAATAGTTTCGATTGTTGGGGCAAATGGGCTGGGGCTCATAACAAATCCATCAGTATAACAACGTTCGCGAATTATACGTAATTGGGATCAAAAGATTAACCCATTTATGGCCTGCGAATAAAAAAGGACGCTAAATTGCGTCCTTTTTTGCTGGATTGGCTGTAAGTATTGGCTGACAGCCGATTAGCGCATGGCTAACAGCATATCCTGCGGCTGCTCAAGGTATTGTTTCCACAGATTACAGAAACGGGCAATGGTGCCACCATCGATAACGCGGTGATCGCCAGACCAACTCACTTGCATGATCTGACGCGCTTCCACTTCACCTTTCGCATTAAAGCGAGGCAAGGTTTGTAACTTACCTAATGCGACAATCGCGACTTCCGGCTTATTAATAATCGGCGTTGCGACTGTGCCACCTAAGGCGCCAATATTCGAAATCGAAATTGTGCCTTCTTTAAGATCCGCCGGCGCCACACGGCCGCTACGGGCGGCATTGGTTAAGCGAGTGATCTCGGCAGCCACCTCAAGGATGCTCTTATCTTGCACATCCTTGACGTTTGGTACCAGTAATCCCACCTTAGAGTCGACCGCCATACCTATGTTATGACGCGCCTTGTAGGTGATTTCCGTACAATCCGCATTCACTTGACTGTTAAGCACTGGGAACTGCGTTAAGGCTAACGACATGGCTTTCATAAAGAATGGCATCATGGTTAGCTTTACTTCGTCGGAGGAATACTTGGCCTTCATGCTTTCACGCAGAGCGACTAAGTCTGTCAAATCAAACTCTTCGCAATAGGTGAAGTGTGGAATGGTGGATACCGATTCCACCATCATTTTTGCCATCACGGCTTTCACGCCACGGATAGGCTCAACAATGTCACCCCGTGCAGCGCTTGCCACTGCGGTAGAAACGGTTGACGCGACAGCCACTGGCGCAACCGCAGGCACAGCGCCGCCTTGCGCTTGGAAGCGAGTAATGTCTTCCTTATACACACGGCCATGTTTGCCACTACCAGGTACGCGACTTAAATCGATATCTAAGGCACGTGCCATACGACGAACAGCTGGGCTGGCTAATGCTTTACCTTGGCGAGCAGGCTCCGAGGACACCGCCGCGCAAGCTGCTGGTGCAGCGGTATTCACAGCGGCGGCGCTGGCTTCTTGTACATGACTGACTGGTGCACTAACACCACCTTCAACCTCAATCGCAAATAATGGCGCATGGACTTTAGCTAACTGGCCCTTACGGTAGTGCAGTTTGACAATCTTACCCGCTTTGATGGCGGGAATTTGCACTAGGGCTTTATCTGTCATCACATCGGCGATGGGTTGGTCTTCAACCACAGTATCGCCTTCTTGTACTAACCATTCGACCAGTTCGCACTCAACAATCCCTTCACCAATATCGGGCAGCAGGAACTCTTCCACGCTAGTAGCAGAAGCGCTGGCTTGGCTTGCAGATGTTTGTATCGCTGCGTGTGTTTCAGGTTGAGACGCAGCAACAGGCGCGGCTTCGTCAGCCTCAATCTGCACGGCATAAAGCGGTGCATGCACCTTAGCGATATCGCCTTTGGCGTAATACAGCTTGGTCACAACTCCTGCAAAAGGCGCCGGAATTTGCACTAAGGCTTTGTCTGTCATCACATCAGCGATGGGCTGATCTTCAGCAATGGTATCGCCCTCTTGCACCAACCACTCGACGAGTTCACACTCGACAACGCCTTCACCAATGTCCGGCAAAATAAAATCTTTAATCATACCGGACTCCTAGAAGTTCACCGATGCCTTAATGGCTTCAAAAGTCTTGAGCGCATCGGGCATATATTCTTTTTCGTGGACCAGTGGATATGGGGTATCTAGACCACATACACGGCTGATGGGGGATTCTAAATACAAGAAACACTCTTGCTGAATCGTTGCCGCAATTTCACCGGCAAAACCACCCGTCAATGGCGCCTCGTGGTTAATCAGTAAGCGGCCCGTCTTCTTCACAGAATCGGCAACGGTATCCACATCCCAAGGTGCGAGTGTACGTAGGTCGATAATTTCGCAGGAAATTCCCTCTTTTGCCGCCATGTCGGCCGCTTTTTCGATGATTTCCATCTGCGCGCCCCAGGCTACTAAGGTGATATCTTTCCCTTCACGCACCACTTCGGCCTTACCCAGCTCGATTTCATAATCGCCCGCAGGGACTTCACCCACAGAAGCACGGTATAAACGCTTAGGCTCGAAGAACACCACTGGGTTTTTATCGCGAATAGAGGCTAATAATAAGCCTTTTGCCTGCTCGGGATTACGTGGCACAACCACTTTTAAGCCTGGCGTTTGGGTAAAATAGGCTTCTGGCGATTGCGAATGATAATGACCGCCCGCAATACCGCCACCATAGGGTGTTCGGAACACTAGGCTTCCCACGTTAAATTCATTACCGCTGCGGTAACGGAACTTAGCAGACTCGTTCACTATCTGATCGAACGCCGGAAAGATGTAATCGGCGAACTGGATTTCCGCCACGGCGGTCATACCATTAGAGGCTAAACCGTTGGCAAAACCCGCAATGCCTTGCTCAGTCAGCGGCGTGTTAAAGCAGCGGCTGCGACCAAACTTTTCCTGTAAGCCTGAGGTTGCGCGAAACACACCGCCAAAGTGGCCAACGTCTTCACCAAATACCACCATGCGCTCATCAGATTGCATGGCGATTGACAAGGCCTCATTGACGGCCTGTAACATATTCATTTCTGCCACGGCTTATAGCCTCCCTGCACTTTTGGGATAGGATTGCGGATATTTCTTGATGTGTTCTTTAAGCTCACTCAGCTGCTTTTTCAGCGCTGGTGTTGGCTTGTCGTACACGTCTTCAATGATCTCATCCAGCATAGGGATAGGTAATTTTTCAGCGACTTTAACGGCGGCTAACACTTCTTCACGGTACTTCTCGTAACGCTGGGCATCATCGGCCTCGGCCAACCAGCCTTTGTTGATTAACCACAACTTGAAGCGTTTGACCGGATCGTGCTGTTGCCATTTCGCCTCTTCTTCTTTTGAGCGATAACCAGAAGGATCGTCAGAAGACGAGTGGGCGCCCAGACGATAAGTCATGGCCTCAATCAACACGGGGGCATTGTGCTCAATCGCATAGGCACGCGCCTGCTGCGTCGCCGCTAACACCGCCAGCATATCGTTACCGTCTACACGAATGGTGTGCATACCATAACCCACACCGCGACTGGCAATACCGTTACCGGCAAATTGCTCTTCGGTTGGAGTGGAAATCGCATAACCATTGTTACGGCAGAAGAAAATCACTGGGCATTTTAACACCGCCGCCATATTCAAGCCGGCGTGGAAGTCACCTTCAGATGCGGCGCCTTCACCGAAATAACAGACGGCAACATTACGTTTGCCCTGCATTTTCAGGCTATAACCCACACCTGTCGCTTGCGGGATTTGCGTGGCCAGTGGCGATGAAATGGTTTGGTAGTTTAACGCCGCGCAGCCGTAGTGGATTGGCATCTGGCGACCTTTACCTAAGTCCTTCTCATTGCTGAACATTTGGTTCATAAACTGCTCAGTGGTAAAACCACGGTAACGCAGCGCCGCATGTTCGCGATATTGCGCGAGGATCACGTCCTCAGCGTCCAGTGCCGCGACACTGCCGACGATCGCCGCTTCTTCACCCGTACAGGTCATATAGAAGCTGATCCGTCCCTGACGCTGCGCGCCTAACATACGTTCGTCGAGTACCCGCGTGAACACGCAAGTATCGTAAATTTTGGTGGCTAAGGCTTCATCTATTACAGGCAAAACCGCGGTTTCATAGGTAGTGCCGTCTGCTTGTAGAATTCGAAGGATAGGAATGTGAAGCGATGCCTTATCCAAGAAGCCGACACGGTGCACTGTATCAGTGTTGAGTGTTGCTTTGCTCATATTGTGCTCTTGTTATCTCGTTACGCCATGGAAAGTCCACAACGCCTAATTTATACGAATATGCCGGATGAACATTACGTTAACGTAAACTACCTATCAACCGTTGGCACAGTTCAAACGACAACTAATCCCCTGTGGGCATGTATATAATGCTTTACAAAACTAGCGAACATCTGGCGCGACTGAAGGGATCAGGCATATCACAGTGCGATTGCCGATGGGCACCTTAGCATTGGGGAAGACAATCGCTTCAAATTCCTGTTCGACTTTAATTTCCTGCCCACCCTCTCGGGCCAATACAAAGCCTTTCGGGAAAGATCGGAAGTTTTCGACATCGGTCGCGAAGGTAAATTCAAAATCATCAAAATGTTTGTTAATCACCCGACACACTTGGTATAGATTCACCTTATCCGCGGAGAATGGCTCAAGCGCTAAGGGTTTGTCTGTGATAAGGCGCATAAACATCTCTTGGGCGGCAATAAAACGCGTCATATCGTTTTGCCCCATGGGGTACACCTTACCTAATTCAATGGTAAAGGCATCGGCGCCATATTGCTCGGAGGAAAAATAACTGAAGGTCGTCGTCGGCTCATGGTGAAATAACACAGTATCCACGCCACTGGCCGCTAAAAACATGATTTGCTCGGCGCTATAAGCCCGGCCGGGACGATAGGGATAAATCGCAAACTTTTCGTGTTTTGACGCCCGCATCGCCGTGTGCAAATCGTAGTGAATACGCTGGCGCCCTGCGGCTGCGACCTTAAAGAAACGGTCGACATAGGCTTCTAATTTTTTCGCTCGCACCCGCTCAGGATTCACTAATCCCGGAGGATTTGAATGCTCGCCACTAAACAGACGATTCATGTTCTCGTCGATAATGCGAGTGCCATTATTAATCGCTAAAGGGTTGCCAATAAGAAATAGCGTGCGTTGTTTGGCGATGATTTTTTGTTGGAGAAGCTGTTTGATTAAGGTATTGCAGAGTTCGATGGGGGCGGTTTCATTACCGTGGACACCGCAGGAGAGAATGACATCCTTACCTTGGGTTTGTGCTGGCTCAAAGACGATGACACCCGTGTCCCACACTTCGACTCGAGTATGTTCCCCTAAGGCGAAACTAAACTCATCCCCGAGGGTTTCAGGATTGGCGAGGGTCAGCGCGAGAAAATCCTTCGAATCTAACAGAGCTTGTAACACAGAATTCTCCTTATAATAGCGTGTTAAAGACGGGATTTATGGCAATAACTACCTGTTTCATTGCACTTATCGCTACCCGCCTTAAAAAGCGCATCCATACTAACACAAGTTTTTGAGCCGTTACTCTGTCATTCTGGTCAAACAAGCGCATTTCACGGCAAAACCACAGCATCTTAGCCACATTTGGCCGACATAGGATTAATTTTGTCGACACACTTGCTTTTAGGCATGAGTTTTATCACAATCCTTAGCCATCTAGACTTCTATCAGGATTTATCATGGCGTTAGCAACTTTCGGTGCCGGCTGTTTTTGGGGCGTGGAGTATTTCTTTAGACAAGTCAACGGCGTGAGCAACGCGACCAGTGGCTATATGGGTGGCAATAACGAAGCGACCACCTATGAGGAAGTCAAAAAAGGTAAGACAGGCCATGCTGAAGTCGTGCAAGTGGAGTTTGACCCTGCGATTGTCAGCTACGACGAGTTATTGGATGTGTTTTGGAAGAACCACAACCCCACCACACTCAATATGCAGGGCGGCGATATTGGCACTCAGTATCGCAGTACCATTTTCTTCCATGACCGTGAGCAAAAAGCCACGGCCGAAGCCTCTAAACTGGCCTTTGCCCGCTCGGGCCGTTGGGGATTGCGCCACATCGTGACTGAAATTGTGCCTTTACAGCAATTCCATGTGGCCGAGGAATATCATCAAAACTATATCGATAAGAACAACTTACCAAGTTGCCATCTCGAGTACTGATCATAACCTGTAGCATCCGAGTGAGTGGCTTCTGCCGCTCATCGCTGCAAATAAAAACGCACTCATAGGATTTCCATGAGTGCGTTTTTTTATCGGTAAAAAGAATGCTTAACTGCTAAATCAGGCGCTAAGCGCCTTATCGATCAAGGCTTGTGCGTCCTTAATGATATCGGCAAGATGCTGCTCACTGATAAAGCTCTCACCGTAAATCTTAAATAACGCCTCAGTGCCCGACGGTCGCGCCGCGAACCAACCATTGGCCGTAGTCACTTTAATACCACCTATAGAGGCATTGTTACCTGGGGCATGGGTTAATACGGCATCAATTTTCTCACCCGCCAGCATAGTGGCGTTTAAGGTTTCAGCATTAAGCTTGGCAAATTTGGCTTTGTTCTCAAGACTAATCGGACTGTCGATACGCTTGTAGAAACTTTGACCGAACTGCGCCACTAATTCTTGATGGCGTTGCCCCGGCGTCTTGCCAGTAACCGCGAGCATTTCGGCCGCAAGCAGCACCAGAATAAAACCGTCTTTGTCGGTACACCAAGTCGTGCCATCACGGCGCAGGAACGCGGCGCCCGCACTCTCCTCACCACCAAAGGCAATAGTCGCCTCGGCTAACCCATCGACGAACCACTTAAAGCCAACGGGGACTTCGAGTAATTTTTTGCCGTGGAAGGCACAGATTTTATCGATAAGCGCACTCGATACCAGCGTCTTGCCGATGGCTAACTGCTCGCTCCATTCAGGTCTGTGTGTCAGCAGATAATCAATCGCAACCGCTAAATAGTGGTTGGGATCCATCAGCCCCGTGCCCGGGCAGACGATTCCGTGTCTGTCGTAGTCAGGATCGTTACCGACACATAAATCGAAGGATTCTTTGTGGGCCAGTAGGCCTGCCATCGCATAGGGCGAAGAGCAATCCATGCGGATCTTGCCGTCTTTATCAAGCGACATAAAGCTAAAGCTTGGGTCGACCTTATCGTTCACTAAGGTGATATCGATGCCATAGTGCTTGGCAATCGGCGCCCAATAATGAATACCCGAGCCGCCTAATGGGTCAACGCCCAATTTCAGCTTAGCCTTAGCGATAGCGCGCATATCGACTACATTGTCTAAATCCGCCACATAGGGGGTGATCAAATCGATGGCATGCACATAACCCGAGGTTAACGCGTCGGCATAGGCGAGCTTATTAACACCCTTGAGTCCTGCGCGCAGGTAATCATTGGCGCGGGACTCAATCCACGCAGTGATATTGCCTTCGGCTGGTCCGCCATGGGGAGGATTGTACTTGATGCCACCATCCTGCGGCGGATTATGGGATGGCGTAATAATCAAACCATCGCTTAACACGGCACCAGTCAGCGCCGCTTCACGATTGGCGCAAATAATGGCATGGGACACCACAGGCGTGGGGGTAAAGCCATCATTTTGCTGAATATGCACAGTCACCTTATTGGCCGCTAACACTTCAATCGCCGACACATAAGCCGCATAAGATAAGGCGTGGGTATCGATACCTAAAAATAGTGGGCCGTCAATATTCACCGATTGGCGATAATCCACCACGGCCTGGGTAATCGCCCAAATATGGTCTTGGTTAAAACTTGCTTGAAACGCAGTTCCGCGGTGACCCGAGGTCCCGAACGTCACACGTTGCTCGGCAGCATCCACATTAGGTTTGATGCTGTAATAATGGCTCATCAGTTTTGGAATATTCACCAGATCCGTCTGACTCGCGGTTTGTCCTGCCCGTTGATGTATTGCCACCTGATCCTCTCCTACTGGAAAATCGGTTAATTAAATGGAAACGCCGCATCATTGCGGCGTCGATAAGGCGTTATACGCGTTCGGCAATGCCGTTGGCAATTTCGGCATCGCAACCAAATTGCACTAAGGCTTCGACTAAAATCGCCCGTTTTTTCGCAGTGTTATTGTTGGTCGTGACCCAAAATCCGGTATTACCGATTTCCTTCGGGTTGGCGGTAGTACTGGCCTTGAGTAACTCTTCCCGTGAGCGCGCAAAATAGAGTCGATCGCGACCTTGGATCTGTAAAATTTGCGAGAATTGCGCTTGGCTCTGTTGATATAAACTCTCGAGCAAGAATAAGAAGCGACCCACGGCGCCTTTTTGCTGCGCTAACTTATGCTCATCCACCAATTGATTGAAATCGGTCGCTGAGACTAAGGTTTCTACCTGAGGCGCAACCTGTGGCTCAGGCGTCGCCGCCTCTAAACTCGGTTGGCTAATGGCCTGTGGTTGCGTTTGTTCAACCGCATCGACGGACAGGCCGAGTAATCGACGGAGAATGTCAGAGGCGCTCTCACCAATACGTTCCGTTTTGCTGGCAATATGACGATAGAGCTCTTCATCCACTTCGATGTATTTCATAACCTTATTATCCTTTGTTATTCGATAGGCTTAACCGAAAAAGTGCACCACAGGCGATCCTCGCAAAGGATCTGTGCGATCGTTGCCCCAGTGTATCTATCTCTATCAATCTGATAAAGCATCATTAATCTAAAAATGCGTGAAATCGCACATCAAATTAGCACAAGCGCGTTAATCGCTGAAAAAGCCAGCAAGTTCGGTGCTCTGTGCCTCAAAATTGCCTGAAGACTTGTCAAACTTAACCCATTAGGGGCACAATCCGCAGCACTTTATGTTCCACAGCACAGGCGATCCCATGAATTTTGCATCCACAGGTCAAGGAGAAGCAGTCATCCTTATCCACGGACTCTTTGGCAATTTAGATAATCTTAAGGGGCTAGGACAAGTCCTCGAAGCAAATCATCAGGTTATTCGTGTCGATGTGCCTAATCACGGATTGAGTGAACATTGGCAAACGATGGATTACCCAAGTTTAGCCAAGGCAATGGTGGCATTGTTAGATGAACTTGCGCTTGAGCGCGTGCACATTGTTGGCCACTCCATGGGCGGTAAAATCGCCATGGCAACAGCCCTTGCTTACCCAGAGCGCATCATCAGCTTGGTGGCCGCCGATATTGCCCCAGTTGCTTACAAACCGCGCCATGATGCGGTATTTGCCGCACTCGAAAGTTTGCCACTTGAAGGCCATACCGACCGCCGCTTCGCGTTAGCGCATTTATTAGCGGGTGGCATCGATGAGCCGACCGCGCAGTTTTTACTTAAAAACCTCCAGCGCACCGATACTGGTTTTCGTTGGAAGATGAACCTCACTGGCTTAAAAAGCTGCTATCCCAACATCATTGGTTGGCCTAATCAAAAGCACGAAACACAGCAAGTCTTTAACGGACCGAGCTTTTTTATCCGGGGTGGCGACTCCAATTATGTGACCGCCGAGCATCGCGATGAGATCATGCGCCAATTTCCCGCGGCACAGGCCAAAACATTAGAGGGTTGTGGCCATTGGCTACATGCCCAAAAACCGGCGGTATTCAATCGTATTGTGTCTGAATTTATTGACAAACACTCAGTGTAAATGACAATGATTCTCGACCTAAATCATATAGCCGACACCCTGCTGATGTGATATATTCGCGCCTCTTTTAGCCTTAGAAGACTCTAGAGGACTAAGAAAGTATGTTATCTCAGTACATGGAACAAATTGAAACCATCGGCCTGAACCTGTTTTTTGCCGCGATATTTTTCTTTATCGGCATGGCCATCCACGATGTGCTTAAACAAGGTAATGTGCCGAAATTTGGTCGATTTATTGTGTGGTTAGTGTTATTTCTCGGCTGCGCCGGGTTTATTGCAAAAGGTATTATCCAGATGTCTTGGGAAGGTTCAGGCATCGGTTAAACAATAAGAACATGGCAAAAGAAGCAACAGATAGAACTACCATTGACCTTTTTGCCAATGAAAAGCGCCGGGGCCGCCCACGTAGCAATCCTTTGTCCCGTAGCCAGCAACTTAAGGTCAATAAGCGCAACCAGATCCAGCGGGATAAAGCCAAAGGATTAAAGCGAATAGAGTTAAAGGTGTCACAAGATTTATATGACGCCTTGAATGAGCAGGCATTGGCCAGTAACATCAGCCGAAGCCAGTTAATCGAATTAATTCTTCAGCAAAAAATAGAATGCTGAGCAATCGATAGCAGCAAGATTAACGTATAAGTGAACTAGACATAAAGGATAGACAATGGCAACTGTAGGTCTTTTTTTCGGTAGCGACACAGGCAACACCGAAGCTGTCGCCAAGATGATCCAGAAGAAACTGGGTAAGAAAATGGTTGAGGTGAAAGATATCGCCAAGAGCACCAAAGAACAGATCGCAGAATACGACCTGCTGCTGTTCGGCATCCCAACCTGGTATTACGGTGAAGCACAGTGCGACTGGGATGACTTTTTCCCTGAATTAGAACAGATTGATTTTACCGACAAACTGGTTGCAATCTTCGGTTGTGGTGACCAAGAAGACTACGCAGAATACTTCCTCGATGCCATGGGCATGGTGGGCGATATTGTTCAAGCCCGTGGCGGTATCATCATAGGTCACTGGCCAACAGCGACTTACAACTTCGAAGCTTCAAAAGGCTTAGTAGATGATGACCACTTCATCGGTTTAGGGATTGACGAAGACCGTCAACCTGAGCTGACTGAAGAGCGTGTCGATGCTTGGGTTAAGCAAATCTATGAAGAAATGTGCTTAGCCGAGTTTGAAGACTAATTCGCGCTATCGTTAATTCGTTAACGATGGATCAAAAGCGGCCTAAACGCCGCTTTTTTTATGGGGGATTTTCGTCCCTAACCTTGTGAACGCGGAGCCATTCCATTTATGACAGACATGCGCGCAGCCCACTGGGATATCTTTTGCTGTGTTGTCGATAACTACGGTGATATCGGCGTCACTTGGCGTTTAGCCAAACAGCTGGTCAATGAATATCAGCTCCCCATTACACTCTGGGTCGATGACTTACACAGCTTCTCGCATATTTTACCGAGCCTTGACCCCAAGCTTAGCAGCCAAGTGTTTAATGGCGTCACCATCAATCATTGGACCAGTCCCCTGCCTGTGGCATTTGTGCCCGGCGCGGTGTTAATTGAAGCCTTTGCCTGCGAACTGCCTGATGAGGTCAAGCAACAACTCATTGCGCTGCACAGCACAATACCGCAAGCGGTGCCCGTCTGGCTGAATTTAGAATATTTAAGCGCCGAAGACTGGGTCGATGGCTGCCATGGATTACCGTCGATGCAGGCAAGCGGCATTAAGAAGTATTTCTTTTTCCCTGGCTTTACCCCAAAGACGGGTGGACTTATCTGTGAGCGGGAGCTATTTGCCGAACGTGAGGCATGGCAACGGGATAGCGTTAATAAATTGCAATTATTTGAACGCCTTGGCCTTAAGAATATTCAGGCGCAAGATACTGTCTACAGCGTCTTTAGCTATGAGACCGAGTCTCTGCCGGCGTTATGTGAGCTCTGGCAAGCCAGTGCAACAAGCGATGCCAAAATCCATGCACTCATTCCCAAGGGACGCAGCTTAAACAGCTTACAACACTTTTTGCCCTGCAAGATTGAGGCGCTCAGCCCCGGACAGCAAATCAAGCTCGGTCATTTGACCCTGCATATCTTGCCGATGACGGACCAGCAAGGGTTTGATCGCCTGCTGTGGAGCTGCGACTTTAATATTGTTCGCGGTGAAGACAGCTTCCTGAGGGCGCAATGGGCCGCTAAACCCTTTATTTGGCATATTTATCCGCAAGAAGATGATTATCATCTAATAAAATTAGGAGCTTTTATCCAACTTTACTGCGATAATCTGCCCCCTGATATTGCCGACACTTGGTCTAAATTGAATGTTGCATTTAACCAAGGCGAGCAATCTGCCGTGAAAACTCACTGGCAAAACCTAAATCCTGTCAGTTTGCCACTCTTGCAACATGCTAAAGATTGGCCAATTGACGCAATAAATGCTGCAGATCTTGCGACTCGGCTAGTCCAATTCGTCAAAAAAAGCTAAGATGCTGCGCTGAAATAGAAAATCGACATATAGGAAATTGTGTAATGAAAACTGCTCATGAAGTCCGTCCTGGTAACGTGATCATGTTTGAAGGCAGCCCATGGGTTGTACAGAAAACAGAAACAACTCGTTCTGGCCGTAACGCTGCCATCGTTAAGTTAAAGCTGAAAAACTTACTGCTTAACTCTGGTACTGAAACCACTTTCAAAGGTGAAGATAAGATTGACGATATTATCTTAGATCGTCTGGATTGTACTTATTCTTACTTTGCTGATCCTATGTACGTGTTCATGGATGCAGAATACAACCAATACGACGTAGAAGCTGAAAACTTAGGTGACGCAGCGGCTTACATCGTTGACGGTATGGAAGAAACTTGCCAAGTGACTTTCTACGAAGGCAAAGCTATTTCTGTTGAAATGCCAACCACTATCGTACGTGAAGTGACTTACACTGAGCCATCTGCTCGTGGCGACACTTCAGGTAAAGTGATGAAGCCAGCAACTATCACTGGCGGCGGTACAATCAGCGTGGCTGACTTCGTTAAAGTTGGCGACAAGATTGAAATCGACACTCGTACTGGTGAATTCAAGAAGCGCGTATAATCGCCCTTCTCAGTCCCAGATAAAAAAGCCAGTGCCTGCACTGGCTTTTTTATTGCCTCGAATTTGATGCTTCTAAAGTTTTACAGAGGACAGTTATCACATGGTATTGGATATCGAGGTTAAGTAGCGTAAGCGTTTGTTTTAGCGTCGTGCCAAACAGCTCGACACTCAGCGCGAGCAACAAGCGCCAATAGTTAAAGTAAACAATATACGCGAGCCATAAAAAAACCAGCCGTAGCTGGTTTTTTATATTTACGGTATCGCGGCTTAGGCAATCAAGATAAAGCCAAAGAACGCAATCACAGCGGCAATTAACGCATAGGGTAACTGAGTCACCGCATGGCTCACTAAGTTACAACCAGAGCCTTGTGCGGCCAATACGGTTGAATCTGAGTAGAAACACGCTTGGCTACCAAATGAGGATGCCGATAACAGCGCCCCAATCACCAGTGGAATATCCGCACCAACCGATTGCGCCAGTGGCATCACGATAGGGATTGTCACCGCGAAAATACCCCAACTTGAACCTGTCGCAAAGGCCAGGATCGCCATAGAGAGGAATACCACCGCAGGCAGCATCTTAGGCGTCATAAAGGGGCTCAATGACTCAATTACATATTGTGGCAGTAGCAACGCATCACACACATCCTTAAACACGAATGCGGCGATCACGGTACCAATGGCGGGCAACATGCTCTTAAAACCATCGATCATCTGATCCATCATCTCTGACAGTGGCATTAAGCGTTGCACTGCATAGTAAGGCAGCGTGATAACTAATGTCGCTAACAAGCCCTTCCACACGTCGATATCAAAATAAACGGTAAAGGCAACCAGTAGCAGAATAGGCACTAAGAAGTTGTGCAGTTTGCCTTGATTGTCGGCATGTTTAAACTCTTCTTCAATCGCAGCAATCGCGTATTCGTCAGAGGTTTGTACTTGGTCTAAATCGACCTGTGCTTCTGCTGGTTCACCCTGTGCAGCACGCAGCTGGGCTTTTTTCATCGGACCAATGGCGGGTACAACACCTAACACCACCAGTAACACCATGGCCACGGCTAACCAAGCGTAAAGCATGTAGGGAATCGCCTGCATATACACGCTAATGCCCTGACCTTCTGCCGCTACACCGTTATCGACCAGCAAGCCACCAAAGAATACCGCCCAGGTAGATAATGGCACGAGCACGCACACTGGAGCTGCGGTTGAGTCAACCACATAGGCCAGCATTTCACGGGATACCTTAAACTTATCGGTCACACGCTTCATGGTTTCACCCACGGTTAACGCGTTCAGATAGTCATCGATAAAAATCACAATCCCGAGAATAAAGGTCATAAACAGGGAGGATTTAGGGCCTTTAGCAAATTTGAGCGCATTTCGACCAAACGCCAGTGCACCACCAGTACGCACTAACAGGGCAATTAACGCACCAAAACAACCACAGACTAAAATCAACCAACCGATGGTTTCATCGGCCATGACTTTTAATGAAGTACTGGCGAAATTATTTAAGACTTGCGACGGATCGAGTAACAGAAACCCAGTTACCGCACCAATGATCAGAGAAAGAATGGGGCGGCGTAACCAAATGGCCAACACCAATACCACCAAAGGTGGAATAAGACTTAACGCTGTCGGTTCAGACATGCACTTAGGTCCTCTAAATAAGTCGCCTAAAAGGCAAAAGTTTTTAGAACAGCGCCTGAAATCACCTCGATAACGGACGCCAATATTGCTGCTTCATGATGACTAACTCCGCTGATAAAACCTGCTAAAAGCTTGTTATCTTAGGTGCCTTGCCAAAAACATCGCGCAGAAAATAAAGCGCATCGAATAGCGAGTCAACTATAAATTTATGCTAACCATAAATAATTTTTAATATTGAAATAAGTAATGATATATACATCTGATTTTAAATGATTTTAAGCACGTACAACGAAATCTTTATTTGACCTTAAATGCTTAATAAGCATTCAGTTAATCTGCCTAAATATCAAAAAAGCGCTGAACGCCTGATAAAACCGCATTAACTCAAATCACCGCCAGTAAATCAGCGGTTAAGCAAAAACTGATTAACAATTTTATTAACATTTAACCCGTGAGTGGATTTTCGAGTTTCTAAAAAGCGAGTAGAAGCTTAAGCAAGCCGCTTGATAGTCGCAAAGGCTGACCCCATCAAAACCAACAGTTCATTAGTTTGATAATCCGCAAATATTCAGCATTTAAAACTTGTTTTGATTTATTTAAAGCTTAGTTAAAGCATATTTAACTAGCGAGTTTGATGAAAAAAACTTGTTATTTGTGCTCAAGCCCCCTTCCTTAAGCCAGATATTTTCGTTATGGTGCACAAACTTAAGCCTAAATTAACTGCATGTTTCGAGGTGTAAATGCGCCCTATCATCAAGTCCAACAAGTTGGATACTGTTTGCTACGACATCCGCGGCCCAGTGCACAAGGAAGCCAGACGTTTAGAGGACGAGGGACACCGCATCCTCAAACTCAACATTGGTAACCCCGCCCCCTTCGGTTTTGAAGCGCCGGAAGAAATTGTGCGCGATGTGATCCTCAATCTCCCCAGCGCCCAAGGCTACTGTGAGTCAAAAGGATTATTCTCTGCCCGCAAGGCGATTGTGCAGCATTATCAAGCGCAGGGCATTCATGGTGTCGATATCGAAGACATCTATATCGGTAATGGTGTATCAGAGCTAATTATGATGGCCATGCAGGGCTTATTAAACACCGATGATGAAGTGCTGATCCCCTCACCCGATTATCCACTGTGGACCGCAGCGGCCAATTTAGCCGGCGGTAAAGCGGTACATTATCGCTGTGATGAAGACGCGGATTGGTTTCCGGATCTTGATGATATTAAGAGCAAAATATCGTCCCGTACCCGTGGTATTGTGTTGATTAACCCAAATAACCCAACGGGCGCGGTTTACAGCAGAGAATTACTGCTGCAAGTTATCGAGCTTTGCCGCGAGCACAACCTGATCCTGTTTGCCGACGAAATCTACGATAAGATTTTATACGACGAAGCCAAACATATTCCGGCCGCGAGCCTCTCAGATGATATCTTAACCGTGACCTTTAATGGTCTCTCTAAAGCGTACCGCGCGGCGGGCTTTCGTGTCGGTTGGATGATGTTGTCTGGCAATCTAAAAGCAGCCAAGAGCTATATCGAAGGGTTAGAGATGCTCTCCTCGATGCGCCTATGTGCCAACGTGCCGAATCAACATGCAATTCAAACGGCGCTCGGTGGTTACCAAAGCATTAATGAGCTGATTTTACCCAGTGGCCGCTTAACCGTGCAGCGCGATACCTGCTTTGAGTTATTGAACCAAATCCCGGGTGTCAGCGTGAAAAAACCCAAGGGTGCGCTGTATGCCTTCCCCAAATTAGACATGAAGAAGTTCAATCTCAGGGACGATGAACGCTTAGTACTCGATTTACTCAGGGATAAAAAAATCCTCCTGGTGCACGGCAGCGCCTTTAACTGGCCAGAGCCGGATCACTTAAGAGTGGTGTTTTTACCCTATAAGGAAGATTTAACCAAAGCATTGACAGAGTTTGGCAATTTCCTCGAGACCTACAAGCAATAGTGCTGTGGGCTCATCGCCAAATCGGGCATAAAGTAACTATCTACTGAAGCGATCCTCTGGGTCGCTTTATTTTTTGCAGTGCGTAAAAACTCTTCAATCATGCCACTCACTTATCCCCTTGCCTGTGTTAGGCTAAAGCTTCATCGCCGTACTTTTTAAGCCGTATTTTTAAGCCGCACTTCTCACCGATTTATCTCGAGTTACAGTTGTGCGGTCAGGCATTCATATAAAGGAGCATTATGAGTCATTTATTTGCCCACCTCGCCCGAATGAAACTTATCCAGCGCTGGCCCTTAATGTACAACGTGCGCACCGAAAACGTTCAAGAGCATTCACTGCAAGTTGCCATGGTGACCCATGCCCTCGTTATTATCAGTAATAAGAAATTTGGCACCTCGCTCGATGCCCATCAGGCGACGAGTTTAGCGATTTTCCACGATGCCAGTGAGATTTTGACTGGCGACTTGCCGACCCCGGTAAAGTACTTTAATAAAGAAATCGAAGCCGAGTATAAGAAGATTGAGGCCATTGCCGAGCAACGCATGCTCGATATGGTGCCCGATGAATTTAAAGAGGATTATCGCAGCCTGTTTATCAGCGATTACGCCGATCCGATTTACAAAGCCATAGTTAAATCCGCCGATACCCTGTGCGCTTACCTTAAGTGTCTAGAGGAAAATCGCGCCGGCAATACCGAATTTAATACCGCGCGCAAACGCCTCGAAGCCATGTTGGCAGCCAATCCTGATCCGGCGGTAAAATTTTTTATGGATTGCTTTGTGCCAAGTTTCACCTTGAATTTAGACGAAATTAACAAGATGTTGTGATGTATCACTCTCGCTAGGAATGCATATGAGCTCAAGTGTTTGGCAAGAACGCCGCCATGGCGAAGATAAACAAAGACGTAATGATCATCGAAGCCCTTTCCAAAGGGACAGGGCAAGGATCCTCCACTCCGCCGCCTTTCGCCGCCTGCAGGCCAAAACCCAAGTGCTTGGGGTGGGCATGAATGACTTTTATCGCACACGCTTAACCCATTCACTCGAAGTGTCACAAATCGGCACCGGCATCGCGGCGCAGCTCAGCCGTAAGTATCCCGAGCATAAACCTTTATTAGGCTCAATGAGCCTGCTCGAATCCCTCTGTCTTGCCCATGATATTGGCCATCCGCCCTTTGGCCACGGCGGTGAAGTCGCGCTCAACTATATGATGCGCCACCACGGCGGCTTTGAAGGTAATGGCCAGACCTTTCGCATCCTCTCGAAACTCGAGCCCTATACAGAGGCCTTTGGGATGAATCTGTGCCGTCGTACTATGCTCGGCATTTTAAAATATCCCGCGCCGCAATCACTGTTGTTTGTGCCGGGATCACATCCTGAAATCACCAACCACAGACAGCTTAAACCGTCACAATGGCCGCCTGTTAAAGGTATATTCGACGATGATAACGACATTTTCGTTTGGTTACTGGAACCCTTATCCGTTGCCGATAGAGCGCGCTTTACCTCCGTTCAGCCGAGCCAGCAGCCAAACTATCCCCATCTACGCACTCAGTTTAAATCCTTCGATTGCTCGATTATGGAGCTGGCGGACGACATCGCCTACGCGGTGCACGATCTTGAAGATGCCATCGTCATGGGCATAGTCACCGCCTCACAATGGCAACAGGATGTGGCGCCGACACTTAAGCACAGTGGCGATCCTTGGATCCGCCAAGAGCTTGCCGATATTGGCACTAAACTCTTCTCCCATGAACATCATCTGCGAAAGGATGCCATCGGTACCTTAGTAAATGGTTTTGTCACCGCCATTATTATCAACGACGATTCGGCTTTTGAGGAACCGTTGCTGCGGTTTAATGCCAGCCTCGAACCCGAATTTGCTAATGCGCTCAATGTGCTAAAACAGCTTGTGTATAAATACGTTATCCGCAAACCCGAGATCCAAATGCTGGAATACAAGGGCCAACAGATAGTGATGGGACTCTTTGAGGCGTTTGCCTCGGATCCTGAACGCTTATTGCCACTCAATACCCAAGAACGTTGGCGCACCAGCGAGCTGCAAGGCCAAAACAGTCACAGGGTGTTAGCGGATTATATTTCTGGCATGACGGATGAATTTGCCGGACGACTTTACCAGCAGTTATTTAGCCCCAAAGCCGGCTCGAACGTAGAGCTCAGCAAAGAGATGTAGCGCTGAACAGGCAATAAAAAACCACCGCAAGGTGGTTTTTTATTGCCTGTGAGATCAACACTTAAGCGGTTTAGAGTCCGCCAATCGCATCTTTACACAGTTGAGTGATACGCGCCCAATCGCCCTGCTCCATCGCATCGGTTGGGGCAATCCAGCTGCCGCCGATACAATCCACATTCTTCAGTGCTAAGTAATCTTTATAGCTGCTCGGCGTAATTCCACCCGTTGGGCAGAAACGGATATCCGCTAATGGACCAGAGAATGCTTTTAGCGCATCCACACCGCCCGAGGCTTCAGCTGGGAAGAATTTAAAGTGAGTGTAACCAAGCGCCATGCCCGTCATCACTTCGGAGATACTGGCAACGCCAGGGATCAAAGGCACAGGGCCTTGCATACCGGCTTTAAGCAGCTCAACCGTCGCACCTGGGGTGATAATAAATTGCGCACCGGCAGCAATCGCTTGATCGAGCTGGGCTTCATTTAAAATGGTGCCCGCACCGACGAGCGCCTCAGGCACTTCTTGAGCGATCTTAGTGATAGCTTCAAGGGCGCATGGAGTACGTAATGTCACTTCCAAAACGCTGATCCCGCCAGCGACTAAGGCTTTTGCTAACGGCACCGCATGTTCAATCTTGTTAATGACCATAACAGGAACAATAGGGCTGCGTTTAAAAATATCTTGTGGTTGTAATGACCAGTTATTCTCAAGCATTGCGGTATTCTTCCTTTGTATTAATAAAGTTCGTCAATGGCGCTGGTACTGCGCGCACCGGTTTCTGGACTGCTTAAGTTTGAACGCAGTGCCCCAAACAACTCACGGCCCATTCCATAGCGTGAGTGGCGTAAATCAATTTCAGCGGCGGTTCTCGCGGCAAGTTCAGCATCAGAGACTAATAAGCTCAGCTCACCGGTCAGCGCATCGACACGAATAAGGTCGCCATCTTGCACTTTGGCAATTAGCCCGCCATCGATAGCCTCAGGCGTTAAGTGAATCGCCGCAGGTACTTTGCCCGATGCGCCCGACATACGACCGTCGGTCATCAGTGCCACTTTAAAGCCTTTATCCTGCAAAGAGCCTAACAGCGGCGTTAATTTGTGCAGCTCTGGCATACCGTTGGCTTTCGGCCCTTGGCCTTTTACTACCACCACACAATCTCGGTCTAACGCGCCGGATTTAAATAGCGCATCGAGTTTGTTTTGATCGTCAATCACCACGGCTGGCGCTTCAACTACACGGTGTTTTTCTTGCACGGCTGACACTTTAATTACAGCGCGGCCCAAGTTGCCCTTAAGCAGTTTTAAGCCACCATTGTTTTGGAAAGGCGTAGCCACAGACGTTAGCACTTCGGTATCTAAGCTGACGGTTGGCCCATCGACCCAACGCAGCTCGCCATCGAGTAATTTTGGCTCTTGGGTGTAGCGACGTAGACCAAAACCGGCAACTGTATTGACATCCTCGTGCAGTAAGCCAGCATCGAGTAATTCCTTGATAAGGAAAGCCATACCACCTGCGGCATGGAAGTGGTTAATGTCGGCATGACCGTTTGGATAAACACGGGCCAACAAAGGAACCGCGTCGGATAATTCAGAAAAATCATCCCAGTTCACAATAATGCCGGCCGCACGCGCCGCCGCCACAATGTGCATGGTCAAGTTAGTTGAGCCACCGGTTGCCAGCAGCGCCACTATGCCGTTCACCACGGATTTTTCGTTAACGACTTCACCGATTGGGCTGTATTGAGTGCCAAGCTCGGTTAAGCGACACACCTGCTTGGCCGCCATTTTATTCAGGGCTTCACGCAGTGGATCGTCAGGATTCACGAAGGATGAACCCGGTAATTGTAGTCCCATAACTTCGAGCATCAGCTGGTTTGAGTTAGCCGTACCGTAGAAGGTACAAGTGCCAGCGCTGTGGTAAGACTGGGCTTCGGCCTCAAGCAGCTGCGCTCTATCGACTTTACCTTGGGCAAATTGCTGGCGAATACGGGCTTTTTCCTTGTTGGGAATACCCGACTTCATTGGGCCTGCAGGCACAAACAGCATGGGCAAATGGCCAAAACTTAAGGCGCCAATTAATAGCCCCGGAACGATTTTGTCGCAAATACCCAGTAATAAGGCACCATCAAACATATTGTGGGATAAGCCCACTGCCGTCGCCATGGCAATCACTTCACGACTAAGTAAGCTCAATTCCATCCCGGGTTGACCTTGAGTAACACCGTCACACATCGCGGGTACACCACCGGCGACCTGTGCAACGCTGCCCACTTCCTGACAGGCTTTTTTCAGCAGTTCAGGATAGGTTTCATAGGGTTGGTGTGCAGACAACATGTCGTTGAATGCGGTAATAATCCCGATGTTGGCTTTAGTCAGTTGACGCAATGAATTTTTGTCATCTGGATTACAAGCAGCAAAACCGTGGGCTAAGTTACCGCAGCTTAACGAGCTACGGTGTACGCCATGGTTACGAGCATCATTTAACGCGGCTAAATACGCTTCACGAGATGCTTTGCTACGGGCAATAATTCTGTCGGTAACAGATTGAACGACTGAGTGCATGAGAGTGACTCCTTAAGCGCTCCAGAACACGTCAACGGGCGTTTTACGCTGCGCTAACACGGCTCTGATGGGCATAGCATTAACATCATCATTTTCTAAGGCTTGACGATATACGGATAATTTCTGTTCCCCGACCAAATGCAGATAAATCTGTCTGCTATTGAGGATCGCATTCTTAGATAATGTGATCCGGCCATGGGGAGCCGTGGTGGGATTGGTTGCCACACACAGGGCTTGAGTGCTCAAGGCATCATTTAGTTCGGCGCTGCAAGGGAACCATGAGCAAGTGTGACCATCATTGCCCATACCGAGCACCACCACATCGAAGGGACGCGGGAAATTAGACAGCGACTCGGCGGTCATATCGGCGCCCGCTTCGGCGGTGGAAAACATATTCTTCAATCCACGGAACTTGGCATTGGCCGCGCGGTTTTGCAGTAAATGTTCACGCACTAAACGCTCATTCGATGCACTGTTTTCCACATCTACCCAGCGCTCATCGGCGAGCGTGACATAAACATCACTCCAATCGATGGATTTCATGCTGAGGAGCTCAAACAGTTTCAGCGGTGTTGAGCCGCCGGAAACGACTAAGCTTGCCTTACCACGGGCATCCACAGCCTCTTGCAACTGGCTGGCGATCTTGTTCGCCAACTGCTGCTCGAGCGCTGCGGGTGTATCAAAGGATTTAAATACGGTTTCTTTAATCATCGAAGCCCCCTATTCATCCCACGAACGGCCGTCTTTAGTGATCAGCGCGACCGACGCTACAGGTCCCCAGGTGCCCGCAGGATAAGGTTTCGGTTTCTCGTTACTTTGTTCCCATGATTGGATGATGCCATCCACCCAAGTCCAAGCTTGTTCCACTTCGTCGCGGCGAACGAACAGCGCTTGGTTACCGAGCATGGCTTCGAGCAACAGACGCTCGTAAGCATCGGCAATACGCTCGTTTTTAAAGGTATCCGAGAAACTCAAGTCGAGTTTGGTGGTTTGTAAACGTTGTTTCTGTTCTAGCCCCGGCACCTTGTTCATCATCTGGATCTCAACCCCTTCGTGTGGTTGCAGACGGATGGTTAACTTGTTAGGTGGCAAGTTACGGTAGCTTGAGCGATACAAGTTGTGTGGTGGGTTTTTAAAATACACCACAATTTCAGAACTCTTGAACGGCATGCGTTTACCGCTACGTAGATAAAATGGCACGCCCGCCCAGCGCCAGTTGTCGATATCGACACGCAGCGCCACAAAGGTTTCGGTGTGGGACTGAAGGTTGGCGCCTTCTTCCTCTAAATAGCCTGGCACTGGACTGCCCTTGAGGAAGCCCGCACTGTACTGACCACGGACAGTATTTTCATACACATTGTCGGCATTGATTGGGCGCAGCGACTTCAGTACTTTCACTTTTTCATCGCGAATGCTGTCGGCATCTAAGTTAACCGGTGGATCCATGGCAACCAGTGTCAACACTTGCAGTAAGTGGTTTTGGATCATGTCGCGCATCTGACCGGCTTTATCGAAGTAACCCCAACGGCCTTCAATACCCACTTCTTCAGCAACGGTGATCTGAACATGGTCAATGGTCCGGTTGTCCCACTTAGACGCGAATAACGAGTTAGCGAAACGCAGCGCAATCAGGTTTTGTACCGTCTCTTTACCTAAGTAATGGTCGATACGATAAACTTGGTTTTCTTTAAAGTAGGCAGAAACTTGGTCGTTAATTACGCGGGAAGAAGCGAGATCGGAGCCAATCGGCTTTTCGAGTACCACGCGAGAATCGCTATGGATAAGATTTTGTTCGTGTAAACAGCGGCAGATATCGCCAAAAATTGCAGGAGGGGTGGCAAAGTAACTGACCATGACGCGCTCTTCTGGTTTGAGCAATTCATGGAAGGCGCTGTAGCCTGCTGATTCGGTGAAGTTCGTGCCGACATAATGGCAGCGGGACAAGAAGCGTTGGACAGTCTCTTCACAGAGGGCTTCTTTTACGAAGGTTTTTAACGCAAGGATGACGAGTTCTCTAAATTCATCCTGACTGAACTCATCTTTGGCAACCCCAATGACTTTGGTGTTTTTATCCAGAAGTTCAGCTTTATCTAGCTGGTATAAAGAAGGTAACAACTTGCGTCGTGCCAAGTCGCCTTTAGTACCAAAGAGTACGAAGTCACAAGCTTTGGCGCCTGATGTTGTTTTGCCCATTGCGTTACGCTCTCCTTTGTATGTCGTGTCCCTTCAAGCCAATGAAGAAATCCACACTTTTGTTGTAATATAACAACAGAATTTGTTAAATGCATCTATTTTTATCAATATTAACATTCTAGCTAACTAGGCACCTAGGGCATAAATCTGATATGCTTTTTGTGCTTAAATTACTGATGATAGTAAATTCTTATTTCAAAAATGTACTTAAAACTTACTTAAGCAGTGTCGATTAGTGAGATCCTGAAACAGATCAACAGCACTAAACAAAAATAAATAAAATTACATTCTCAATTTAGCGGACGTACGCGTATGAATACCCTAGAAAAGGTTCAAAAAAGCCTCACCCATTTTAGTAAGTCAGAACGCAAGGTTGCAGAGGTGATCTTAGCCTCTCCGCAAACAGCAATTCACTCCAGTATCGCCACGCTAGCTAAGATGGCAGATGTGAGTGAACCTACTGTGAACCGTTTCTGTCGCCGCTTAGATACTAAAGGCTTTCCTGATTTTAAGTTACATCTGGCGCAAAGTCTCGCTAACGGTACACCTTATGTGAGCCGCCATGTGGAAGAGGATGACTCTCCAGAGTCTTACACGACAAAAATTTTCGAATCTTCAATGGCTTCCTTAGATACCGCACGTCAAAGCTTAGACGTCACTGCCATCAATAAAGCCGTGGATATTCTGACTCAGGCCAAAACGATCTCCTTCTTTGGTTTAGGCGCGTCTGCGTCTGTTGCCCATGATGCCCAGAATAAATTTTTCCGTTTTAATGTGCCTGTCATCTGTTTTGACGATGTTCTGATGCAACGTATGAGCTGCATTAACAGCAATGAAGGCGACGTTGTGGTGCTGATTTCCCATACTGGTCGCACTAAGTCATTGATTGAAATAGCGCGTTTAGCGAGAGAAAACGGCGCGGCTGTGATTGGTATTACGGCTCGTAACTCACCGTTATCCATGGAATGTACACTGCCCGTGACGATGGAAGTGCCAGAAGATACCGATATGTATTTGCCAATGGCCTCGCGTTTAGCGCAATTGGTGACTATAGATGTATTGGCGACTGGTTTTACCCTACGCCGTGGCCCGCGTTTCCGTGACAATTTAAAACGTGTGAAAGAAGTGTTGAAAGAGTCTCGTATCAATAAAGATCCGATACTGTAATTCACTTCCTATCTTAAAAAAGGCTAGTGCAAATCGTCCGTCTAGCCTTTTTTAAAGCAAATTTCAGCGATACCTCACAAATTTGAAACATAACTTTAGATCAATTTGATTGTAACTTTACTACATAATTTGGAATTGCATGGTAATATAGCCCCAAGATTTTTTTAACTTTAACGGAGTATCTTATGTTCCGCAGAACCAAAATCGTCACCACTCTGGGCCCCGCCACTGACCGTGACGATAACTTACGCCGTATTATCGCGGCAGGTGCAAACGTTGTTCGTCTTAACTTCTCCCACGGCTCCCCCGAAGATCATCTCAAACGCGCGACTCAAGCTCGCGAAATTGCAAAAGAATTAGGTGTCCATGTTGCTATTTTAGGTGACTTACAAGGTCCTAAAATCCGTGTATCTACCTTTAAAGACAACAAAAAAGTTCAACTGAACTTAGGTCAAGCCTACATTCTGGATGCCGAGTTAGGTAAAGGCGAAGGCGACGAGAATCAAGTCGGTATCGACTACAAGCAATTGCCAGACGATGTGAATGTTGGCGATATCCTGATGCTCGACGACGGCCGTGTGCAACTGCGTGTTGAGCGCGTTGAAGGTCGTAAAGTGCACACGACTGTTACCGTTGCTGGCCCTCTATCAAACAATAAGGGGATCAACAAACAAGGTGGTGGCTTATCTGCAGCGGCTCTGACTGAAAAAGACAAGGCAGACATTCTGACTGCGGCGATGATCCAAGTGGATTACTTAGCCGTGTCTTTCCCACGTAGCGGCGCCGATCTGGAATACGCCCGTTCTTTAGCGCAACAAGCTGGCAGCAATGCACTGATCGTAGCAAAAGTAGAACGTGCTGAAGCCGTTGCTAGCGAAGAAGCGATGGATGATGTGATTTTAGCCTCTGACGTCGTCATGGTTGCCCGTGGTGACTTAGGGGTTGAGATTGGTGACGCAGCACTGGTTGCAGTGCAGAAGAAGCTAATCGCTCGCTCTCGTCAACTGAATAAAATCGTGATCACTGCGACTCAAATGATGGAGTCAATGATTTCGAGCCCAATGCCAACGCGTGCAGAAGTCATGGACGTGGCCAACGCCGTGCTCGATGGTACTGACGCTGTGATGCTGTCAGCCGAAACTGCAGCAGGTGACTTCCCAGAAGAAACCGTGAAGGCGATGGCGAACGTGTGTATCGGTGCCGAATCTCACCCTAGCGTGAAAGTGTCTAAGCACAGATTAGATGCACGTTTCACTTCAGTTGAAGAAACGATTGCACTCTCCACTATGTATGCTGCTAACCACTTGGAAGGCGTCAAAGCGATTATCGCCTTAACTGAGTCTGGCGCAACTCCTAAACTGATGTCACGTATCAGTTCATCTTTACCAATTCTTGGTTTATCACGCCATGAGACAACTCTGGCGAAGATGGCACTGTACCGTGGTGTGTTACCGATCTACTTCGACTCAACCATTTATCCTGCCGATGAGTTAGCGCAAAAAGCGCTGGAATCATTAACAACTGCGGGTTACCTGCAAAGCGGCGACTTGGTATTAATGACCAAGGGCGATGCAATGGAAACTATCGGCGGCACAAACACTTGTAAAGTGTTGATCGTTGCTTAATCGTATTTGATTGGCGTTAGCCAGACGTAAAGACTAAGACTAAGGCTAAGAGTCATCAAGCTTAAATACAAAAACCACCTCAATTGAGGTGGTTTTTTTATCTCTTGTCACGGCTAGAAACGATAGCAGTCGTGCTAGCCAATCAAATTATAGGGCTTCAAAATCATTCACATTGATGGCCGCTAAGCGCAACTTATCGGCATGTAACAGCTTTTGATGCTCATCTTGAGTCACAGTGCCCTGCTCCAGCGCTTTAGCAAATAACACCAAATTAGGCACTTTGGCTGGCAACTCACCGGCGCGTTGTGCTTTCTTGAGCTTCTTGTAAATCTCTTTACAGGCATATTGCGCCACGAAGGCCTGTTCAACCTCAGCAATACCACCCACGTCGCCTTCAAACTCAGGGCATAGGAAAGTAATGCGTTCACGGGCAGGACTTGGTTTTAGCATGCCAGAGACCAGTTCAGTCGCCATTTTATCGCTAGGCGCATTGAAATGGTTGCCGATGGGGAAAATCAGCGCACGTAGCAGCCATGCAAATGGACGGTTCGGGAAGTTACGGATCACTTCTTCAAGTGCTTTAGCCGCTAAGTGCAAGCGATTTGCCATCACATAACGCACCGCAGGTAAATCGTCCTGTTGACGGCCATTGTCTTCAAACAGTTTTAAGGTGGCTGAGCCTAAGTACAGCTGGCTTAACACATCCCCCATACGTGCCGACAACATTTCCTTACGCTTCAAATCGCCGCCCATGATCAGCATCGAAATATCCGTCATTAAGGCTAATGCCGATGAAAGGCGCGACATATCTTTATAGTACTGCTTGGTTTCGCCGCTCACTGGCGCACTGCCAAAACGGCTGGCAGTCAAAGCGTTGAATAAGGCACTGAACGCGTTGCGAGTGGCATAACCCATATGGCCCATTAACAGCGAGTCGAAACGCTCGAGCGCATCGTGTTCGTTTTCCATCGCCGCGGCTTCCATTTCGGCCAACACATAAGGATGGCAACGGGTCGCACCTTGACCAAAGATCATCAAGGAACGCGTCAAAATGTTCGCCCCTTCAACGGTAATCGAAATAGGATTCGACATATAAGGGTGGCCTAAGTAGTTTTTAGGCCCTAATTGGATGCCCTTACCCGACTGAATATCCATCGCATCGTTCATCACAGCGCGGCCAAGTTCAGTCATGTGGAACTTAGCAATCGCCGTCACCACTGAAGGTTTAACTTTAAGATCAATCCCCGTAGTGGTTAAACGGCGCGCCGCTTCCAATTGATAGGTATTAGCGATAATGCGCGCCAGCGCTTCCTGCACACCTTCAAAGTTACCAATCGCCATCCCAAATTGGTGACGCACATAGCTGTAAGCCGTGGTGGTTTTGGTCGCCATATGGCCAGAAGCCGTCGCCAATGCAGGCAGAGAAATACCGCGTCCCGCCGATAAACATTCAACCAGCATGCGCCAGCCTCTGCCCGCAAACTCAGGACCACCGATGATCCAATCCAGCGGGATAAAGACTTCTTCGCCCTTAGTGGTTCCGTTCATAAACGCCATGTTGAGCGGATTATGACGACGGCCAATCACTACACCTGGATGATCGGTTGGGATCAGGGCGCAGGTAATGCCTAAATTCTTTTTATCGCCCAGCAGACCATCAGGGTCGCGCATCTGGAAGGCTAAACCTAATACGGTTGCTACAGGTGCGAGCGTGATATAACGCTTGTCCCAGGTTAATTTAAGGCCTAAAACTTCTTCGCCGTTAAACTCACCGCGGCAAACAATACCCACATCGGGGATAGCGCCCGCATCACTGCCCGCTTCTGGGCCAGTTAATGCAAAGCATGGGATCTCATCACCCTTAGCTAATGCAGGTAACCAGCGCTCCTTTTGCTCTTTAGTACCATAGTGAGTCAAAAGCTCACCAGGGCCCAATGAGTTTGGCACCATCACAGTAACCGCGGCACTCACGCTTCGGCTGGCTAATTTACTCACAATCGTTGAGTTGGCGTAGGCAGAAAACGCTCGACCACCAAACTTTTTCGGGATGATCAGCGCAAAGAAGCCTTCCTTCTTAAAGTAGTCCCACAGCTCTGGTGGCAAATCCTTACGGTTATGCACAATGTCGAAATCATCGATCATCTTCAGGGCCGTCATCACCTGATTATCGATAAAGTCTTTCTCTTCAGCCGTAAGAGTAGGTTTACCGTAGCTGTGCAGGGTATTCCAGTTTGGGTTGCCGCGGAATAACTCGCCTTCCCACCACACATCACCCGCTTCCATCGCTTCGCGCTCGGTATCAGATAATGGCGGTAATACTTTTTTAAAGAAGTGAAACACAGGCTGGGTGATAAATTGCATCCGAAGGCTTTTTACTGCAAATAGCGCAATAATCGCAATCAGGGCAATAATTATAATCGTCAACATAATCAAGACCTTTTATTAAGAAGCCACGGGGACTGATACGCCCGCAGCCATGTAGGGGATCACTTTACGGATCACGGCTTCGATGTCGTTATGCTCACCAAATTCGGCCGCGGCAATATCATTGAGCGCATCGGCTGACGCCATAGTGAAAACAATCGTGCCTAGGGTAAAGTGTAAGCGCCAAAACATTTCAGCAGGAGGAATATGCGGTGCACTGGCCGAAACAGCTTTTACAAAGGTGTCTAAATGCTGCCCATAATGAGTGGTGATAAACCAACGCAGGTGCCCTTGGCTTTCAATGTAACCGCGACCCAGCAATTGTAGGAAAATTGTCGTGCCTTCGGTGCGCAGCTCGTTCAAATCCAATAATGGATCGACTAACGCAGAGAAAATCTCCTCTAACGAAGCCTGTGTTGGCGCGGTATGCAAACGCTTTATGGCCGTCGATGCGGCGGGCATAAACACGTCTAAATAGCGGGCTAACACGGCGCGGATTAACTCTTTTTTAGAGCCAAAGTGATAGTTCACCGAGGCTAAGTTAACCTCCGCCTTGCTCGTGATAAGTCGCAATGACGTCTCAGAAAACCCCCTTTCGGCAAATAGCTTCTCTGCGGCATCAAGTATTCTAGTTTTTGTATCGGATCGACTTGCCATTCCGTGACCTTGAATTAATTTAAAACACTCGTTTAAATTAAACATTGGTATGGGAGTTGTCAAACGAAAAATGGCCAAATAAGCTGCGCCCTGCTGACAAGGATTAACAGGCCACTCACATCCGTTGCAAAAAACCATGAAAAGTCATCAAGTCCTGTGCAAAAAACACTGTGCTTAGGTAGAATGCTTAACACAAAAACAACAAAGGACTGCAATACATGGCTATTCTATTGAATCGTCCCACCACGCTCGCACTCACCATAGCGCTAACCTTAGGCTTAACCGCCTGTAATGATGCACAAAGCAAGGCCGAAACTACTTCAGCGGCACCTGCTGCAACTAATGCCGCGCCCGATAAAGCACAGGCCATCGCCTTTATTCAAGATGCTGAAGCCCAGATGGCACAGCTCTCTATCGAAGCGAATCGCGCCGAATGGATTTACAGTAACTTCATCACCGAAGATACCGCTGCGCTATCGGCCGCAGTGGGTGAAAAAGTCAGTGCCGCTTCGGTCAAATTCGCTACCGAAGCTGCCAAGTACGCCAATGTGGAACTCGATCCTGCCAATGCGCGCAAACTGAATATTCTGCGCAGTGCACTCGTGTTACCTGCACCGCTTGATCCCGCAAAAAATGCTGAGCTGGCGCAAATCAGCTCCGAGCTCAATGGACTCTACGGTAAAGGCAAATACTGTTTCGCCGATGGCAAGTGTATGACCCAGCCAGAGCTGTCGAGCCTGATGGCGGAATCGCGAGACCCAGCCAAGCTGCTTGAGGCGTGGAAAGGCTGGCGTGAAATTGCAAAACCGATGCGCCCACTGTTTCAACGTGAAGTCGAACTCGCCAACGAAGGGGCAAAAGATCTAGGTTACGCTAATCTCTCCGAATTATGGCGCAGCCAATACGATATGAAACCCGATGAATTTTCACAGGAATTAGACCGTTTATGGGGTCAAGTTAAGCCCCTCTACGAATCCCTGCATTGTTATGTTCGCGGCGAGCTGAATAACGAGTACGGTGACGTTATTGCACCAAAAACCGGTCCGATCCCCGCCCACTTATTAGGAAATATGTGGGCACAGCAATGGGGTAATGTGTACGATCTCGTAGCCCCAGACGATGCCGATCCTGGCTATGATGTGACGGAATTACTCGAACAGAAAGGTTATGATGAGCACAAGATGGTCAAACAAGCTGAAAGCTTTTTCACCTCGTTAGGCTTTGCGCCGCTGCCAGACAGTTTTTGGAGTCGCTCTTTATTCTTACAACCTAAGGATCGTGATGTCGTTTGTCATGCCTCGGCGTGGGATTTAGACAACCTTGACGATATTCGCATCAAGATGTGTATCCAAAAATCCGCTGAAGACTTTACCGTTATTCACCACGAACTTGGACACAACTTCTATCAACGAGCCTATAAACAGCAGCCTTTCCTGTTTAAAAACAGTGCCAATGATGGTTTCCATGAAGCCATTGGTGACACGATCGCGCTATCTATCACCCCAAGCTATCTAAAACAGATTGGTTTGCTCGAAGACGTGCCCGATGCTTCCAAGGATATTGGCTTATTGTTAAAGCAAGCTCTGGATAAAATCGCCTTCCTACCCTTTGGTTTGATGATTGACCAGTGGCGCTGGAAAGTCTTTAGCGGTGAAATTACTCCAGCGCAATATAACCAAGCTTGGTGGGAATTAAGGGAGAAATACCAAGGCGTTAAGGCGCCGACAGACCGCACTGAAGCCGATTTTGACCCAGGTGCCAAGTACCATGTGCCCGGTAACGTGCCTTATACCCGCTACTTCCTCGCGCATATTCTGCAGTTCCAGTTCCATAAGGCGCTGTGTGATACCGCCGGTGATAAAGGACCTGTGCACAGATGCAGTATTTATGGCAATCAAGCCGCTGGGGAAAAACTCAACAAAATGTTAGAGCTGGGTGCTAGCCAACCTTGGCCAGTTGCCTTAAAAGAAGTAACGGGTACCGAGGGAATGGATGCCAAAGCCGTGCTCGATTATTTTGCGCCGCTTAAAATCTGGCTCGATGAGCAAAACACGGCGGCAAATCGTCAATGTGGCTGGTAATTAAGCCTCAGGTGCCAGTCATATCCACGCCTTAAACTAAACCGATAAAAATGCCCAACGATGTTGGGCATTTTCTTTTTAAGCTTCGGCATTAATAACGAACGCGAATAACTATCAGAAAAATCAATGCGCTCACACTCCTATTAACGCCACCCCATCCCCTTACGGTTTGCCTCTTTATTCTCAATCTTAAGCTGTTCGGATTTAGTCAGCATCACATACAAGGCGCCCGTGCCGCCCTGCTCGGTTTTCGCCGAATGATAGGCCAGCACCATATCAAGCAGTGATAACCAATGGCAGACGGCAGATTTGAGCAGGCCAGCCACGGGTTTACTGTTATGCCCCTTGCCATGGATAAGCATGACGCAGCGTTCGCCATGGGCCTGCGCCGCTAGTAAATAATTGAGTAAGGCATCACGGGCCTGACTCAAACGGTAGGCATGTACATCTAACTCCATCTTAATGCTGTATTGCCCCAGCCTTAGGCGCTTAAATACCGCTCCCTGCACCCCTTCGCGCTTAAAACTGGCAATATCATCGGGCGCAATAATCGGGATCAAGCTTAAATCCAAGGGCATACAAGCTAAATAAGCCTCGCGTTGCAGCGCTTCACGACGTTGAAGCTGCTCATCCGTTAATGCCTTAGGTTGTAGATTCACCGCCTTCACATCGCCCTTAAGTGGCACAACCCCCGCCATTTCTTCAAAAAACAGTGCCGATTCATCATCTAGCATGGCAAGCTCCTCCACTCTTAACGCTCAGTGTGCACTTTTAGAACAGAAACACACTTTGTAAACATTCAACCCTTTAGTTCAGCGGGCACCTCCATTATAGTGGCGCCATGAATGCTTGATTAGAATAATGTAATGAGATTTTTGCTGCTAGCCCTGATATGCCTATTGTCGCTTCCAAGCTTTGCTACTCCCACAAAAGCCAAAACTACCACGACTACCGATCAGCTGATCAATGCTAATTATCCACTGTTCACTAAAGCATTTACCGAGCTTGACCCCGAAGTTACCGCAGAAATCTATTCGAAAGATGCAAGCTATCTCTCTGAAAGTCAAAGTAAAGAAATCTATTATGGCCGCGAGAGTATCGTTGCTATTTACCAGCGATTTTTCGATAAAATCCGCAATAAAAAGGCCCGAATCGATATCGATTTTCGGGTGCTTAACCGTAAGTTATCAGGCAACAGCGCGTTCGACACTGGCTATTATCTAGTGCGTTTTTACCCCGCTGAAGAAACCGGCGAACCTGTGAGTGAATTTGCAGGCAAATTTGTGATTGGCACCCAAAAAGACTCTCAGCAGCGCTGGAACGTTACGCTGGATATGAACAACCGTGCCGAACCCAGTTTCTATTTGAATGCCAAACCTGTACCCAATCTTTACTATGGCCGCCAGTTCCCACCGTTACCTGATAGTCAAAAGAAAAAGCAATAGTTTATTATATTTTAAAATGTTATGAATATAGCACCCGATAAAAACTGTCCTTGCGGCAGCCAAAAATCCTACCAAGACTGCTGCCATGCACTGCATCTAGGTCTCGATTCTGGCGCACAACTGGCGATGAGTCCTGAGCAATTAATGCGCTCTCGCTACTGTGCTTTTACGTTGAAAAATTTTGATCACATCATCAAAACGCACCATGCAGATTACCTCGATGGCTTAACCCTTGAACAGCTCCAACAAGGTCCACATCCCCAATGGTTAGGGCTTGATGTGTTATCCGCCGATGAAACCATTCACCCCGATGGCCGCAAGCACGGTACTGTAACCTTCAAAGCCTGGTATAAAATGAGTGGCGAGATTGATGCCATTTACGAGCGCTCGGAGTTTATCTTCGAGCAAGATCGTTGGTTTTACACTAAAGGCCATCAAATGCATGCCAAATTGCCGGGACGCAATGATCCCTGCGTCTGCCACAGCGGTAAGAAGTTTAAGCAGTGCTGCATGAAGGGTTAACCAAGGCGTAATTTGTAAAACAAAAGGCAATCGATTGATTGCCTTTTATTTTTATATCACCAACAGCGCTAATCTGAATGGTTAATGCGTCACAAGACTAGGTTCTTTTGCCGCCAATAAGAATTGCGCAAACTCGGGTTCTCGCAATGCGGGACTGTATAAATATCCTTGCGCTTGATGACAAAAACTCTTGGCCAAAAATGCTTCCTGCTCGGCGGTTTCAACCCCTTCTGCGGTCAATGAAATGTTGAGCGCGCTCGCCATCGCGATAATGGCCGACACGATTTCTTGGCTTTCGCGGCTAATGGTGAGATCGGAGATAAAGGAGCGGTCAATTTTTAACTTACTGATCGGGAACTGTTTAAGATAACGCATCGAGCTGTAGCCTGTGCCAAAGTCATCGATGGCCAGCCCCACGCCCAGCTCCGCCAATTCTTGACACAAAAGCGTGGCATGGCGAATATCGCCCATTAATTCTGTCTCGGTGATCTCAAGGATCAGGGTTTTGGGTTTCAAACGATAACGCGTCAGCAGTTGCCAGACTTGCTCATACAGGTTCCCGCTAAAAAACTGCCGCGCAGACACGTTAACATGCATGCTTAAATCGGCATTATGGTGCTGCCAAATATTTAGTTGTCGACACGCGGCCTCAAGCACCCAACTACCAATAGCGTTGATCATCCCTGACTGCTCGGCAATATCGATAAAGGCACCGGGATACAACACGCCTTTCTTCGGGTGATGCCAACGGATCAAGGCTTCGGCACCGATATAGGTTTGCTGCTCAAGATCCCGTAAGGGCTGATAATAAAGTTCAAATTGACGGCCGCGAATGGCGCTATGCAAATCACGCTCGATTTGCGCATCTTCCTTAAAGGCACTGAGCAAGGTGCTATTAAACACTTGAATCGCCGTGCCCTTTTTCTTCTTCGCGTATTGCACCGCAATATCGGCGCAGGTCAGCGGCGCAAATAGGTTCGCCACCGAAGCGATATCGACAACCGCCAGTGCGGGTTTGGGTTCGATTTGCTCACGACCAATTAAAATCGGCATGGCCAAATGTTGGTATAGACGGGTACTAAAATAATCCAGATCGTAAACCGCGTTATCATCGGTGAGCAACACGGCAAATTCGTCACTGCCGACACGGGCGATTTCAGTCGCCTTATTGATTTCCGAAAAATGTTTTAAGCGCCGGCCAATTTCGATCAGCAAACTGTCGCCATTTTCATGGCCATAGGTATCGTTAAATCGTTTAAAGGCGACTAAATCGACCAGCAGCAACAATCCATTGGTGGTGCGCTCCAATACGCGATTGAAGTGGCTGCGATTATTCAGCCCAGTGAGGCTACAACGCCAGGCTAAACGCTCAAGCTCCGCCTTATAGTTGTGCTCATCTGTGCTTTCTTCGCCGGAGACTAAGGCGTAATGATTGCCGCGATCGGTGATAAATTGGCTGACCACATACTTGAGCCAGTATCTACTGCCATCGGCACGATTGAATTGTACCTCGCCCTTGGCCTGCTCGCCTCTGAAGATCTGCGCTAAGGTTTGCTCAGCTAATTGATTGTGCTGCTTAAAAAAACTTAGCTCACGTAAATTGGCGCCAATGCTTTTTTCGCGCGCTAAGCCGGTGATCTCCTCGTGGGCTTGATTCACGTATTCCACTTTTTCGGTGTGTAGGTTAATCAGCATACTCATTTGACGAGACTGCTCGGTGGCACAGCGAAACAGGCTTAAGCGCTCTTCTTTGTCATAGGTATGTTTGGTGGCCAGCGTGAGGGCCAGTTGATCGGCCATTTGGCAGGCAAGGTGAATTTCGCTGTCGTGCCAATGGTGAGTCAGTTGCGCTCGCTCAAGGCACAGCACCCCTTCGAGATGACCATTAATGCGAATGCCAATCTCGAGGCTAGATAAAATTTGCCGAGGGATAAAATAGTTATCGACTAACTCAGTCAAACGCGGATCGATAAGGGTATTACCCGCATCGATATGGCGATGATTTTTGAGTTCATTTAAATAACGAGGCAGTGTCTGCAACTGCGAAGGACGGTAAGTGTCTTGTAGGGCCATAGCGCCAAATTGCGCTACCAGGGATTGGCTCGATTGATCGGCAGAAAAAATCCAAACCGACACCAGAGAAACGGCTAAATTCTCACAGAGTAGCTCTGTTGCTAGCTCTGCGGTTTTCGTAAAGTCGCCCTGCTGCTTAGCCGTAGAATGAACTAAAGACTCTAATAAGTGCTGATGTTGACGTCGCTTCACTCTAATCCCTACAAAACATCGTGTTGGGTAACACAGATACTACAGCGAGTAGCACGACTCATTTCAGCGTGCTAATTGCGCCAATCCTGAATATTTTTGTCGATGCAGATTACACATTGGCATTTCAAACAGCAACATCGAGCACAATTTATTACAAATTAATCAACATTTACCGCAGGGTTTTATGCTTACAGCCCGTTCTCTAATTGGAAAATCATCTTCTCGACACTCACATCGAAGACCAGCTTGAGGATAACGCCTACGTCATTCTTGACAATGTTTCCTTGGGTTTGGCTAAAGCGTGCTTGGGCCCGTTCCAACATCTTGCTGGCTTCGATCTCGGCCTGTGCACCCGCAAAGGATAGCTCCAGCATTGTATCCTGCTCATCAATCACAGCGCCAATATCCACAAAACTGCCACAATCGGTGCAAGTGTCGTTTACGGTAGCCGCTTGTCCTGCAATGATACCTTTCATCTGTTTTTCCTCATTAATCGCTATACCGCTGCATTTAAGGGTGATGCATCAACTTAAAGCTGCATCATTAACGCCTTATTATAGGAAACTGTGACGTCAGAGACTCAGCTTTAGCTCACGCTTATTATTGTGTATCGACACAGTTGATGGCTATTTGGTCAACAAGTCCCTTAAAGCCTAGATATTTTTTAAAGACCGAATCTTCCTCAACGGCCCGAAAGCGACTTGGAGGTAAGACGACATATTGGCTAGGCGCTGGCTAATAACGGCACCAAGTTACGTTGAATCGCCAGTTGATCGGCAAAATGCATGATGTCCATTTTAGGAGATGGCAATTGCCCACGTTGGCGCAGGCGTGTGGTGAGATCGCAATTACTTAAGGCTTCGGCCATGGCAATAGGCTCGCCACCGCGGATCACTAAGGCTTCAGGGCGCAATGCCTGTTGCAGTTGAAACGCCCTCGCCCCTTGCTCGGCGAAAACAGCACTATTATCGGTAACATTGTTATCCGTCGATAAATCCGCAACAAGCGCTTGTTTTGGGGGTAACTCAAACTGACGTTGCAATTTTTCTGCATTATCGAGCTCTTTTTGCCATTGAAACTGCGCCATGTCCCTCGCATCTGCAGACAATAGCGATAACAACAGGGCGAACTCTCCTCGCCTGTTGTGTTCGATTGCCGCATTTAAGCGGGAGCCAATTTGGGCTTCGTTGATTAAAGGAACATCGATTTGCATAAAAAAACATCATTAAAACAACTTGTTGTTAGTTAATCGACCAGTTGAACCAGAACTTTAGGAAAATTTTCATATTTAGACTTTACATGCCAAACGTTTCTGACTACTATGGCGGCCGCAATTGAGGAGGGGTTCCCGAGTGGCCAAAGGGATCAGACTGTAAATCTGACGGCTCCGCCTTCGAAGGTTCGAATCCTTCTCCCTCCACCATTTGCACTAACAATTAGCGATGCTATAAAAGATACTCGTGGAGGGGTTCCCGAGTGGCCAAAGGGATCAGACTGTAAATCTGACGGCTCCGCCTTCGAAGGTTCGAATCCTTCTCCCTCCACCACTTTTATCTTGTGTGGTTCGAAAATCGTTAGTCTGCTGTAACCTTGCTTTACCCTTAAATCCGGCCAAGATTTAAGATAACTTTTAAATCCTTCTTAATAAGTCAGAGTTAAAAGTTGAAGAAAATATGTGGAGGGGTTCCCGAGTGGCCAAAGGGATCAGACTGTAAATCTGACGGCTCCGCCTTCGAAGGTTCGAATCCTTCTCCCTCCACCACTTCTTTCTCATCTCACACTTTATCTCGCGTTATTCCCCAAGTTTTATCTCTAGCACTTCTGCTTATTCAAACTTATTCTATCGCTTAACCCTATTGCTTTTAATCCATGGATTTTGCTGATAAAAAACGCCCCATTCGGAGCGTTAAAACTATTTCTGAGCATTAAAGACCAATGCTGCTGAGCTAAGTGGCCATTAATCAATATTCAGGTATTTGTGGGTTTGAATCGATAAACGCCAATTACGGGCAATACACACCTTCATCGCTAATTCCGTCGCCCTTGGTTTTTGGCTAATCGGTTGCAGACAGATGGTTTTAGCCGACACATCAATCCCTTTGAGCAACTCATCGAGTTCGTCGATATGATTTTCGGTCGCTATTGGGTGCTTTATCTCGTTGGCGCGGGTCAAGGCCTGTGCTAACACCTTATAACCCCCTTTCATATTGACCTTTGGTGAGACAGTCACCCAGGTATCAGCATCGCACTTCACATCAAAGGTACCACTGGTCTCGATTTGAGTGGCAAAGCCGGCAGTGTGGAGCGTGTGAGTTAATTCATTCAGATCGTACATGCAAGGCTCACCACCGGTGATCACTACATGGCGCGCCGTATATCCCTTAGCGTTGAACGCCTCGATAAGACTCTGCGCCGTATGGTTAGCCCAGCGCCCTACGGAACCATCGACGGTGATCACTTGTTCGGGTGACACCTTGTTTTCCTCAAGCAGATCCCAAGTCTGTTTGGTATCACACCAAGCACATCCCACAGGGCAACCCTGTAAACGTACAAAAATGGCGGGCACTCCGGTAAAGACACCTTCACCTTGAATGGTTTCAAAGACTTCGTTGACTGGGTAATTCATGCTAGCGTTCCGTTTTTCTGGGGCGGCATTTATAGAGGATTTTAGCTGCAGCTGCAAGTTTTTACCGCCTCAGACAGAGTGATGCCAAGAGCGATATGCCCGTCGCCACACGCCAGCAAAGAGTTTGCAAGCCCTAGCGCCTGAGTTACACTTACGCCCTATTTTATGTGTCAATTTAAGTGGATCCTATGTCAGCAGCGTCAGTTTCAAAGGTGGTAGTGGTTTTCAGTGGCGGACAAGACTCAACGACTTGTCTTATTCAAGCCTTAACTCAGTTTGATGAAGTCCACGGGATCACCTTCGATTATGGTCAGCGTCACCGTGAAGAAATTGAAGTTGCTAAATCCCTCGCCAAGCGCTTAAAGATCACTAGCCATAAGGTTATGGATGTGAGCTTACTCAATGAGTTAGCGATTTCTGCCCTCACCCGCGATGCCATCCCCGTGTCCCACGAATTAATGGAAAATGGCTTACCCAATACCTTTGTGCCTGGCCGCAATATTCTGTTTTTGACTTTGGCAGGGATCTACGCCTATCAATTAGGGGCCCAGGCGATTATTACCGGTGTCTGCGAAACTGATTTTTCGGGTTATCCCGACTGTCGTCACGACTTTGTGCGCGCGATGGAATCGGCACTGGTGCAAGGCATGGACAAAAAGCTTGAGATCATCACCCCATTAATGTGGCTGAACAAGGCCCAAACCTGGGCGCTGGCCGATAAATACCAGCAACTCGATTTAGTTCGCCACCATACCCTGACCTGTTATAACGGCATTGTCGGCGATGGTTGCGGTGACTGCCCAGCCTGCCATCTTCGCAAACGGGGCTTAGAGGATTACCTGCAAAATAAAGCAGAGGTAATGGCCTCGCTCGACAAGGCAACTGAAACGGGTAAACCGCAGGCGTGAGACTGGTGACGTTAAAAACACTCGGCCCCTATTGGCTGGCGCTTATCGTCAGTCTGCTCTGTGCGCTCTTGTATGTTGGTGGGCTTTTTACCCCGAGCATAGATAATCTGCTCGCCTATCGCCGCAGCGCCATCAGTGACGGCCAGTGGTGGCGTCTGATCACAGGCAATCTGCTGCATACCAATCATTGGCACCTGCTGATGAACCTCGCAGGATTATGGGTAGTGTTGTTTTTGCACCACTTTCATTACCGGCTCAAGGGCTTAACCGTGCTGTTTATCCTGCTTTGTCTGTTTGAAGGCATTGGTCTATATCTGGGTTATCCGCAGCTATTAGGTTACGTGGGACTGAGCGGCATGTTACACGGTCTATTCACCTTTGGTGCGGTGCAAGATATTCGCCGTCATCTGCGCTCGGGTTATTTGCTGCTACTCGGCGTGATAGTTAAAGTCGGCCATGAACAGTTCTATGGCGCCAGTGATGATGTGACCGCCATGATTGGTGCACGCGTTGCTACCGAGGCGCATTTAGTCGGCCTGATCTGTGGCTTAGTCTGCGCACTTATGGTGTTTGTGTACCAACGAACTAGGGCGTGTTGACGTTTCAGGGTTATTTTTGCAGCAGTTTGGCTGGCTTTTATGCAAGGCAAAGTCCGTGCAGTGTAGTTATTCTACATAAACGGACGATAACGCGCAGAAATGCCAGCCAAATGCTGCCCGAAGGGTTCGCCTGGCAAGCCCTTGCTCTTTGTCACTCGTCATTTGAGTAGAATAACTACACATCATTCCTCGTTTCGCGAGCATGTGCTTGCCAGAACGAACAAAATCTAATCTCGAAACGTCAATACGCCCTAGATTAGCCAAGGAAACGCAGCGCTAATATCTACTATTTTGATTAATCCATACAATAAAAGCCGCCTCATATTGTTATGTTGGCGGCTTTTTATTAGGTAGTGAACCTTGGTATATGCTTGATTAGCATCGCAGTCCTACGTCTAACGAGCTAAGACACAAATTTGTTAGGCGGTGATCAGCAACTCCCGTAAACGTTTCACTTCATCACGCAGGGCTGCTGCCTGTTCAAACTCCAAGTTACGCGCATGCTCATGCATTTGCTTCTCGAGCTTGTCGATATCATGGCTCAGCTGCGCCGCATCGGCTTGATAACGTTTGGCTTTAGGTTCAGCCACTTTGCCCAGTGACGCTTGGCGATAACCCTTTTCAGTGTCTCTACCATCGTCCACATCCATCACGTCGGTAATGCGCTTGACCACGCCTTTTGGCACTATGCCATGCTCAAGGTTGTAGGCGTGTTGTTTCTCACGGCGGCGCTCGGTTTCGCCCATCGCCTTGGCCATCGACTGAGTGATCCTATCCGCATAGAGGATAACCTTGCCATTGACGTTACGCGCGGCGCGACCAATGGTCTGAATAAGCGAACGCTCCGAACGTAAAAAGCCTTCCTTATCGGCATCGAGAATACAGACTAAGGAAACTTCGGGCATGTCTAAGCCTTCACGCAGCAAGTTGATGCCGACCAGCACATCAAACTTACCGAGGCGCAGATCGCGGATGATCTCCACCCGCTCTACGGTATCGATGTCCGAGTGCAAATAACGCACTTTGACGCCATGTTCATCGAGGTATTCGGTTAAATCCTCCGACATGCGCTTAGTTAAGGTGGTGACAAGCACCCGCTCATTAACGGCAACTCGCTTGGCCACCTCGGAGAGTAGATCGTCCACTTGAATACTGACCGGGCGCACTTCCAACTCGGGATCGAGCAAACCCGTTGGCCGCACGACTTGCTCAACAATCTCGCCGCCACTCTTATCCAGCTCGTAAGGGTTTGGTGTTGCCGACACATAAATGGTCTGCGGCATCAGTTGCTCAAACTCTTCAAACTTCAGCGGCCGGTTATCGAGCGCCGAAGGCAAACGGAAGCCATATTCCACAAGCGTGGTTTTACGGGAGCGGTCACCCTTATACATGGCACCAATTTGCGGCACAGTGACGTGGGACTCGTCGATAATCAACAAACCATCGGCGGGTAAATAATCGAGCAAGGTTGGCGGTCCCTCACCCGGTGCACGACCCGACAAGTAGCGTGAGTAGTTTTCAATACCGGAGCAATAGCCCAGCTCAACCATCATCTCGATATCGTATTGCACCCGCTCGTGGATCCGCTGCGCTTCAATCAACTTATTGTTGTCGAGCAGATACTGCTTACGCTCGCGCAGCTCTTCCTTAATTGATTCGGTCGCTTCGAGGATTTTTTCCCGCGGCGTCACATAGTGGGTTTTCGGATACACAGTGGTACGCGCAATACGCTTCACTATCTGCCCCGTTAACGGGTCAAACTCGCTTAAACGCTCAATTTCATCGTCAAACAGCTCGACCCGAATACCGTAGCGATCGGAGTCGGCGGGGAAAATATCGATGACTTCACCACGGGCGCGGAAGGTACCGCGCTGCAACTCGAGATCGTTGCGAGTATATTGCAACTCGCTCAAGCGCTTAAGAATATCCCGCTGCCCCATGGTATCGCCCTGGCGTAGGTGCAAGAGCATCTTCATGTAGGAATCGGGATCGCCCAGGCCGTAAATTGCCGATACAGAGGCAATCAAGACCACATCCTTACGCTCCAGCAGTGCTTTCGTGGCCGAGAGACGCATTTGCTCGATATGGGCGTTGACCGATGCATCCTTTTCAATAAAGGTGTTCGATGCGGGTACGTAGGCTTCTGGCTGGTAATAGTCGTAATAGGAAACGAAGTATTCCACTGCATTATTGGGGAAAAACTCTTTCATCTCGCCATAAAGCTGCGCCGCCAGTGTCTTGTTTGGCGCCATAATAATCGTCGGGCGCCCAAGCTGGGCAATCACATTAGCGATGGTGAATGTCTTACCCGAGCCCGTCACCCCCAAAAGGGTTTGACAAGCTAGGCCAGATTCGAGGCCATCGACCAACTTGGCGATGGCCGTGGGCTGATCCCCTGCGGGGGCGAATTGGGATTCAAGCTGAAAAACAGATTCTGACACGCGAACATATCCTTGTGGTTAGTCGACTCATTCTAATCAAGTCGTCCATTAAGCTCCAGCAGTTATCCTTCTTAAACCATGCGCACAGATTTGTACTAGCTCAAGTAAATGACAGTTTGATGGACAGAAAGTGAAACTTTTTGACCACGAGGTTTTAATGCTCAAATTGGCGATAAAACGCCCTAAAACTCAGGAGAAATGCCAAATTAATACACAAGAGTTGACTTTCACTTGCTTACAAAATTGCAACCTAAATCGAGTCCAAAAAAGATAAGACTTGCAATTATTATCTATTTGAAAAATATGGCTTAATATTTTTATCGCCAAAATAGTGCAATTTAAGTCCATCGCCCGCACGGCAAGGCTTTGCTGCCTGTTTCAAGCCGCAACTCACAGGGTTATCCACAGAATTTGTTGATAAGTCGAAATAAGTGAGAAACCATGCGGGATTGAGGAGTATTTCACCCTAGAGTCAGCTGATGGACGGCTTTGGTAATTTAATTACATTTGATAAATGTTACTACTTGTTACCGCTGCGAGCATTCGAAAAATCTGATATATGTCCGACTGTTAGGCTTTAACCTTGGCATTGCAGCATAAAATGACAGCGTTTACCCATTCACGACGTATTAATGTGGATAAAGCCTTTATATAAGGCTCGTTCTCCCGATTGATCACCGCTGCAGATAGCTGCGCTAAATTAAGTCCTCTGCCAGCGCGGCGGCAAATAGTGCTTCATCCGCCGATGCAACCACAAAGAGAATTTCGGCTAAGTCTTGGATTTTTTGAAAATCAGGATCATCTAAGTGCATAGATAATTCGCGGTATTGACGCAGTACATCTAAGGTCAACGGTTCCTGAAGTAAGGCTTCCGCTTGCGCTAATCGACTCATTGCCATAGTTATCACCTCTCGGGATGTTTTCGATGCCACCTATATTGTTAAAAATGGCGTCTATCTGTCGCTATAGGGATAATGTGAAGTGTCTTGGGTTATCGCTTTACCAATTGCTTTGCATCGGCACAAAGGTCAAATTGAATGCCGCATACTCAATTCGACCTCAACAGTTCCGTTTCGTTGCCACGAATTTGCAATTTATCTAGTTAAGACCGAGCTTTTAGAAATTTCAAATTAACCATTAACCCCAATAACTGCTGTCAATTTAATCAATTAAGCCTTTTGGGGATTTTAACCGGCGGATAAAAGCCAACTGAGTTTGGATGTTTACATACGCTATCTTACGAAAACATAAGTTATTTCTTCATCAAAATGCTGATTTCTACACCGCAATGCACATTAGATGAGCACTTAACAGCATAATTACACTTTTTTTAGTAACTCGAGTTGACTCATCCCACAGAGCGTTTTACTATGCGCTCCGTTCTCAACGAGTCATCGAGACAAGAGAAACGATTCCCCTGTAGTTCAGTCGGTAGAACGGCGGACTGTTAATCCGTATGTCACTGGTTCAAGTCCAGTCAGGGGAGCCAAATTTCAATCTCGATAAAAGTGAGGATGCAGTTAGGTAACTAACGATTCCCCTGTAGTTCAGTCGGTAGAACGGCGGACTGTTAATCCGTATGTCACTGGTTCAAGTCCAGTCAGGGGAGCCACTTAATTATCAAGCTGTTGCGTTAACACGATTCCCCTGTAGTTCAGTCGGTAGAACGGCGGACTGT